>JALSRI010000030.1 GCA_026984835.1 Thiohalobacter sp. | reverse complement strand
GGACCGTCAGGTGGCGAGTCCCAGGGGCCGGGTGAAACAGGCCGGCACCGGCTCGTCCTCGCCGAAGCGCACCGTCTCCCAGGCCTGACGGTCCTCCAGCAGGGTCTTCAACAGCCGGTTGTTGAGGGCGTGGCCCGACTTGTAGCCCTCGAAGGCCCCGATCAGGCTGTGGCCGAGCAGGTAGAGATCGCCGATGGCGTCCAGCACCTTGTGCTTGACGAACTCGTCCTGGTAGCGCAACCCGTCCTCGTTCACCACCCGGTAGTCGTCCAGCACCACGGCGTTGTCCAGGCTGCCGCCCAGGGCCAGCCGGCGCTCGCGCAACTGCTCGATATCCTTCATGAAACCGAAGGTGCGCGCACGGCTTACCTCGCGCACGAAGGACGTGGTGGCGAAATCGATCTCCGAGTGCTGGGTGCGGCCGCGAAACAGGGGATGGCGGAAATCGATGGTGAAACCCACCTTGAAACCGTCATAGGGCCGAAATTGCGCCCATTTGTCGCCATCTTCGACTTTTATGGTCCGTTTTATGCGAACAAACCGTTTCGGCGCCTGCTGTTCGACGATCCCGGCCGACTGGATGAGAAACACGAAGGGCCCGGCGCTGCCGTCCATGATGGGCACCTCGGCGGCACTCAGCTCGACCAGGGCGTTGTCGATGCCCAGGCCGGAGAACGCCGACAGCAGGTGTTCCACCGTCGATATGCGCACGCCGTCCCTGACCAGGGTGGTCGACAGCCGGGTGTCCCCCACGTGGCTGCAGTCAGCCTTGATCTCCACCACCGGTTCCAGATCGGTGCGCCGGAAGCGGATGCCGGTATCGGGCGGCGCCGGCAGCAGGGTCAGGTACACCTTGTCGCCGGTGTGCAGGCCGACGCCCTTGGCGCGGATGACGTTTTTCAGTGTTCTCTGGTAGATCATGATCTTGGCAGGCCCCCCACGTGCCCGCGCACCCGTTTCCGGGCGGATAAAATTCGCGGCATGGTAGCACAGCCGCGGCGTCCTTTGGCCGGCCGACGCCTCCCGCGCGCCGACGGACCGCCGGGCGATTATGCCACGCCCGGGGCCGCAGCCGCCCGTTCTGCCGCTTCAATCGGCCTGTCGGCGCAGGAAGGCCGGAATGTCCAGGTAGTCCAGTTCTTCCGGCGTGGCCGGCGCCGGCGCCGGTTCGCCCGCCACACGCTTGCGGATCACCGTCGGCCGGTCCAGGTCGCCGTAGTTGACCTCACCGCTGCGGCTGCGCTGCACCAGCTTGACGGGCTTGTCTTCCTTGAGCACCGCCTCGGCGCCCAGGCCGGTGGCCACCACGGTCACGCGCAGTTCGTCGTGCATGTCCGGGTCGATGACCGTACCGACCACCACAGTAGCGTCGTCGGAGGCGAATTCCTTGATGGTGTTGCCGACTTCCTCGAACTCGCCGATGGACAGGTCGAGGCCGGCGGTGACGTTGACCAGGATGCCGCGGGCGCCCATCAGGTCGATGTCTTCCAGCAGCGGGCTGTTGACCGCGCACTCGGCGGCCTCGCGCGCCCGCTCGTCGCCGCTGGCGGCGCCTGAACCCATCATGGCCATGCCCATCTCCGACATCACGGTGCGCACGTCGGCGAAGTCGACGTTGATCAGGCCCGGCCGGGTGATGAGATCGGCGATGCCCTGCACCGCGCCCAGCAGCACGTTGTTGGCCGACTTGAAGGCGTTCAGCAGACTGATGTCCTTGCCCAGCACGGTCAGCAGCTTCTCGTTGGGAATGGTGATGAGCGAATCCACGAACTGGCCCAGTTCCATGATGCCGCGCTCGGCGATGGCCTGGCGCTTGCCGCCCTCGAACGGGAACGGCCGGGTGACCACGGCCACCGTCAGGATGCCCATCTCCTTGGCAACCTGCGCTACCACGGGAGCCGCCCCGGTGCCGGTGCCACCGCCCATGCCGGCGGTGATGAACAGCATGTCGGTGCCCTCGATGGAGGCCTGGATGCGGTCACGGTCCTCCATGGCGGCCTGGCGGCCGATGTCCGGATTGGCGCCGGCGCCCAGGCCCTTGGTGATGCTGCCGCCCAGTTGCAAGGTGGTGCGTGCGGACATGCTGTCCAGGGCCTGGGCATCGGTATTGGCGCAGATGAACTCGACACCGTCGATGTCCGCCTCCACCATGTGCTGCACCGCGTTGCCGCCACCGCCACCGACACCGATCACCTTGATGATCGCGTTCTGACTGTACGAATCCATTAGCTCAAACATGTCACGTCTCCTCTCTCTCGACTCGAATCACGAATACAAAAAACCGTCCCGTTCAGAAATTCCCCTGAAACCAGCTCTTCATGCGTTCCCACACTCCCCTGACTCCACGACCCAGCCCGGCATCCAGGCCGCGCTGGGCGCGGTTCTGGTGACCGAACTGCAACAGACCCACCCCGGTGGCGTAGATGGGATTGCGCACCACGTCCACCAGGCCCTGCACGTCCTGCGGCATGCCGAGGCGCACCGGCATGTGAAACACCTCTTCCGCGAGCTCCACGAGACCCTCGATCTTGGAACTGCCACCGGTCAGCACCACGCCGGCCGCGATCAGCTCTTCGAAACCGCTGCGCCGCAGTTCCGCCTGCACCAGGGTCAGCAGCTCCTCGTAGCGCGGCTCCACCACCTCGGCCAGGGTCTGCCGCGCCAGCCGCCGCGCCGGCCGGTCGCCGACGCTGGGCACCTCGATGGTCTCGTCGCTGGCGGCCAGCTGCGTCAGCGCGCAGGCGTACTTGATCTTGATGTCCTCGGCATTGGCGGTCGGCGTGCGCAGCGCCACGGCGATGTCGTTGGTCACCTGGTCGCCGGCGATGGGGATCACCGCCGTATGGCGGATGGAACCCTCGGTGAACACGGCGATATCCGTGGTGCCGCCGCCGATGTCGACCAGGCAGATGCCCAGATCCTTCTCGTCCTCGGTCAGCACCGAGTAGCTGGAGGCGAGCTGTTCGAGAATGATGTCGTCCACTTCCAGGCCACAGCGGCGCACGCACTTGATGATGTTCTGCGCCGCGCTGACCGCGCCGGTGACCATGTGCACCTTGGCCTCCAGGCGCACGCCGGACATGCCAACCGGCTCGCGGATGCCGTCCTGGTCGTCGATGACGAACTCCTGGGGGAGGATGTGCAGGATCTTCTGGTCGGCCGGTATGGCCACCGCGCGCGCGGCGTCGATGACCCGCTCGACGTCGCCGGGCATCACTTCCTTGTCGCGGATGGCGACGATGCCGTGCGAGTTGAGGCTGCGGATGTGGCTGCCGGCGATGCCGGCGTACACCGAGTGGATCTGGCAGCCGGCCATCAGCTCGGCTTCCTCGACGGCGCGCTGGATGGAGTGCACGGTCGATTCGATGTTGACCACCACCCCTTTCTTGAGCCCCTTGGAGGGGTGGGAACCGATACCGATGATCTCGATGCCGCCGCCGGGCGCGATCTCGGCGACGATGGCCACCACCTTGGAGGTGCCGATGTCCAGACCGACGATCATGTTCTTTTCCGACTTCTTCGCCATTGCGATCAACCCGTTTGTCTGTCCCGTGCCGGCGACGCCCGCCGCACGGCAAAGCCGTTGCTGTAACGCAGGTCGACGGCGGTGATGCCGGCCTGCCCGGAGACCAGCAGCGCCGGATACACCGCCACGAAGCGCGCCAGCCGCTGCTGCGGCCGGGCGCGCCCCAGTTCCACGGCCACGCCGTTGCTGAGCCGCAGGTGCCAGGCGCGGCGCGGGTCCTGGCGCAGTTCGTCTATGCCCAGCCGCAGGCCGGCGAGGATGTCGCTCATGCGCCGGTAGGCCGCCAGCACCTGGCGGCCGCGGCCCGCCGGACCGTCGAGCCGCGGCAGGCCGCTCTCGGCAATCGGCCGCGCCGGCTCGAACACCTCGCCGCGCGGGTTGAGGTAGGCCGACTCGCCCCAGCGCGCCACCGCCCGCTGCTCCTGCACCTGCACCACCAGGCGATCCGGCCACACCCGCCGCACCGATACCCGGTCGACCCAGGGCATGTCCTGCACGCTGCGCTGCACGGCCGCCACGTCGATGCCGAAGAAACCGGCGTCCAGGAAGGGCGTCAGGCGCGCCTGCAGCGCCGCCCGGTCCAGGTGGCGGAAATCGCCCGCCACCTGCACGTCGCGCAGCGGCAGATTGGCCGGGTCCAGCGCCCAGGCGACGCCGGCCGCCAGCGCCGTGGTCACCGACAGGAACAACGCCAGGGCGGCGGCCGGCCGCAGCCAGGGCCGCCAGTCGATGCGGCGGGGCGGGGTCTTGCGCCGGGCTTGTCGTTTTCCGGCTTTCATGCCGCCTCCTCCAGGCTCGTCTCCAGGATCCGCCACACCAGTTCCTGCATGTCCATGCCGGCGGCCTGCGCCGCCATCGGCACCAGGCTGTGGTCGGTCATGCCCGGCACCGTGTTGACCTCGATCAGCCAGGGCCGGCCGTCGCCGTCGAGCATCAGGTCGACGCGGCCCCAGCCGCTGGCCCCCAGCGCCCGGAAGGCCTGCAGCGACAACTGCTGCAGGGCCCGCTCCTCCACTTCCGGCAGGCCGCAGGGACAGTGATAACGGGTGCTGTCGGCCTCGTACTTGGCGGCGTAGTCGTAGAAGCTGCGCGGCGTCTCCAGCCGGATCAGCGGCAGCACCGCGTCGCCGAGCACCGCCGCGGTGTACTCCGGCCCGTCGATCCAGCGTTCCGCCAGCACGGTGTCGTCGTAGTCGCGCGCCTGCTGCCAGGCGGACGCCAGCTCCGCCGCCGCCCCGACCTTGCTCATGCCGAGGCTGGACCCCTCCCGCACCGGCTTGAGCATCAGCGGGAACCCCAGTTCGCGCGCCCGCGCCAGGTCCGGCTCGCCGCGCACCACCACGAAGTCCGGCGTGGGCAGGCCGACGCCGGCCCACAACTGCTTGGCGCGCAGCTTGTCCATGGCCAGCGCCGAACCCAGTACCCCGCTGCCGGTATAGGGCAGGCCGAGCAGTTCCAGCGCCCCCTGGATGACGCCGTCCTCGCCGCCGCGCCCGTGCAGCATGTTGAAGGCGCACCGGTAACCGCCGTCGCGCAACTGCTGCAGCAGGTCGGCGGCGGCCGCGTCGACCGCCTCGGCCTCGACGCCGCAGCGCCGCAGCGCCGCCAGCACCGCCTTGCCGCCCTGCAGGGAGATGTCCCGCTCCGCCGACCGCCCGCCCATGAGCACGGCCACGCGGCCGAAGCGGGCCGGATCGGGGAAACGGGCGGCGTCGGCCTGCGTCACGGCCTGGCGCCTCCCTTCTCGCCGATGATGCGCACCTCGGTGTCGAGGCGAACGCCCTGCCGGCGCGCGACCCGGTCACGCACCGTCTCGATCAGCGCCTCGATGTCGGCGGCGCTGGCGCCGCCGAGGTTGACGATGAAGTTGGCGTGCTTTTCCGATACCTGCGCCCGGCCGATGCGATGCCCCTTGAGGCCCGAGGCCTCGATGAGGCGCGCGGCGTGGTCGCCGGGCGGATTGCGGAACACCGAACCGCAGCTCGGCTGCTGCACCGGCTGGGTGGCGCCGCGCCGCGCCAGCAGTTCGCGGATGCGTCGCTGTGCCGCCGCGCCGTCGCCGGGCTGCAACTGCAGCCCGGCCGCCACGAACCATTCGTCCGCGGGGCCCTGCACGCTGCGGTAGCCGACCCGGAAATCGGCCGGCCGGCGCTCCCGCAACTCGCCGCTGCGATGCAGGGTCCAGACCCGCCGCACCAGCGGCCAGGTCTCGGCGCCGAAGGCACCGGCGTTCATGGCCAGGGCGCCGCCCAGGGTGCCGGGGATGCCGGCCAGGAATTCGGCGCCGACCAGGTCGTTGCGGGTGGCGAAGCGCGCCACCCTGGCGCAGCTCACGCCGGCACCGGCCCGCAGCCGGGCACCGTCTTCGCGCACCAGTTCGTCCAGGCCGCCGAAGGGCAGGATGACGGTGCCGCGGATGCCGGCGTCGCGCACCAGCAGGTTGCTGCCCAGCCCGACCCAGTACAGCGGCTCGTCCGGCGGCAGGCCGCGCAGGAACGCCACCAGGTCGTCCAGATCGGCCGGCCGGTAGCAGCGGTCCGCCGGACCGCCCACGCGCCAGCTGCAGTGCGCCGCCATGGGCTCGTCCCGCATCAGCTCGCCGCGCAAGGGCGCTTGTCGTTCGGCTGCCATCATTTCTTCCGCTTGCCGGCTCCGGCCCGGGCCGCCGAACGACGAGCCGGCGCCACCTTCCGCTTGCCGGCGCGCGCCGGCGCGCCGCCCCCGCCGCTGCCGGTATCCCGCCAACGGCTCTGCAGGGATTCCCCGCAGCCCATGTGCATGCGTCGCTTGTCCAGCATGGTTACTCATCCCCTCCCTTCCCCTGTCCCGACAAGGCTCGTGGCAGCCGCGCCGCCACCGCGCCGATGCTGCCGGCGCCCAGCGTCAGCAGCACGTCGCCCGCCTTCAGTACCCCGTCCAGCGCCGCCGGCAGCCGTTCGACGTCTTCCACGAACACCGGGTCGACGTGCCCCCGGCTGCGAATGGCCCGGCACAGGGCGCGGCCGTCGGCGCCCGGCAGCGGCGCCTCGCCGGCCGCGTACACCTCGGTCACCAGCAGGGCGTCGCTGTCGGCCAGCACGGCGCTGAAATCCTCGAACAGATCCAGGGTGCGCGTGTAGCGGTGCGGCTGGAACGCCACCACCAGGCGCCGCTCCGGCCAGCCCTGGCGCACGGCCTCCAGGGTGGCGGCGATCTCGCGCGGGTGGTGGCCGTAGTCGTCGACCAGCAGCACGCTGCCGCCGTCCAGCGTCACCTCGCCGTTGACCTGGAAGCGCCGGCCGATGCCCTGGAAATGCTCCAGGCCACGCTGGACGGCGGCATCGTCCACGCCCAGCTCGGTGGCCACGGCGATGGCCGCCAGCGCATTCAGCACGTTGTGGCGGCCGGGCAGGTTGAGCGTCACCGGCAGCGGCGGCCGGCCGGCGCGCCGCACCTCGAAGTGCATCTGCATGCCCTGCTGGCGCAGCGCCGTGGCGCGCACGTCGGCGTCTTCGGCGTCGATGCCGTAGGTGGTCACCGGGCGCGTCACCTCGGCCAGCAGCGAGCGAACCTCCGGGTCGTCCACGCACAGCACGGCGAGGCCGTAGAAAGGCAGGTGGTGCAGGAATTCGACGAAGGTCTGGCGCAGGCGCTGGAAGTCGCCACCGTAGGTCGACAGGTGGTCGGCGTCGATATTGGTCACCACCGCCAGCATGGGCTGCAGGTACAGGAAGGAGGCGTCGCTCTCGTCGGCCTCGGCCACCAGGTAGCGGCCACTGCCCAGGCGCGCATTGCTGGCGGCGCTGTTCAGGCGGCCGCCGATGACGAAGGTCGGGTCCAGGCCGCCTTCCGCCAGCAGGCTGGCGACCAGGCTGGTGGTGGTGGTCTTGCCGTGGGTGCCGGCCACCGCCACGCCGTAGCGGAAGCGCATCAGTTCGGCCAGCATCTCCGCCCGCGGCACCACCGGAATGCGACGCTCGCGCGCGGCCGCCAGTTCCGGGTTGCCTTCGGCCACGGCACTGGAGACCACCACCACGTCGCAGTCGGCGACGTTGTCCGCCGCATGGCCGATGCGGATGCGCGCGCCCAGTTGCGCCAGCCGCCGCGTGACCGCATTCTCGCGCAGGTCCGAACCGCTGACCCGGTAGCCCAGGTTGAGCAGCACTTCGGCGATGCCGCTCATGCCGGCGCCGCCGATGCCGATGAAGTGCGCGCAGCGGATGCGGCCCATGGCCTCCGGCTGGTGTGCGACGGGTCGGGCCGGTTCGGTCACGCCGCCCTCCGTTCGTCCGCCGCCTGCAGGCAGAATGCGGCCACCCGCGCCGCCGCGTCGGGGATGGCCTTGTCGCGCGCGCGGCGCGCCATGTCGTTGAGGCGCTGCGGCTGCTGCAGCACCTCCAGCTCCCGCACCAGCCGTTGCCGGGTCATCTGGTCCTGCGGCAGCAGCACGGCCGCGCCGGCGTCGGCCAGGTAGCGGGCGTTGCCGGTCTGGTGGTCGTCGACCGCGTACGGATAGGGCACCAGGATGGAACCCACGCCGGCCGCCGCCAGTTCGGCGACGGTCAGGGCGCCGGCCCGGCACAACACCAGGTCGGCCCAACGGTAGGCCGCGGCCATGTCGTCGATGAAGGCCTCCAGGCGCACCTCCACCCCGGCCTCGTGGTAGGCCGCGGTGGCCCGGTCGAGGTGGCGCAGGCCGGTCTGGTGCCAGACGTCCGGCCGCCGCGCGGCGTCGATGCCCGCCAGTGCCGGCGGCAGGGTTTCGTTGAAGACGGCGGCGCCCAGGCTGCCGCCCACCACCAGCAGGCGCGGCCGCCGGCCCCGGGGATCCCTCGCCTCGAACGGCAGCCGGGCGATGGCTTCGCGCACCGGGTTGCCGGTGTGCACGGCACCCGGCAGGCTGCCGGGGAACCCTTCCATGACCCGCCGGGCCAGCGGCGCCAGCAGGCGGTTGGTGAGGCCGGCCACCGCGTTCTGTTCGTGGATGAGCAGCGGCCGGCGCAGCAGCCAGGCGGAGACGCCGCCGGGACCGGTGACGAAGCCGCCCATGCCCAGCACCGCGGCGGGACGCAGCCGTACCACCACGGCCAGGGATTGCAGCAGGGCGCCGGCCAGCATGAAGGGCGCGGCCAGCCGCCTGAGCACACCCTGGCCGCGCAGGCCGCTGACGCGCACCCACTCGACCGGGATGCCGGCATCCGGCACCACCCGCGCCTCCAGGCCGGCGCGGGTGCCCATCCAGACCACCGGCACGTCGCGCCGGCGCAGTTCCTCGGCCACCGCCAGGGCCGGGAACACGTGGCCACCGGTGCCGCCGGCCATGATCAGCACGGGTGCGCGCCGCCCGCTCATCGCCTCACCCGCCCGCGCCGGGCGCGCGCGGTGCCGGTGACTTTCAGCCCCTCGGCCGTGCAGCGCGTCTCGTAGTCGATGCGCAGCAGCAGGGCGACGGCCGCGCAACTGACCAGCATGCTGCTGCCGCCGTAGCTGAGCAGCGGCAGGGTCAGGCCCTTGGTCGGCAGAAGCCCGGTGTTGACGCCGATGTTGATCAGGGTCTGCAGGCCCATCCAGGTGCCGATGCCGTAGGCCAGCCAGGCGGCGAAGGGGTTGCCGTTGTCCAGTGCCACCGCCGCGATACGGTAGGCGCGCCAGACCAGGAAGGCGTACAGGCCGAGCACCACCAGCACGCCCAGCAGGCCCAGTTCCTCGGCCAGCACCGCGAACACGAAATCGGTGTGGGCCTCGGGCAGATAGAAGAGTTTCTGGATGCTGGCGCCCAGCCCCACGCCGGTGATCTCCCCGCGGCCGATGGCGATCAGCGACTGCGACAACTGGAAACCGCTGTCGAAGGGATCGGCCCAGGGGTTGAGGAAACCGGTCAGGCGCTGCAGGCGGTAGGGTGAGGACACCGCCAGCAGGGTGAAGGCGCCGGCCGCGAGCGCGATCAGGGCGGCGAAGTTGCCCAGCCGCACCCCGGCCATGAACATCATCACCAGGGCGGTGGCGAACAACACCACCGTGGCGCCGAAGTCCGGCTCCAGCAGCAGCAGCACGGCGGTGAACACCAGCACCAGCATGGGCTTGAGGAAACCCGCCACGCCCTGGCGGATCTGCTCGGCGTGGCGCACCAGGTAACCGGCCAGGTAGATCAGGATCAGCAGCTTGGCCACCTCCGACACCTGCAGGCGGAACAACCCCAGGTTGATCCAGCGGATGCTGCCGTTGACCCTGTGGCCCAGGCCCGGCACCAGCACCGCCAGCAGCAGGGCCAGCGCCAGCAGCAGGCACAGGAAGCCGGCCCGCTCCCACCAGGCCAGGCGCACGCGCAGCACCAGCAGCCCCAGGCCCAGGCCCATGGCCATGTAGGTGGCCTGACGCAGGGTGTAGTAGAACGACCCGTGATGGTAGCGGTCGGCGGTCGGCATGGAGGCCGAGGTCACCATCACCAGGCCGATGGCCAGCAGGGCGAAGAACACCCCCAGCAGCGCGAAATCCAGCCGCGGGCAGGCGCGGCCCCGCAGGGTCGGCATGTCGGGCAGCAGCAGGGCCAGGTTCATGGCTGCCTCAACCTCCCCACCGCCTGCATGAAGGCTTCGCCGCGCGCGGCGAAGCCGTCGAACATGTCGAAGCTGGCGCAGGCCGGCGACAGCAGCACGGCGTCGCCGGGCCGGGCCAGCGCCCGGGCCCGGGCCACGGCCTCGTCCATGTCGGCGGCCTGCTCGCAGGGCACCCGGCCCTGCAGGAAGGCGGCCAGCCGCGGGGCGTCCTCGCCGATCAGCACCGCGCCGCGCACCCGGCCCTGCATGCCTTCGGCCAGTTCGCGGAAATCGGCGCCCTTGCCCCGGCCGCCGGCGATCAGCACCAGCGGCCCGGGGATGCCCCGGATGGCTGCCAGCGCGGCGCCGACGTTGGTGGCCTTGGAGTCGTTGTACCAGCGCACGCCGTCGATCTCCGCCACCCACTGGGTGCGGTGCGGCAGGCCAGCGAAACTGCGCAGTGTCTCCAGCATGGCCGGCATGGGCAGGCCGGCAGCCCGGCCCAGCGCCAGCGCCGCCAGGGCGTTGGCGAGGTTGTGACGCCCCGGCAGGCGCACTTCGCCGGCCGGCAGCAGGCGCCGCTCGCCCTGCACCAGCCAGGCCTCGCCGCCCGTTTCGTCGAGGCCGAAGCCGCCCGCGGCCGGCGGCAGGGACAGCCCGAAGGAATCTTCCGCCCGCCAGTCGCCGGCCAGCGCCAGCACCCGCGCATCGTCGCGGTTGACGACGGCGTGGCGGCAGCCCCGGTAGATGGCGGCCTTGGCGGCGGCGTAGTCGTCCAGCGAGGTGTAGCGATCCAGGTGGTCGACACTGAGGTTGAGGATGCAGGCGGCCTGCGTGCGCAGGCTCGATACGGTCTCGAGCTGGAAACTGGACAGTTCCAGCACGTACAGGTCGGGCCCGCTGTCGCCGAGCAGCTCCAGCGCCGGCGTACCCAGGTTGCCGCCGACGCGCACGTCGCGGCCCGCGCACTGCGCCATGCGGCCGACCAGCGTGGTCACCGTGCTCTTGCCGTTGGAGCCGGTGACGGCCACCACCGGCGCTTCCGCGGCGCGCGCGAACAGCTCGATGTCGCCGATGACCTCGACGCCGCGCTCGCGCGCCTCGCGGATCAGCGGCTCGTCCAGCGACACGCCGGGGCTGACCACGATGCGACCGGCGCGCGCGAAGGCGTCGGCCGCGAAACCGCCCACGAACAGCGGCACCTCCGGCAGGGCCTCGCGCAGCGCGGCCAGGCGCGGCGGCTCGGCGCGGCTGTCCGTCACCGCCACCTCGACACCCTGGCGCACCAGGTAGCGCACCACCGAGGCGCCGGTCTCGCCGAGACCGACCACCAGGGTCCTCTCCTGCTGCAGTTCAGTCGCACTCATGTGCCTGGCCGCCGACGACATCGCTCCCGCTCACAACAGCATCAACAGAATCGTGATGACCACGAAGGTCACGCCCACGATCGCCATCTGGTCTTTTTCGTGCATCCCCTTCCCCCTACCTGATCTTCAGCGTCGCCAGGCCGACCAGCACCAGGATCACGGTGATGATCCAGAAGCGCACGATGACGCGCGGCTCCGGCCAGCCCTTGAGTTCGAAGTGGTGGTGCAGCGGCGCCATGCGGAAGATGCGCCGGCCGGTCAATTTGAACGAGGCCACCTGCAGGATCACCGACACCGTCTCCATGACGAACACGCCCGACATGATGAAGAACACCAGTTCCTGGCGGACCAGCACGGCGATGATGCCCAGCGCCGCGCCCAGCGCCAGGGCGCCGACGTCGCCCATGAACACCTGCGCCGGGTAGGCGTTGAACCACAGGAAGCCCAGCCCGGCGCCGACCAGGGCGCCGCAGAACACCACGATCTCGCCGACGTCGCGGATGTAGGGAATGCCCAGGTAGCCGGCGAACTTCACGTGGCCGGTGGTGTAGGCGAAGATGCCCAGCGCGCCGGCCACCATGACGGTGGGCAGGATGGCCAGGCCGTCCAGACCGTCGGTGAGGTTGACGGCGTTGCTGGAACCGACCACCACGAAATACACCAGCACCACGTACCACCAGCCCATGTCGATGGCGACGTGCTTGAAGAAGGGCACGATCAACTGCGTCTCGGCCGGCGACTGCGCCGTGCCGTACAGAAACAGGCCGGTCGCCAGCGCCACCAGCGACTGCCAGCCGTACTTGGCGCCGGCCGACAGGCCCTTGCTGTTGCCCAGCACCAGCTTCTTGTAGTCGTCCACCCAGCCGATGGCGCCGAACGCCAGGGTCACGACCAGCACCACCCACACGTAGCGGTTGCTGAGGTCGGCCCACAGCAGGGTCGCCACCGCCACCGCCACCAGGATGAGGGCGCCGCCCATGGTCGGCGTGCCGGCCTTGCTGAGATGGCTCTGCGGCCCGTCGTCGCGCACCTGCTGGCCGATCTGGCGGTGGCTGAGCTTGCGGATCATGGCCGGACCGACCAGGAAGGAGATCAGCAGCGCCGTCAGCACGCCGAAGATGGCGCGCAGCGTCAGGTACTGGAAGACGTTGAAGCCGCTGTAGTACTGGCTCAGGTAGTCGGCGAGATAGACCAGCATGTCAGCAGCCCTCCCCGACCTGGGCGCTGGTGTCGGTCAGGGCCTGCACCACGCGCTCCATGCGCATGCGGCGCGAGCCCTTGACCAGTGCGGTGGCGCCCGGCCCGGCGGCTTCCTGCAAGGCGGCGACAAGCGCATCGCTGTCCTCGAAGGCCTGCGCGCCGGGGCCGAACGCCGGCACGGCCAGCGCCGCCAGCTCGCCCAGCGTCCACAGCCGCTCGATGCCCGCGGCGCGCGCCGCCTCGCCGGCCGCGCGGTGCAGGCGGGCGCTGTCGGCGCCCAGTTCGCCCATGTCGCCCAGCACCAGCCAGCGCTCGCCGGCGGCGCCTGCCAATACCTCCAGCGCCGCCTGCAGCGAGGCCGGGTTGGCGTTGTAGGTGTCGTCGATCAGGCGCAGGCCGCGCAGGCCGGGCTGCGGCTGCAGGCGGCCGTCGACCGGCGCCAGCGCCGTCAGGCCGGCGGCGATCTGCGCCGGCGCCACGCCCAGGGCGGTCGCGACGGCAGCCGCGGCCAGCGCGTTCATGACGTTGTGGCGTCCGGCCAGCCGCAGGCGCAGCGCCGCCTCGCCGGCAGGCGTGAACAGCTCGATGCAGCTGCCGCCGGCCTCGGGGCGCCAGCGCCCGCCGACGTCGGCCTCCTTCTCCAGCCCGAAAGTGATGACGCGGCGCGCGCCCGCCAGTCGCCGCCACAGGGGCGCGAAGCGGTCGTCGGCGTTGATGACGGCGACGCCGTCCATGGCCAGCCCCTCGAACAGTTCGCCCTTGGCCCGCGCCACGCCTTCCAGGTCGCCGAAACCCTCCAGGTGCGCCGGCGCCGCGTTGTTGACCAGGCCGATGCCGGGCGCCGCGATGGCCGCCAGGGCGGCGATCTCGCCGGGGTGGTTGGCGCCCAGTTCCAGCACCGCGTAGTCGTGCTCCGGCCCGAGCCGGCCCAGCGTCAGCGGCAGGCCGATGTCGTTGTTGAAATTGCCGGCGGTGACCAGCGGCCGGCCGGAACGATGCAGGATGGCGGCCACCATTTCCTTGACCGTGGTCTTGCCATTGCTGCCGGTGATGGCCACCACCGGGATGTCGAAGCGGCGCCGCCAGTCGGCCGCCAGGGCGCCCAGCGCCAGGCGCGTGTCCGCCACCCGCAGCAGCGGCAGGCTGCCGCCCACCGGCCGGCTGACCGCGGCCGCCGCCGCGCCGCGCGCATCGGCCTGGCCGACATAGTCGTGGCCGTCGAAGCTCGGCCCCTGCAGGGCGACGAACAGGTTGCCCTGGCGCAGGCTGCGGGTGTCCGTGCTCAGGCCGGCGAAGTGCACGTCCTCGCCGATCTGCTCGGCGTTCAGCACGCCGGCGGCCTCCGACAGCGCCATGCTCATCATGCGCGCCACCTCCGCAGCGCCTGCTGCACCCGCACCCGGTCGCTGAATGCCAGCCGCCGCGCGCCGATCTGCTGGTAGTCCTCGTGGCCCTTGCCGGCCACCAGCACCAGGTCGTCGGGGCCGGCCGCGGCGATGGCGGCATCGATGGCCTCGGCCCGGTCGACGATACGCTGCAGACGGACCGGTTCGCGGGCACCGGCGGCGATCTCCCCGATGATGCGCTGCGGGTCTTCGCTGCGCGGGTTGTCGCTGGTCAGGATCACGCGGTCGGCGCCGGCCTCGGCCACCGCCCCCATCTGCGGCCGCTTGCCGCGGTCGCGGTCGCCGCCGGCGCCGAACACGCACACCAGCTCGCCGCGGCAATGGGCGCGCAGGGCATGCAGCGCGTTGTCCAGGGCATTCGGCGTATGGGCGTAGTCGACCACCACCAGCGGCTGGCCGGGGCCACCGAAGGCCTCCATGCGGCCGGGCACCGTCTCCACCCGGGCCAGGTGCTCCAGGGCGGCCTCGAAACCGGTCCCCGCCGCCAGCAGCGCGCCCAGCGCCGCCAGCAGGTTGGCGGCGTTGAACCCGCCCAGCAACCGGCTCTCCAGCACCGCACCGCCCCAGGCGCTGGTCTCGAGGGTCACCCGCAGGCCGCGCGCCAGCGACTCCACCCGGGTGGCGTGCAACCACTCGCCGCGACCGGCGCGCCGGTCGAAGCCGGCTCCCCGGGCATAGCGGATGACCTGCACGCCCGCCGGCGGCGCCGCGGCCAGCTCGCGGCCGAAGGCGTCGTCGGCGTTCAGCACCCAGGCCGACAACCCCGGCGACCGGAACAGCCGGCGCTTGGCATCGGCGTAGGCCTGCAAGCTGCCGTGGTAGTCCAGGTGGTCGCGGCTCAGGTTGGTGAGCACCGCGACATCGAAGGCCACGGCGTTGCAGCGGCCCTGGTGGAGGGCGTGCGAGGAGGTTTCCATGGCCACGGCGACTGCGCCCTTGTCGCGCAGGGCGGCCAGCTCGGCCTGCAGGCGCAGGGCGTCCGGCGTGGTGTGGGTCGGTGCGCGCAGTTCGCCGGGCAGGCCGTAGCCCAGGGTGCCGAGCAGTCCGCAGGAACGCCCGGCGCCGGCCAGCGCGGTGGCGATGAAATGGGTAACCGAGGTCTTGCCGTCGGTGCCGGTGACGCCGATGCAGCAAAGATCCCGCGAGGGATGACCGTAGAAGCGGTCGGCGATGACGCCCAGGCGCTGGCCCAGGCCCGCGACGGCGACCGCCGGCACCGGCAGTTCGCCGGGCAAGCGTCCGGCGGCCGGCTCCCAGACCACGGCGGCGGCGCCCCGCGCCAGTGCCTGGTCGAGGTGGTCCAGGCCGTGGTCGCGCAACCCGGCCACGGCCAGGAACAGGTCGCCGGCGCACAGGCTGCGGCTGTCGCTGGCCAGCCCGTGCACCATCAGGTCCGGCAGGCGCGCCCCTTCCGCCAGGCCGTCGAGCAACGCCGCCAGGGAGATCCCGTCGCCGAGGCGCGGCGCCGCCATCATGCCGGCCCCTCCGTGCTGCGCGCGCGGGTGTGCAGCAGCGGCACGTCGTCGGGGGCGATGTTCAGCAGCCGCAGGGCGCCGGCCATGATCCGCGCGAACACCGGGCCGGCCACCTTGCCGCCGTAGTACTCGCCGTTGCGCGGCTCGTTGATGACCACCACCATGACCAGCCGCGGCCGGCTGGCCGGCGCCATGCCGGCGAACAGCGACAGGTAGCGGTCCTCGGCGTAGCCGCCCGCCTCCGCCTTGTGCACGGTGCCGGTCTTGCCTGCCACCCGGTAGCCGCTCACCGCCGCCGCCGGCGCGGTGCCACCGGGCTGCACCACGGTCTCCATCATGCGCCGCACCTGGCGCGCCACCGACGCTTCCAGCACCCGGCGCAGCCGCGGCGGCTGCTCGCGCCTGAGCAGCGACACCGGCACCAGATAACCGTCGTTGGCGAACACCGAATAGGCCTGCGCAAGCTGCAGCGGCGTGGTCGACAGGCCGTAGCCATAGGCCAGGGTGGCGCGCTCGATGTCGCGCCAGCGGTGGTAGTCGGCCAGAAAGCCGTCGGCCTCGCCGGGGAAGCCGCTGCCCGTCGAGGTGCCGAAGCCGGCCCGCGCCAGCACGCCGTGGAAATCCTCCGGTGGCAGGCTGAGGGCGATCTTGGCCGCCGCCACGTTGCTGGACTTGCGGATGACGCCGGTCAGATCCAGGGTGCCGTGATCGTGCACGTCGTGGATGGTGTGGACGCCGACCTGGAACAGGCCCGGCGAGGTGCGGATGCGGCTGTGCACGGTGTAGCGGCCGCTCTGCAGCGCCGCGGCGATGACGAAGGGCTTGAGCGTCGAGCCCGGCTCGAACAGATCGGTGACGGCCCGGTTGCGCAGCCGGGCGGGGTGCAGCTTGCGGCGGTTGTTGGGGTTGTAGGAGGGCTGGTTGACTAGCGCCAGCACCTCGCCGCTGCGGCTGTCCAGCACCACCACCGAGCCGGAACGGGCGTTGTGCTGGCGCACCGCGGCCTTGAGTTCACGGTAGGCCAGGTACTGGATGCGGCGGTCGATGCTCAGCACCAGGTCCTTGCCGGGGCGCGGCGCACGGATGCTCTCGACGTCCTCGACCACGTGGCGGCGGCCGTCGACGATGACGCGCTTGGCGCCGGGCTCGCCGCGCAGCCAGTCGCCGTAGGCCAGCTCCAGCCCTTCCTGCCCCTGGTCATCGATGTTGGTGAAACCGATCAGGTGGGCGGCCACCTCGCCGGCCGGGTAGTAGCGGCGGTATTCGCGCTGCAGGGCGACGCCGGGGGCTTCCAGCGCCTGCACCTGGCCGGCCAGCTGGGGACTGATGTGGCGCTTGAGGTAGACGAACTCGCGGTCCTTGCGGCGCGTCAGCAGGCGCAGCAGGTGGTCGCTGTCCAGCCCCAGCACGCGCGCCAGGCGCGGCAACTGCTCGCGCGCCGGCAGCAGCTCGCGCGGGTTGGCCCAGACCGACTCCACCGGCGTGCTGATGGCCAGCGGTTCGCCGTTGCGGTCGCTGATCATGCCGCGGTGGGCGCTGATGCGCACGGTGCGCAGGTGGCGCGCCTCGCCCTGGTGCTTGAGGAAATCGTGGTCGAGCAACTGCAGTTCCGCCACCCGGCCGGCCAGCACCAGGAAACCCAGCAGGACGGCGCCGGTCAGCAACCGGTGCCGGAACGGGCTGTGGCTGATCTTCCTGTTCATCGGCGCAGGATCACCACCGACTGGGGCGCCGGTATCTGCATGCCCATGCGGTCGCGCGCGGCGCGCTCGACCTGGCCGTGTGTCGTCAAGGTACTCTGCTCCAGTTGCAACTGGCCCCACTCCACGTTCATGCGGTCGCGTTCCGCCTGCAGCGCCTGCAGCTCCACGAACAGCTTGCGGCTGTGGTGCTTGGCGTACACCACGCCGATGGCAGTCAGCACCACCCCCGCCGCCAGCAGCAGCCCCAGCATGCCCCTCACGCCACGCGCTCCGCGATGCGCAGGGTGGCGCTGCGGGCGCGCGGGTTGGCCCCGGTCTCGGCGGCCGTGGCGGTGACCGGCTTGCCGACCAGCCGCAGTCGCGGCCGGAACGCCTCCGGCGTCACCGGCAGGTCCGGCGGCAGCTGCGGCCCGCGCGCCTCGGCGCGCAGGAAGCGCTTCACGATGCGGTCCTCCAGCGAATGGAAGCTGATCACCACCAGCCGGCCGCCCGGTGCCAGCGCCTGAACGGCCTGCTCCAGGCCGGCGCGCAAATCGTCGAGCTCGTGGTTGATGTGGATGCGGATGGCCTGGAAGGTGCGCGTGGCCGGGTGCTTGTGGCGCTCCCGCGACGGCACGGCGGCGGCGACGATGCGCGCCAGTTCGCCGGTGGTCCCGATGGGCGCCTCCTGGCGCCGGCGCACGATGGCGCGGGCGATGCGGCGCGCATGACGTTCCTCGCCGTAGTCGAACAGCACCCGTACGATATCGGCCTCGTCGGCCTGCGCCAGCCAGTCGGCGGCGCCCGGTCCGGCCTGCGGATCCATGCGCATGTCGAGCGGTCCTTCCCTCATGAAACTGAAACCCCGTTGCGGATCGTCGAGCTGCGGCGAGGACACCCCCAGGTCCAGCAGGACACCGTCCACCGCGCCGGCCCAGCCGAGTTCCGCCACCGCCGTGCCGAGTTCCGCAAAACTGCCGTGCCACCTGTGCACACGTGCGTCGTCACCGAACCGTTCCTGTGCCACCCGGAGCGCCTGCGGATCCTTGTCGAACACCAGCAGCGCCCCCCTGTCCCCCAGCCTGTCGAGTATCGCGGCGCTGTGGCCGCCGCGCCCGAAGGTGCCGTCGATGTAACGTCCCTGCGGCTTTATGCGCAGCCCTTCCAGCACCTGCTCCAGCATGACCGGGCGGTGCGCGTATGCCTGCACCATCTAGAGCGTCAACGATTCCAGCGGGTCGGGAAGATCGCCTTGCGACTCCTCGCCCTGCGCCATCCAGGCACTGCACTTCTGCTCCCAGGTCTCCTCGTCCCAGAGTTCGAACTTGTTGCCGACGCCGGCCAGCGCCACGCGCTTGTCCAGGCCGGCGAACTCGCGCAGCCGCGGCGCGATCAGGATGCGGCCGTGGCCGTCCATCTCGACGTCGGTGGCATAGCCGATGAGCATGCGCTGGAGATCACGGGTGCGCCGGTTCTGGTTGGGGAGACGGACCAGCTTGCGCTCGATCTCGTCCCATTCGGGCTGGGGGTACAACAACAGGCAGCCGTCGTCGTGGACGGTCAGCACCAGGCGGCCGTCGTAGCGCTCCTGAATCGGCCCGCGATAGCGGGTCGGGAGCGCCAGGCGACCCTTGGCGTCCAGATTGACAGTACTGCCCCCACGAAACACGCCGTTTCCCTCAACCGCCCCTGAGCACCATTAATTACCACTTATTCCCACTTCTCGACACTATAGGTAGCGGGTACGCGGCTTGTCAAGGGAAAACGGCGGAAATCCTTCTTTGTGGACAGCCACTTACGTCATTTTGACAGGTACCTCGAAACGAAAGAATTAGAAATCATGGGGTTGCCGAATCTAGTTACCGGAATACTTCATGACATGGAGCCCAGACCACCTGAATTATATAATAATATTTATAGGCTCATATGGTTTTCTTATAAAGAAAGGGGTTGTAAAGAAGGCGCCCTGACGAACACGCAGGGCGGGGTGACCGAAGGTAACCCCGCCACAACCGTGTGTGTGGCGGCCACCCCTTGATTTCGCTTCGGGTAGTGAGGCCGGCGCGCGCAGTGGCGCTAGAACGGAATGTCGTCGTCGAAATCGTCCGCCGCCGCGGCGGGGGCGGCCTGTGACTGGGCCGGGGCGCGCGACTGGCCGCCGCTCTCGCCGAAGCCGGCGCTGCCGCCGGAGCGCGAGCCCAGCATCTGCATGTCGTTGACGATGATCTCGGTGGTGTAGCGGTCGCGGCCTTCCTTGTCCTGCCACTTGCGGGTCTGCAGGCGACCCTCGATGTAGACCTGGGAGCCCTTGCGCAGGTATTCGCCGGCGATCTCGGCGACGCGGCCGTAGAACACCAGGTTGTGCCACTCGGTGCGCTCCTTCTGCTCGCCCGTCTGCTTGTCCTTCCAGGCATCCGTGGTCGCCAGCGTGACGTTGCACACGGCGCCGCCGCTGGGCATGTAGCGGACTTCCGGGTCACGGCCCAGGTGGCCGATCAGAATAACCTTGTTGACGCCTCTTGCCATGGAACTCTCCTGATTGCGTGTGGGCACATTCCCTGTGCGGATCGCGGGCCGGGGGCCCTTGTTATGGATGGGACGGAGGCGGCGGGCCTCCCCCTCCGAAGCACCGTAATCATACCTCCGGCGCCGGCCGCTTCCCAGCCCCGGCGGTGCTCAGGTGCTGGCGGCCAGGGCGCCCAGGGCTTCCTCGTCGAGCGCCTGCGGATCGACCTTGAGGTAGGCCACCCCGTCCTCGGCGATGACCACCGCCTCGGCCACGCCCGGCACCGCCGTGATGCGCTGCGCCAGGCGGCGCGCCGCCTCGGGATCGGCCACGTCGACGCGCAAAAGGCGGCTGCTGAGGTAGGACGGCGTGCGCATGCCGGCGGCCACCGCCAGCCACAGCACGGCGGCGGCGCCGCAGAACAGGAATACCGAGTCCAGCCCGAAGCGGCCGTGCAGCCAGCCGCCGATGCTGCCGCCCAGGAAGGCGCCCAGGAACTGGGAACTGGAATAGAGACCCATGGCCGTGCCCTTGCTGTCGGGCGGCGCCATCTTGGCGATCAGCGACGGCAGGATGGCCTCCAGCAGGTTGAAGCCGGCGTAGAACACGAACAGCATGGCGCCGATGCCGAGCACCGTGGCGTGCACCTCGTAGAGCCCGAACTCGGCCAGGGCGATGACCGCGATGGCGCCGACGAACACCTCTTTCATGCGCCGGTGCTTCTCGGCCTGGATGATGAAGGGGATGGCGGCCGGCAGCGACAGCAGCAGCACCGGCAGGTAGACCTCCCAGTGCTTCGCCTCCGCCAGCCCGGCCAGGTCGCGCAGCGCCAGCGGCAGCACCACGAAGCTGGCGGTGAGGATCAGGTGCAGGGTGAGGATGCCGTAGTCCAGGCGCAGCAGCTGACCGTCCCTGAGCACACGGCCGAACTGGCCCGGCACCACCTCGGCGTCACGGTGCACGCGGCTGATGACGGGGTTCGGCACCACCCACAACACCACGCCGATGCCGGACAATGCCAGCACCGAGGTCAGCCAGAAGATACCCGGCACGCCGATCCAGCCGTTCAGCACCGGCCCCAGGATCATGGCCACCGCGAACGAGGCGCCGATGGTCATGCCGATGATGGCCATGGCCTTGACGCGGTGCTCCTCGCGGGTGAGATCCGCGGTCAGCGCCATGACGGCGGCGGCGATGGCGCCGGCGCCCTGCAGGGCGCGACCGAAGATCACCCAGCGCATGTCGCCGGCCGAAGCGGCCACGGCGCTGCCGGCGGCGAACACCAGCAGGCCGAACACGATCACCGGCTTGCGGCCGATGCGGTCCGACAGCAGGCCGAAGGGAATCTGCAGAATGGCCTGGGTCATGCCGTAGATGCCGATGGCCAGGCCGATCAGCGCCGGGGTGGCGCCTTCCAGCTCGTGGGCGTAGAGCGAGAACACCGGCAGGATCATGAATAACCCCAGCATGCGCAGGGCATAGATGCCGGCCAGCGAAAAGGCGGCCCGGCGCTCGGTGGCCGTCATGGCCGCGGGGTTCTGGCTGTGCTGATCCATATCGTCTTGAAGTGAAACGTTTTGGTCGGTACGCGAGAAACGTCGTATCATATCAGGTTCGCCGAACCTCCGGAATCCATATGGACCGCATACGCGTACAGGGTGCCCGCACCCACAACCTGCAGAACATCGACCTCGACCTGCCGCGCGACAAGCTGATCGTGTTCACCGGCCTGTCCGGCTCCGGCAAGTCGTCGCTGGCCTTCGACACCCTGTACGCCGAGGGCCAGCGCCGCTACGTGGAATCGCTGTCGGCCTACGCCCGCCAGTTCCTGTCCATGATGGAAAAACCCGACGTCGACCACATCGAGGGCCTGTCGCCGGCCATTTCCATCGAGCAGAAGTCCACCTCGCACAACCCGCGCTCCACGGTCGGCACCATCACCGAGATCTACGACTACCTGCGCCTGCTGTTCGCGCGCGCGGGCACGCCGCGCTGCCCCGAGCACGGCGCCGACCTGGAGGCCCAGACCGTCAGCCAGATGGTGGACCAGGTCATGGCGCTGCCGGAAGGCACGCGGCTCATGCTGCTGGCGCCGGTGGTGCAGAACAGGAAGGGCGAACACCTCGGCGTGCTGGAGGAGCTGCGCGCCCACGGCTTCATCCGTGCCCGCATCGACGGCGAAGTGGTGGAGCTGGACCAGGCCCCGATCCTGGACCTGAAGCGCAAGCACAGCATCGAGGTGGTGGTGGACCGCTTCAAGGTGCGCGACGACCTGGCGCTGCGGCTGGCCGAGTCCTTCGAGACCGCCCTGCGGCTGGCCGACGGGGTGGCCCGGGTGGCGAGCCTGGACGACCCGGACGCCGCCGAGCTGGTGTTCTCGGCCAGGTTCGCCTGCCCGCAGTGCGGCTATTCGCTGTCGGAGCTGGAGCCGCGCCTGTTCTCCTTCAACAACCCGGTCGGCGCCTGCCCCACCTGCGACGGCCTGGGCGTGCAGCAGTCCTTCGACCCGCAGCGGGTGGTGGCGCACCCGCATCTCAGCCTGGCCGGCGGCGCGGTGCGCGGCTGGGACCGGCGCAACGCCTACTATTTCCAGCTCATCAGCTCGCTGGCCGACCACTACGGCTTCGATATCGACACCCCCTTCGAGGAACTGCCGAAGAAGATCCAGGACGTCATCCTGTACGGCAGCGGCAAGGAAGTCATCGAGTTCCAGTACATCAACGAACGCAGCGGCTTCACCGTCAAGCGCCACCCCTTCGAGGGCATCCTGCGCAACATGGAGCGCCGCTACCACGAGACCGAGTCCAGCGTGGTGCGCGAGGAACTGGCGCGCTATCTCTCCACCCACCCCTGCCCGGACTGCGGCGGCACCCGCCTCAACCGCGCCGCGCGCCACGTGTTCGTGTCCGGCCGCAACCTGCCCGAGATCACCGCCTGGCCGGTGGGCGAGGCGCTGGAGTTCTTCCGGACGCTGGACCTGCCCGGGCGGCGCGGCGCCATCGCCGGCAAGATCGTCAAGGAGATCCGCGACCGGCTCGACTTCCTGGTCAACGTGGGGCTGAACTACCTGTCGCTGGAGCGCAGCGCCGACACCCT
>JALSRI010000029.1 GCA_026984835.1 Thiohalobacter sp. | reverse complement strand
TCAGCGACATCGTCGAAACCGATTTCGGTTACCACATCATCATGCTGACGGATATCCGCGGCAGCTCCATTCCCTCTTTCGAGAAGGCGCGCGCCGAGCTGGAGAAGGACCTGCGGCTGCGCAAGGCCGAGGACCTGTTCTACGACCGGCTCGAACAGCTCACGGACCTGGCCTACGAGAACCCGGAATCGCTGCAGCCGGCCGCAGATGCGCTGGGCCTGGAAGTGAAGGAGAGCGACTGGCTGACAGCGTCGGGCGGTCCGGGCGTGGGCCGGTACCGGAATCTCATGGAAGCGGTGTTCAGCGACGACGTGCTGGAGGCCGGCAACAATACCGAACCGGTGGAAGTCGGCGCCAACGACGTCATCGTCGCCCGCGTGCACGAACGCGAGCCGTCCCGGCCGCAGACGCTGGACGAGGTGCGCGAGCGCATCGTCGCCCTGCTGCGCGCGCAGCAGGCGCGCGAGGCCGCCCGCAGCAAGGGTGAGGCGCTGCTGAAGGAGATCGAGGGCGGCAGGTCCATGAAGGCGCTGGAGGAGGCGGGCCACTATGCCTTCCGCGAAGCGAAACAGGCTACGCGCACGGCACCCGGCCACGACCCCCGCATCGTGCGAGAGGCATTCCGCCTGCGCGTGCCCGCGGAGGGTTCCGCCGAACTCAAGGGCTTGCAGCTTGCCAACGGTGACTATGTCATCATTCGCCTGACCGGTGTGACCGAGGCCGATCCCAAGGCCATGAAGGCGGACGAGCGGCGTCAGCTGCTCCAGGGATTCATCGGCATGCGCGAGAACGCCTTGTTCAATGCCCTGGTCGACAGCCTGCGGGCCAAGGCGGAAATCGACATACCGGAAGAAAGCGAATAGGCCACCGCGCCATGGCCGGGCCCTCCACCGGTTCGCCGGCCGACAGCGCCAGAGGGCAGACATGCGCCTGAAACTGCACTGGCAGATCCTCATCGCCCTCCTGCTCGCCGTCGTCGCCGGGCGCCTGAGCGGCGCCGACGGCGAATGGCTCGGTATCCACTTCTACGCCGTCTATGCCTTTGTCGGCACGCTGTTCCTGAACGCCCTGAAAATGATCATCGTGCCCCTGATCATGTCCTCCATCATCACCGGGGTGGCGGGTATGGGCAGCGGCGAGGCGCTGGGCCGCCTGGGCTGGAAGACGGTCCTGTTCTACATGACGACCAGCCTGCTGGCCATTCTGGTCGGCCTGCTGTTCGTCAACCTGCTGGCGCCGGGTATCGTCGATGGCGAGCCGGCGCGTGAACTGTTCGGCGCCGATCCGGCGGCCGTCGCCGAGGTCGCCGACAAGGTGGCCGGACGCTCGGCTTCGGATCTCACCGACGTGTTCCTCAGCATGGTGCCGCCCAACATTGTGCAGGCGGCGGCCAACGGCCAGATGCTGGGGCTGATCTTCTTCAGCCTGCTGTTCGGTTATTTCATGACCCGCATCGACGGCGAGCGCGGCGGCCTGCTGGCGCGCTTCTGGCAGGGCGTCGCCGACGTCATGATGGAGATCACCGCCTGGGTGATGAAATTTGCGCCGCTGGGGGTGTTCGGCCTGGTGGCCAGGGTGGTGGCATCCATGGACGCCGACCAGATGCACACCCTGGCGGTGTCACTCGGCACCTTCACCTTCAGCGTGCTGGCGGCGCTGGCCGTGCACGCCTTCCTCACCCTGCCGCTGCTGCTGATGCTGGTCGGCCGGGTCAACCCGCTGGCCCACTACCGGGCCATGACACCGGCCCTGCTGACCGCCTTCTCCACGGCCTCGTCGTCCGCCACCCTGCCGCTGACCATCGAGTGCGTGCGCGACAACGCCGGCGTCTCCAACCGGACGTCGAGCTTCGTGCTGCCCCTGGGCGCCACCGTCAACATGGATGGCACGGCGCTGTACGAGTGCGTGGCCGCCATGTTCATCGCCCAGGCCTACGGCCTGCAGCTCGATTTCGTCACCCAGTTCTCGGTGGTGCTGATCGCGCTGCTCACTTCCATCGGCGTGGCCGGCATCCCCGCCGCCAGCCTGGTGGCCATCACCATCATCCTCGCCAGCATCGGTCTGCCGGCCGAGGCCATCGGCCTGATCCTGGCGGTGGATCGCATCCTGGACATGTTCCGTACCTCGGTGAACGTCTTCAGCGATTCGGTGGGCGCGGTGCTCATAGCGCGCACGGAGGGGGAGGCGGGGGTGCTGCGGGGTGACGGAAAGTCATGACAGCAAACCGCCAAGACGCCAAGAAAAAACCGTGTTCCCAGACTCTCGCTCTGCGCGCGGAGCCGGAACAAGGATAGAGTTCCTGGCGTCTTGGCGGTTTACTATTTCCGTCTCTCAGTCATCCAGTGGCGGCATACCGACGATGTTGTAGCCGGCGTCCACGTAGGTGATTTCGCCGGTGATGCCCGAGGCCAGGTCGGAGCACAGGAAGGCGGCGGTGTTGCCGACCTCGTCGATGGTGACGTTGCGGCGCAGCGGGGCGCTGCGTTCCATCAGGTCGAGCATCTTGCGGAAGTTGCTGATGCCCGCCGCCGCCAGGGTGCGGATGGGGCCGGCCGAGATGGCGTTGACACGGATGCCGTCGGGGCCCAGGCTCTGGGCCATGTAGCGCACATTGGCTTCCAGGCTGGCCTTGGCCAGGCCCATGACGTTGTAGTTGGGCATGGCCTTCTCGGCGCCGTAGTAGCTCAGCGTCAGCAGCGCACCGTCGCGGCCTTCCATCATGCGGCAGCCGGCCTTGGCCAGCGCCGAGAAGCTGTAGGAACTGATCTCGTGGGCGACGCGGAAGCCGTCGCGGCTGACCGAGTCCAGGTAGTCGCCCTCCAGCTCGGTGCGCGGCGCGAAGGCCACCGAGTGCACGATGATGTCGAGGTGGTCCCAGTAGTCGTCCAGGTGGTCGAAGACGGCTTCGATCTCCTCGTCCTTGGAGACGTCGCAGGGCACCGTGATCTCGGTGCCACATTCGGCGGCCATCTTCTCGACGCGGTCGCGCAGCTTGTCGTTCTGGTAGGTAAAGGCCAGTTCCGCGCCCTCCCGCTGCATGGCCCTGGCGATGCCCCAGGCGATGGATCGGTTGCTCGCCAGGCCCACGATCAGGGCCCGCTTTCCGGACAGGAATCCCATTGCTAGACTGACCTCCGACGGTGATGGATGGGCGTTAAGGTACCGGAAAACAGCGGGCGCGTGAAGGGGGCGGGTGCCGTGAGTGACTTGGGCCGCCGTTCCCTCCTATAATGGCCTTCCATGGGTGCACACAGACGGGCGAAAAGCCGCACGGGACGATGGCTGGCTGCTTTCCTGTCGCTGGGGCTGGCGCTCGTCGGCGGCTGTGACGGCCAGCCCTGGAACAGCCCCTATCCGCCGGACGAGGCGGGCAGGAACATCCTCTACAGTTCCTTCAGTTCGCGCCCCAACCACCTCGACCCGGTGCAGTCCTACAGCTCCAACGAGATCGTCTACAACGGCCAGATCTACGAGCCGCCGCTGCAGTACCACTACCTGAAGCGCCCCTACCGGCTCATTCCCCTGACCGCCACCAGGATGCCCAGGCCCTACTACCTGGATGCCGGCGGCCGGCGTCTGCCCGACGACGCCGATCCTGGCGACATCGCTTTCAGCGTCTACGAGATAGAGATCCGGCCGGGCATCCGCTACCAGCCGCACCCGGCCTTCGCGCGCGATGCCGACGGCCGCTTCCTCTACCACAATCTGTCGGCGGACGACCTCGAGGACGTCGAAACGCTGTCGGATTTCGAACACACGGGCAGCCGCGAGCTGGTGGCCGCCGACTACGTGCACGAGATCAAGCGCCTGGCACACCCGCACCTGCACTCGCCCATCTACGGCATCATGGCCGACTACATCGTCGGCCTGAAAGAATACGCGGCCAGGCTGCGCGCCGAGCAGGAACGCCTGGAAAAGAAGGCGCCGGGGCCGGTGTTCCTGGACCTGACGCAGTATCCGCTGGCCGGCGCCGAGGTGCTGGACCGCTACCGCTACCGTATCACCATCAAGGGCAAGTATCCGCAGTTCAAGTACTGGCTGGCCATGCCCTTCTTCGCGCCGGTGCCTCCCGAGGCGGACCGCTTCTACGCCCAGCCCGGCATGAAGGAGCGCAACATCACCCTGGACTGGTACCCGGTCGGCACCGGCCCCTACCTGCTGGCGGTCAACAACCCCAACCGGCAGATGGTGCTGGCCCGCAATCCCAACTTCCACGGCGAGACCTATCCTGCGCAGGGCGAGCCGGGCGACGCCGGGAAAGGCCTGCTGGCGGACGCCGGCAAGCCGTTGCCCATGATCGACCGCATCGTGTTCAGTCTGGAGAAGGAGGCCATCCCCACCTGGAACAAGTTCCTGCAGGGCTACTACGACACCTCGGGGGTGAGTTCCGACAGCTTCGACCAGGCCATCCAGGTCGGCTCCGGCGGTGAGATGACCCTCACCGACGAGATGAAGCGCAAGGGCATTCAGCTCAGCACCAGCGTCTCCACTTCCATCTTTTATATGGGCTTCAACATGCTGGACCCGGTGATCGGCGGCTACAGCAAACGGGCGCGGCTGCTCAGGCGCGCCATCGCCATCGCCGTGGACTACGAGGAATTCATTTCCATCTTCGCCAATGGCCGCGGCATTCCGGCCCAGAGCCCGATACCGCCCGGCATATTCGGCCACCGGGACGGCCGCGACGGCATCAATCCCTATGTCTACGACTGGACGCCACGCGGTCCGGTGCGCAAGCCGGTCAGCGAGGCGCGCCGGCTACTGGCCGAGGCTGGCTACCCGGACGGCCGCGACATCAGGACCGGCAAGCCGCTGGTGCTCAACCTCGACACCACCGCCTCGGGCCCGGACGACAAGGCGCGCCTGGACTGGCTGCGCAAGCAGTTCGCCAAGCTCGACATCCAGCTCGTCATCCGCGGCACCGACTACAACCGCTTCCAGGACAAGATGCTCAAGGGCACGGCGCAGATCTTCCAGTGGGGCTGGAACGCCGACTACCCGGACCCGGAGAACTTCCTGTTCCTGCTCTACGGCAGGAACGGCAAGGTGGAGCACAACGGCGAGAACGCCGCCAATTACGCCAACCCGGAGTACGACCGCCTGTTCGAACAGATGAAGGCCATGGACGACGGGCCGGAGCGCCAGGCTATCATCGACCACATGGTGGAGATCCTGCGCCGCGATTCGCCCTGGCTGTTCGGCTACCATCCGCTGCAGTTCGCGCTGTTCCACGCCTGGTACCACAACGTGAAGCCAAACCTGATGGCCAACAACACCCTCAAGTACCGGCGCATCGACGCGGCGCTGCGCCAGAACAAGCGCCGGGAATGGAACCGGCCGGTGCTGTGGCCGCTGGGCCTGGTGGCTTTGCTGCTGGTGCTGTCGGTGCTGCCGGCCTGGATCAGCTACCGCCGCCACGAGACGCGCCGGGCGCTGGAGGAGGCCGGCTGATGTTCGCCTATGTGGTGCGCCGCATGCTGTACGCCGTTCCGATCCTGATCGGTGTCAACCTGCTCACCTTCGCCCTGTTCTTCGTGGTCAATTCGCCCGACGACATGGCGCGCATGCATCTCGGCATGAAGCGGGTCACGCCGGAGGCCATCGAGAAATGGAAGGCCGACCACGGCTACGACCGGCCGCTACTGTACAATGCGCAGGCCGAGGGGCTCGGGCGCGTCACCGATACCATCTTCTTCGAGAAGTCGGTGCGCCTGTTCGCCTTCCAGTTCGGCAGTTCGGACGGCGGTCGCAACATCGGTCAGGATATCGGCCAGCGCATGTGGCCCAGTCTCGCCATCGCCGTACCCGTGCTGCTGCTGGGTCTGCTGGTGTATATCAGCTTCGCCATGCTGCTGGCCTTCTTCCGCGGCACCTACCTGGATGTGTCGGGCGTGGTACTGAGCGTGGTGCTGATGTCGATCTCGCTGCTGTTCTACATCATCGCCGGCCAGTACGTGTTCAGCAAGCTGTTCCACCTGGTGCCCATCTCCGGTTACCAGCCGGGCTGGCTGGCCTGGCGCTTCGTCATTCTACCGGTCGCCATCGGCGTGTTCGCCGGCCTGGGTTCCAGCAGCCGCTGGTACCGCACCATCTTCCTGGAAGAGATCAACAAGGACTACGTGCGCACAGCACGCGCCAAGGGCCTGTCGGAACCGGGCCTGCTGTTCGGCCACGTGCTGAAGAATGCCCTGGTACCCATTCTTACCGGCGTGGTGGTGGTGTTGCCGACCCTGTTCATGGGCAACCTGATCCTGGAGTCCTTCTTCGGCATTCCGGGGCTGGGCAGCTACACCATCGACGCCATCAACAGCCAGGACTTCGCCATCGTCCGCGCCATGGTGTTCCTGGGGTCGGTGCTGTATATCCTGGGCCTGATTCTCACCGATATCTCCTACACCCTGGTCGACCCGAGGATCCGCCTGTCATGATCAAGCCGGTGCTGCTGTGGACGGATGCCCTCGTGTTCCTGCTGGTGGCGGTGATCGTCGCCTTCGTGCTGTATGCGCGTCACCGCGAACATCTGCGCACGCCCTGGCGCGAAGTGTTGCGCAGCCGTCTGGCCATGGCCTCGCTGGTGGTGCTGGCGGCCTACGTGCTGACCGGGCTGCTGGACTCGGTGCACTTTCGCAAGGCCTTGCCGGTCAAGAACGGCCAGCAGGAGATCCAGTACTCGGGCGAGGTGCTGAGCCTGTTCGACCTGCTCATGGGGCCGGTGCGCACCCAGGTGGAGAAGAGCTACTCGGCGCCCTTCGCCGTCCGCCTCTATACCAGGGAGGCGGTGATCGGCCCCGACGGTGTGCAGCGGCGCATCTACCCGCGGCTGCGCTACGGCGGCCGCCACCTGGCCGACCCGGACCGCGAGCGGGGTCCCGACATCGCCAGGCGGGCGACGCTGGCGGCCGCCGAGACGGCCGCCGCTGCGCTGCTGATACTGTGGCTGTCGTCCTGGCGGCTGGCGCGCCGGCACGCCGAGACGCCGCGGCGCATGGCGCGGCAACTGCTGCGCGGCGACCTGGACCTGCCCTGGCGCACGGCGCTGGCGACGGTCTCGCTGTTGCTGCTGCTGCTGTTCATGCTGTACAACCTGGCCGGCGCCTACCACGTGTTCGGCACCGACAAGGTGGGGCAGGACGTGCTCTACCAGACCCTCAAGAGCATCCGCACGGGGCTCGTGATCGGCACCCTGACCACCCTCATCATGCTGCCCTTCGCCATCGCCCTGGGCATGATGGCGGGTTATTTCCGCGGCTGGGTCGACGATATCATCCAGTACCTGTACACCACCCTCAACTCCATCCCGGGCGTGCTGCTGATCGCCGCCGCGGTGCTGATGATGCAGGTGTACATCGCCAACCACCCGGAACTGTTCGAGACCATGACCGAGCGCGCCGACATGCGCCTGCTGTTCCTGTGCCTGATCCTCGGCATCACCAGCTGGACCGGCCTGTGCCGGCTGCTGCGCGGCGAGAGCCTGAAGCTGCGCGAACTGGAATACGTGCAGGCTGCCACCGCTTTCGGCGTGGCGCGCGCCACCATCCTGATTCGCCACCTGCTGCCCAATCTCATGCACCTGGTGCTGATCGCGGTGGTGATCGACTTCAGCGGCCTGGTGCTGGCCGAGGCGGTGCTGTCCTACGTCGGCGTCGGCGTCGATCCCACCACGCTGAGCTGGGGCAACATGATCAACCGCGCGCGCCTGGAAATGGCCCGCGAGCCCATGGTCTGGTGGTCGCTGCTGGCGGCTTTCGTGTTCATGTTCGGCCTGGTGCTGTCGGCCAACCTGTTCTCCGACGCCGTCCGCGACGCCTTCGATCCCCGGCTGAGGCAGCGCCAATGACTGCGGATACGGAGCGGGCCGGGAAGGGTGAGGCGAACGTGGGAGGGGGGACATCTCCCACGGCTTCCACACCAGGATTCCTTTTCCCGGCCCCGGCCTGCGGAGGAGGCCCCGGACATGGGTGAGAAGTTGCTGGAGGTCTTCGATCTGCGGACACGCATCGGCCGCGGCCCGCGCGCCGTGCGGCCGGTGGACGGGGTGAGTTTTCACATCCGGCGCGGCGAGACCTTTGCGCTGCTGGGCGAGTCCGGCTGCGGCAAGTCCATGACGGCGTTGTCGCTGCTGCGGCTGCTGCCGCCGGCCGGCCGCATCGCCGGCGGCCGGGTGGAACTGGACGGCGAGAATCTGCTGGCGCTGACCGAGCGTGGCATGCGATCGGTGCGCGGCAACCGCATCGCCATGATCTTCCAGGAACCCATGACCTCGCTGAACCCGGTCATGACCATTGGCTCGCAGATCGGCGAGGTGCTGGAGCTGCACAAGGGGCTGCGGGGTGACGCCCTGCGTGAAAAGACCGTCGAGTTGCTGGACGCGGTCGGCATTCCCGATGCCGCGCGCCGCCACGGCGAGTATCCGCACCAGTTGTCGGGCGGCATGAAACAGCGCGTCATGATCGCCATCGCCCTGGCCGGTGAGCCCGACCTGCTGATCGCCGACGAGCCCACCACGGCGCTGGACGTCACCATCCAGGCCCAGGTGCTGGACCTGCTGCGCGACCTGCAGAAACGCTATGGCATGGCGGTACTGCTCATCACCCACGACCTCGGCGTGGTGGCGCAGATGGCCGACCGGGTGGCGGTGATGTACGCCGGCCAGATCGTCGAGCAGGCGCCGGCGCGGCGCTTCTTCGACACGCCACAACATCCCTACAGCCGCCGCCTGTTCCAGGCCCTGCCCGACAGCAGCAAGCGCGACCGTCCGCTCACCGTCATTCCCGGCAGCGTGCCGCCACTGGACCGCGATTTCACCGGCTGCCGCTTCGCCGAGCGCTGTGACCGGGCCTGGTTGCACTGCCGTACCCAGGCGCCGGGCTGGTTCGATACCGGCGCCGACGCCGGTGTGCTCTGCCACCTGTTCGACCCGGGTCTGGTGCCGGAGACAGCGCCGGAGGCCACGCAGGAAGCCGGCGCAGCATCACCGGAAGCGCCGGCGGAGAGCGGCTCGCAGCCCTTGCTGGTGGTCGATGGACTGCAGGTCCACTTCCCCATCCAGCGCGGCCTGTTCAAGCGTACCGTCGGCCACGTGAAGGCGGTCGACGGCGTCAGTCTCGACATCCCCACGCGCCGTACCGTGGCGCTGGTGGGCGAGTCCGGCTGCGGCAAGACCACGGTCGGCAAGGGCATTCTGCAGCTCATACGGCCCACCGGCGGCAGCGTGCGCTTCGATGGCGACGAACTGACCCGGCTTCGGGGCGAGCGGCTGCGGAAGCGGCGCGCCGATTTTCAGATCATCTTCCAGGATCCGTTCTCGTCCATGAACCCGCGCATGCAGGTGGGCGACATCATCGAGGAGGGCATGGTCGCCCAGCGCATCGGCGGCGACCGCGCGCAGCGGCGTGCCCGCGTCGAGGCGCTGCTGCAGCAGGTCGGTCTGCGGCCCGAGCACGCCGGGCGCTACCCGCACGAATTCTCCGGCGGCCAGCGCCAGCGCATCTGCATCGCCCGCACTCTGGCGGTGAACCCGAAACTGATCGTCTGCGACGAGCCCACCAGCGCGCTGGATGTCTCGGTGCAGGCCCAGATCCTCAACCTGCTGAAGGACCTGCAGGCCAGCCTGGGCCTGGCCTACCTGTTCATCACCCACGATATCTCGGTAGTGGCCTACCTGGCCGACCGGGTGGCGGTCATGTACCTGGGGCGCATCGTCGAGGAGGGCAGTGTCGACGAAGTGCTGGAGGATGCGCGCCATCCCTACACGCAGGCCCTGCTGTCGGCCGTGCCGGACATCGAGCCGGACAGCGGCCGTGCCATCATCCGCCTGCAAGGCGACATGCCGTCGCCGGCCAACCCGCCGGCCGGCTGTCACTTCCACCCGCGCTGCCCGAAAGCCAGGGACGAATGCCGCCGCGCCTACCCGCCGGAGACGGCCCTGTCGCCGACCCACAAGGCGCGCTGCTTCCTATTACCCTAGGCCGGTTGTGTGTTCGCCGTAGGGACCGGATGATAGACTGCCGCGAATTCCTGCAGATACCGATACACCAGACAACTGGATAAGAACATGACTGCTGATTCCTTCCACCCTCCCGTCCGCACCCTGATGGGCCCGGGCCCCTCCGACGTCAATCCGCGCATTCTCGAGGCCCTGTCGCGGCCCACCATCGGGCATCTCGACCCCGCGTTCGTGGCCATGATGGACGAGATGAAGGACCTGCTGCGCTACGCTTTCCGCACCGGTTACGAACTGGCCATGCCGGTGTCGGCGCCGGGTTCGGCCGGCATGGAGACCTGCTTCGTCAACCTGGTGTCGCCGGGCGACACGGTCGTTGTCTGCCAGAACGGCGTGTTCGGCGGCCGCATGAAGGAGAACGTGGAACGTTGCGGCGCCACGCCCGTGATGGTCGAGGACGAATGGGGCAGGGCGGTCGATGCCAACAAGGTCGAGGATGCGCTCAAGGCGCATCCGGAGGCACGGGTGCTGGCCTTCGTCCACGCCGAGACGTCCACCGGCGCCATTTCGGATGCAAGCACGCTGGCGGAGCTGGCCCGCAGGCACGATTGCCTCACCATCGTGGATACCGTCACTTCGCTGGGCGGATCGCCGCTGGAAGTCGGCGGATGGGGGCTGGATGCCGTCTACTCGGGCACCCAGAAGTGCCTGTCCTGCGTGCCCGGTCTGTCGCCCGTCACCTTCAGCGAGCGCGCCGTCGAGGCCGTGAAGGCCCGGAAGACGAAGGTGCAGAGCTGGTTCATGGATCTCAACCTGGTGCTGGGTTACTGGGGCGGCGGCGGCAAGCGCGCCTACCACCACACGGCGCCCGTCAATACGCTGTACGCGCTGCACGAGGCGCTGGTCATCCTGCAGGAGGAAGGCATCGAGGCGAGCTGGAAGCGGCACCGCGACAACCACCTCGCCCTGCGCGCCGGTCTCGAAGCCATGGGCCTGTCGTTCGTGGTGCCCGAGGACGAACGCCTGCCGCAGCTCAACGCCGTCGGCATTCCGGAGGGCGTCGACGATGCCGCGGTGCGCGCGCGCCTGCTCGAAGACTACAGCCTGGAGATCGGCGCCGGCCTCGGCCCCATGGCCGGCAAGATCTGGCGCATCGGACTGATGGGCTTCGCCAGCAACCGCCGCAACGTGCTGAGTTGCCTGGGCGCACTGGATGCCGTATTGAGCGACATGGGCGCACCGATCGAATCGGGCGTGGCGGTGGAGGCCGCCAGCCGGGTCTTTGCCGGCTGAATCCCGGCCCGTCCCGCGGGCTCTCCATTGGGGGGCTTGATCAACCACGAAGGCGCACAAAGGCGCACGAAGGAAAAGAATATAACCGCGAAGGCGCACAAAGGCGCACAAAGGAAAAGAATATAACCGCGAAGGACGCGAAGGACGCGAAGGAAGATCTTTTCAATGTTTTTCCCTTCGCGTCCTTCGCGGTTGATCCCGGGCGCCGCCGCGCTTGCCCGCCCGCTCTGGGCGAGTACCAAAAAAGTTTTCTCCGATCGCCCCCTTCCGTACCCAGGGTTACAGACAGCCTCCGCCAACCCCTGCTATAAATAGCCCCACGCTGTGCATCCGGGCGCCGGTTGCCGGCACAAGGGAGTGTTTCTATTCAGGTGGGGACCTGAAGAAGCAAGTAAAACGGGGGGGATCTGGCCACTCTGGCTATCGGGGATCTGCTGTAACTGCATCCGGCATGGGGATAGCCCCACAGGGACGTCTGTGTCTTTGGTGGGAGGCCGGCCGCCCCTTCAATCCTGAATCATTCAGAATTTGGAGGGAGCAATGGCGAAACGAAGAGACGTACTCAAGGCAGGGGCCGTAGCGGTCGCCAGCACGCCTGCCATTTTCGGGGGGGCAGCGTTGCCGCGCGTGGCACAGGCACAGTTGTGCCGGCCGGAGGGCATCCGCAGCCCGCTGACCGAGCCTGACAGCCCGCCGGTGACGCCCTATTCGACACCGCTGTACATTCCGCCGGCCATGTCGCCGATCGATCCGGCGACGCTGACGCCGCCGCCGGACCCGAACCGCCACCAGCGCTTCGACGAATTCCAGCCGGTGAAATTCTACGAGCAGCGCATCACCGAGGGGCTGTGGAACTACCACGAACAGCTTTCCGCCCTGAATCCGCTCGGCTACGGCTCCCTGGCCTGGATGTGGAACGGCGCCACGCCGGGCGAGACCCTGGTGGCGCGCTACGGCGAACCGGTGTTCGTGCGCCGCTACAACGACCTGCCGCCCACCGAGAGCGCCCTGATACCCTTCGGGCTGCCCTATATCACGACCCACCTGCACAACGCCCACACGGCGTCGGAGAGCGACGGCTTCCCGATGGACTTCTTCGGTCCGGGTGAGTACTGGGACTACCACTACGCCATGATGTACGCGCGCAACGACCCGCGCGAGGCGCTGGCCAGCCTCTGGTACCACGACCACATGGCGGACTTCACCGCCACCAACGTGTACGCCGGTCTGTCGGCCATGACGGTGTTCTACGACGAGCTGGATTCGGGAGACGAGAACGACCCCAACCCGCACGCCCTGCGCCTGCCCGGCACCTACGGGAAATACGATATCTATCTGATCCTGCACGATGTGCGATTCGACAGCTACGGCAACCCGGCCTACAACGTGTTCGACACCGACGGCCATCTGGGTGACCTGATCACCGTCAATCGCAAGGTGTCGCCGTACCTGGAGGTCGAACCCCGCAAGTACCGTTTCCGCATCGTCGACGGCGGCCCGTCGCGCTTCTACGAGTTGGCGCTGTCGGACGGTGCCGAAATGTTCATCATCGCCGGCGACGGCAACCTGCTGGAAGAGCCGGTCAGCGCCACCAGCCTGGTGATGGGGCCGGCCAACCGCCAGGACGTCATCATCGACTTCTCGCGCTACCGTCCCGGCGATACCGTCAACATGGTCAACCTCATGGAACAGGTCAACGGCCAGGGTCCGACCGGCCGCCGCCTGGAGGGCCCGGACCGGATGCCGGTGATGCAGTTCCGCATCAAGCCGCTGGAAGGTCCGGACAACAGCCGCATACCGGATTTCATGCGCAAGCTGCCCGACATCAACCTCAACGAGGTGGTGGCGGAACGCGAATGGGTGTTCGACCACGACATGGGCCTGTGGACCATCAACCACGACTTCTTCGATCCCACCAAGATCGACGCCGCGCCGCGCCAGGGCACGGCCGAGATCTGGACCTTCCGCAACGCCGGCAGCTCCTGGGCGCATCCGGTGCACGTGCATTTCGAGGAATTCCAGGTGCTGGAATGGAACGGACGGCCCCCGACCGGCGTGCTGCGTTCGCGCAAGGACGTCGCCACCCTGGGGCCGAACGATGTCGCCCGGGTGTTCTACCGCTTCGACGACTTCCTGGGCCGCTATCCCATCCACTGCCACAACAATGTGCACGAGGACAACGCCATGATGGGCCGCTGGGATATCGTCCCGGACAACGGCGGCGACCACGGCGGCGGCAAGTGGCATCGCTGATGCCCGGTCCGGCACCCGAATACATGCAGCGGAATTCCAAAGGAGCCTCAACATGAGCAAGACCACGAGAAGAGCATTTCTGGCAGGAGCGGCGGCCGCCGTTCCGGTGGCGGCTGCGGCGGCGGTGGCGCCGGCGGCGGCCGACAAGGACAACCCCGCCATCAAGACCTGTCCAAGGGCCACCGGTGGCAAGAACGCCAGCCGCTTCCCGCAGGTCCTGGTGCAGGACCAGTACAAGCAGAAGAGCTGGTTCTACCAGAACCTGATCGCCGACAAGCTGGTGCTGGTGAGCTTCACCTCGGTGCGCGGGGAAGACTACTACCCCGTCATCAGCAACCTGGTGAAGGTACGCCAGCTCATCGACGACCGTATCGGCAAAGTGGGCAGGGACGTGCACATGTACACCGTTACCACGGACCCCTACCGTGACACGCCGGAGGCGCTGCGCTCGCTCGCGGATGCGCACGGGGCGGACTGGCCGTTCCTCAGCGGCGCGCCGGAGGACATCCGCGAAATACTGGCGTCCTTCCATGCCCGTGGCAGTCTCTACGGCCTGACCTGGATCGGCAATGAACGCACCGGCCGCTGGACCAAGAAACCCAGCCAGCTGCAGCCGCTGTTCATCGCCGAGCCGGTGGCGCGGCTGGCGACCGGCAAGCTGCACCGGCCCTTCCTGGTCGACATGCACAGCGTATGACGCCAGATCCGGAAACAAAACGGTGATACAACCCACAACATCCTCCGTGGCGCCTGAAGGTCGATCCAGTGGCACGGAGAGGAGGTGAAAAATCCATGAAGCACCAAACCCTGTTTGCACGAGGCCGGCGGGCCTCCCTGCTGGGTCTGCTGGCGGGTGGCATGAGCCTGGCGGGCACGGCTTCGGCCGGATGTGATTTCCGCTTCGACCCCTTCCTGAGCAAGGCGATGGGCAAGGACGTGTATGCCTATCTGGACCACCCTTGTGCCCAGCCGGAGCCCGGCCTGTCCCAGGTGACCGTGGACGGCGACACCACCCACGTGATCACACCCGAGGGCCAGCATGCGCCCCGGGATCCGTTCGCGGAACCGCCGGGCAGCAACTTCCTGATGACGGTGTACGAGAACCTGCGCGACTACAGCGGCCGGGAGATGCCCAATACCCTGCCGTCCACGCCGGACAACCCCTACAACCTGCACGACGGTCCGGTAGTGACCGAGGCCATCGACAAGCGCAGCCCGGACGACGACCTGGACAGCATCATCGATCGTCTGGAAGTGCTGGTCGGTCTGCGTCATGAAAAACACCACGGCAGGCATGGCAGGCATGGCAGGCACAAGCGTAAGCACGGGATGGGTCTCAAGAAGCTGGTTCGTTTCGGTATCGACATCCTCGAAGGCAATCCCATCGACCGCGCCTACAGCGGCCTGTCCATGCTGCACTACGACGGCCTGACCAAGGTCAAGCCGGTGGTGCCGGAGTACGACGACGACGGCAAGCTGGTGGGCGGAAACGTGGTGGTGAACATGTACTACTGGGGTCAGCACATCGAGGCGGACGCCATGTTCATCGACCCGTCGGCGGTGTTCGATGTCCCCTGGACCATCACCTACCGCGTGCACATCCTGCACCGCGGCATGGAGGACTTCTCGCCCATGGTGTCGCACTTCAACCGCATGGAGCTGCCCGACGGAACGGACAGCCCGCCGCTGAACCGGCACGCCTCCCTGGACGAGACCTTCTTCCCGATGCTGAAGGAAGGGGTGCTCTACACGGTGAAGGTCAAGCAGACCAAGGGCAAGTACCTGAGCCTGATCTACCACTGGGGCTGGCGCATCCACCCGCCGCGGGTGCAGGCCATCGAGAACGCCACCAAGCGGGCGGGTCCCAACAAATGGACCCTGCCGCAGTGGGAGAAAGCCGCGTTCTGTGAGGGCGGCGCCGAGGACCCGGACTGTGATCCGCGCAACAACATGGACGACCGCCTGTACGCCATTTCCCGGATCGGCGACCTGTCGCCCGCCAAGCGCATGTGGACGGCCTTCCGCGACATGCAGGCCCTGCTGGGTGGTGAGAGCGACGACGCCAGGAAGCACTGGCGGAAGCACTTCGGCAGGCACAAGCGCAAGCAGCTACGGCAGTACGTGAAGGCTTTGCGCGCCGCCTACTACGACTGGACCGACCGTACCAAGTTGCCGGCCGGTGTCGAGGAGGATCCGGACGCCACCCTGACCCTGCTGTTCGTCAACAACACGCTGTACGGCAGCAGACAGGGCCTGACCGGCGAGGGCAGCGGCCAGGGGCCGGCCAGCTTCAAGGGCGTGGCCAACGGCAGCGCCCACGACTGGAACCTGCGGCCCTACAACTTCAAGGTGACGGTCTACAACGGCGACAAGTTCACCCACTACTACCGCAACGTCGACTTCGGCGGCTCGCGCGGCTGGGAGAACCAGTTCCAGTTCACCGACCCGACCACGCTGGTGGGGCCGCACCCGGCGATTCCGCCCGGGCATCCGGCCAACTTCGATCCGTTCGACAACCCGGCCAATCTCGTCGCCGGTGACGACCAGGTGTTCCCCATCAATCGCGGCGGCACCGAGGAGTTCCTGCAGCCCACGCCGCGTAACCTCGACGACCCGGTCAACGGTCTGCCTCAACTCGGATCCGGTTGCTTCTTCACCTTCGGCCGCAACTACCTGTGGCCGACAGTGGGCGGGCCGACCGGCCTGCAGCCGGTGCCGATGGCTTCGGAGGACGGTACACCCGGCATGCACAAGTTCGACATCGTGTACAACTACGAGCCGAGCCGTCGCCTGAAGATCTACCAGTTCGACCCCCTGCATCACGGTGTGGCCATCTATTCGCTGCACTGACAACCCGGTCGATCTGGGCAGCGCGGGCTCCGACCGGCTCAAGCCGGCCGGGGCCTGCGCCCAGGTGGCCGCAGGGTCGCCAGGTGACAACAGTAGTACCTTGGAGTAGCAGTAATGAATCTGGCAAGAGAATTCCGCCACGCAGGCGTGGCGTGGGCCGGCAGCCGTCAGACGCTCCTGGCCTTGCTGTTGTTCTCGGCCGTGGCGTCCGCCGCGGCTTTCGTGCCCTATCCGGGCAAGCGCGAAGCGACCCTGGTCAATGTCGAGGCGGTCGACAGTATCGTGCTGAGTTTCGACACCGACAGCACGGGGTTCACTCGGGTGCTCAGCATCCATCTGCCGGGGCTCCGGCTGCCCCGAGACACGCCCCGGTCGGACGAGTGTGAGCGTCGTGCGGCGCACAAGGCCTTGCAGGTGACGCGCGAGTTCCTGGCCGGTGCGCGCAAGCTCTACGTCGAGGACGTGCGCATGGAGAACAGTGCCGACAGGGATGCCGTCGCCGAAGTGTTGTCGGATCGTGGCAGCCTGTCTCAGGCCCTGGTCGATGCCGGCGTGGCCCGGCGTGACGACGGTCGGCCGGTTGACTGGTGCAGGAAGTAGCATGACGGGAAAGCCGGGGTTCGGGGGAGCCCCGCGAGGGTTGGAGAAGAGGGTGGCTCGCGTCGGCCGGCCAGCCTGCCTGATGCATGGCCTGCTGCTGGCGTCGGGCCTGTTGCTGGCCGGGGCGGTGCCGCCGGCCGTGGCCTCGGCGCCGGCCTGTCGTGCTGCACCGGCGCCCGGCTTCCGGGTGCTGGGCCGTTACCCGCACGACCGCGAGGCCTTCACCCAGGGGCTGGTCTTTCATCAGGGGGCGCTGTACGAGAGTACCGGACTGTACGGCCGCTCGACACTGCGCCGCATCGAGCTCGGCAGCGGCCGCGTCACCGACAGCCGGCGCCTCGACGGAATGCTCTTCGGGGAGGGGCTGGCGCGGCTCGGAACGCGGCTGGTGCAACTGACCTGGAAGGCCGGCGTCGCCCTGCTGTACAGGCTCGACGGGCTGAGACCCGCCGGGCAGTTTCGCTTCCGCGGCGAGGGCTGGGGCCTCACCCGGCTCGGCGACCGCCTGGTGCTGAGCGACGGTTCGGCCCGGCTCCGGTTCATCGACGCCGAAGGGTTCGGCGCCGCGGGCACGCTGCGGGTCACCGACCGTGGCCGGCCGGTCGTCGGGCTGAACGAACTGGAGACCGTCGACGGGCTGATCTACGCCAACGTCTACCCCGGCGACTGCGTCGCCCGCATCGACCCGGCCAGCGGCCGGGTGCTGGGCTGGCTCGACCTCGGCGGCCTGCTGCCGCTGGCGGAGCGCCGCAACAGCGCCTCGGTGGCCAACGGTATCGCCTGGGACGCGGCCAGCCGCAGCCTGTTCGTCACGGGCAAGTACTGGCCGTACATCTACCGGCTGGGCATCGACGGTGGCGATCCGCCGCGCGCGCAGGAACCGCCGGAAGGAGGGAAGGATCATGCGTAAATCCATACTGCTGACAGCGCTGCTGTCGCTGGCAGCCGGCTACGGGGCCGGCTACCGTCACTGGCAACCGGCCGACGGCGGGCTGGAAGCGGTTGCGGCCGTCGACAGCGCCGCGCGCTATGTCTGCCCCATGCACGCGAACATTGTCGCCGATCACCCGGATCACTGCCCCGTCTGCGGCATGGAGCTGGTCCCGGCGCGGCGCCCGGATGAGGCCGAGCCGGAGTTGGAGCCGGGCGGCAGCGGCCCGGCGGCCCTGCCGGTGGTCAACGTCGAACCGGCGGTGGTGTACAACCTGGGCGTTCGCACCGCCACGGCGACCCGCGGCGACCTGCCGCGCCGCATCGAGACCATCGGCAAGATCACCCGCATCGATCCCATGGCGCGGCGCACCCTGTCGCCGCCCATCCGTGGCGAACTGGTCTACGTGGCGGACAAGCAGCAGGGTGATTTCATCGACGACGGTGAACTGTTGTTCTCGGTCAAATCCGACGAGCTGTTCGAGCACGAGAAGAGCTTCCAGGATGCCTATCTGTCCGGCGACCGCGCCACGGCCGCCGCCATGGTGCCGCAGCTCAGCCGCATGGGTCTGAGTTCGGCGCAGATCGCCCGCCTGCAAGCCGGCGCGGCGCCCGAGCTGCCGGTGGAGGTGCGGGCCTTCGAGGACGGCATCGTCTACACACGCCGTGGTGCCCCTGGCGAAGCCGTGCACACCGGTTTCACCGTGTTCAACGTCGGCGGAAACTACCGGGTGGTGGACGTCACGGCGGAGATCTTCGAGCGCCAGTGGGGCTGGGTCGAGGAAGGACAGAAGGCGTACATGGAAGTGCGCGGCCTGCCCGGCGTCCGTTTCGAAGGCTCGGTGGTGCGGGTCGAGCCGCCGGTGGGCTATACCACCCGCTCGCTGGAAGTGGGGCTGCGCTTTCGCAGCGACAACCCCGCGCTGTCGCAGAGCATGTTCGCCCACGTCACCCTCGTCGGCCAGCCACGCCGCGGCGTGCTGCTGGTGCCGGCCGACGCGGTGATCCGGACCGGCCGCGGCGACCGGGTGGTGAAGGTGCTCGAGGCCGGGCGCTACCAGCCGGTGCCGGTGGTGGCCGGCGAGCAGTCCGGCGGTCTGGTCGAGATCCGCTCCGGCCTGTCGGAAGGTGACCGGGTGGTCGCCTCCGGCCAGTTCCTGATCGATTCCGAGAGCAACATCCAGGCCGGTTTCCGGCGCATGGCGACGCCGGGCACGGCCCCCGTGCAGGAAGCGCGACAGCATGATGTCGCGCCACCGCCTGCGGCCCCGCGCCCGGCCCCGCCTGCGTCGCCGGGTGGCGAAGGCAAGTTGCCCGTGTCCGCGCCATCGCCCGTCCGTCCGCCGCCTCCCGTGTAAGCGATGATCGCAGCGCTGATCCGCTGGTCGGTGCGCAACCGCGTGCTGGTGCTGCTGGCAGCCGTGCTGCTGGCGGCCTGGGGTGCCTGGTCGCTGCGCAGCCTGCCGCTGGACGCCATCCCGGATCTGTCCGACGTGCAGGTCATCATCCGCACCAGCTATCCCGGCCAGGCACCGCAGGTGGTGGAAGACCAGATCACCTATCCGCTGTCCACGGCGCTGCTGTCGGTGCCGGGTGCGAAGACGGTGCGCGGCTATTCGTTCTTCGGCGATTCCTACGTGTATGTCATCTTCGACGATGCCACCGACCTCTACTGGGCGCGGTCGCGGGTGTTGGAATACCTCGACCAGGTGTCGGGCCAGTTGCCGGCCGGGGTGCAGCCGCGCCTGGGCCCGGACGCCACCGGCGTCGGCTGGGTGTACGAATACGCCCTGCTGGACCGTAGCGGCCGGCACGACCTGGGCGAGCTGCGCAGCCTGCAGGACTGGTTCCTGAAATACGAGTTGCAGACCGTGCCCGGCGTGGCCGAGGTGGCCACCGTCGGCGGCATGGTCAAACAGTACCAGGTGGTCGTCGATCCCGACCGGCTGCGCGGCTATTACCTGACCCTGGCCAACGTCAAGCGCGCCATGCAGGAGTCCAACGCCGAGATCGGCGGTTCGGCGCTGGAGCTCGCCGAGGCCGAGTACATGCTCCGTTTCAAGGGCTACGTGAAGGGCGTCGAGGATATCGGCATCACCAGCGTGCCTACCGTGCGGCGGCGGTTGTCGATCTCCTCGGTGCTGCTCGACGACATCACGTCCAGCATCCGCATCGGGCCGGCCATGCGCCGCGCCGTGGCCGATCTCGACGGTGAGGGCGAGGTGGTGGGCGGTATCGTCGTCATGCGCTCGGGAGAGAACGCCCTGGCCGTCATCGAGGCGGTCAAGGCGCGCCTGGCGGAGCTGCGCCGCAGCCTGCCCGAAGGCGTGGAACTGGTGGAGACCTACGACCGCTCGGCGCTCATCGGCCGGGCCGTGGACAACCTCGGCCGGCGCCTGGTGGAGGAATTTCTGGTGGTGGTGCTGGTGTGCGCGCTGTTCCTGCTGCACCTGCGCTCCTCGCTGGTGATCCTGATCAGCCTGCCGGTCGGCATCCTGACCGCGTTTGCCGTCATGCGCCTGCAGGGCATCAATGCCAACATCATGTCGCTGGGTGGACTCGCCATCGCCATCGGCGCCATGGTGGACGCCAGCATTGTCATGATCGAAAACGTCCACAAGCACCTGGAGCGCGCCGCGCACGACGGCCGGGAGCGGTTGCGCGCCATCGCCGACGCGGCGGCCGAGGTCGGCTCGCCGCTGTTCTTCTCGCTGCTCATCATCACCCTGAGCTTCCTGCCGGTGTTCAGCCTGGAGGCGCAGGAGGCGCGCCTGTTCGAACCGCTGGCCTGGACCAAGACCTGGGCCATGGCGGCCGCCGCCGGCCTGGCGGTGACCCTGGTGCCGGCGCTGGTGGCGCTGCTGATCCGCGGCCGTATCCGCGGCGAGGACCGCAACCCGCTCAACCGCGCTCTCATCGCCGCCTACCGGCCGCTGATCGGGCGGGCGCTGGCGCATCCCGGCCTCACGCTGCTGGTGTCGGCGCTGCTGGTGGCGTCCATGGCCTGGCCGTTGCGACAGCTCGGCAGCGAGTTCATGCCGGCCATGGACGAGGGCGATCTTCTCTACATGCCCACCACGCTGCCCGGCATCTCCATCGGCAAGGCGCGCGAACTGCTGCAGCAGACCGACCGCCTGATCCGGACCCTGCCCGAGGTCGAGACCGTGTTCGGCAAGGTGGGGCGCGCCGAGACCGCCACCGACCCGGCGCCGCTGACCATGATCGAGACCCTCATCCGCCTGAAGCCGCGCGACCAGTGGCGCCCCGGCATGACGCTGGCGGGCCTGCGCGCCGAACTCGACCGGCGGGTGCAGGTGCCGGGCCTCAACAACGCCTGGCTGATGCCCATCCGCACCCGCATCGACATGCAGTCCACCGGCATCAACACGCCGGTCGGCATCAAGATCGCCGGCCCCGACCTGGCCGGCATCCAGGCGCTGGGCGAGCGCATCGAGGCGGTGCTGCGCGGCCTGCCGGGCACCCGCAGCGTGCTGTCGGACCGTGCCGTGGGCGCCCGCTACATCGATGTGGACATCGACCGCCATGCCGCCGGCCACTACGGCCTGAGCATCGCCGAGATCGAGGAGGCCGCCGGTATCGCCATCGCCGGCCAGGACGTCACCTGGACGGTGGAAGGGCGCGAACGCTACCCCGTCAACCTGCGCTACCCGACGGCCTGGCGCGACTCCATCACCAAGATCAAGAACCTGCCGCTGGTGGTCACCGAAGACACCCAGGTCCAGCTTCAGGACCTGGCCGAGGTGCGGGTGGTCGACGGGCCGCCGCTGATCAAGAGCGGTGACGGTCGCCTCAACGGCTGGGTCTACATCACCACCGACGGCCGCGACATCGGCTCCTGGGTGGCGGCCGCGCAGGCGGCCCTGCACGAGCAGGTCGAGTTGCCGCCGGGCTACACCCTGCAGTGGGTCGGGCAGTACCAGTACCTGCAGCGGGCCGCCGGGCGGCTGGCCTGGATCGTGCCTTTCACCCTGTTCATCATCTTCATCCTGCTCTACCTCAACTTCCGCACCCTGAGCGAGGCGCTGATGGTGATGCTGTCTGTGCCGCTGGCCCTGGTGGGCGGGGTGTGGCTGCTGTGGGTGCTGGGCTACCACCTGTCGGTGGCGGTGGCGGTGGGCTTCATCGCCCTGGCGGGCGTGGCGGCCGAGTTCGGCGTGGTGATGCTGGTCTACCTGCGCGAGGCCACCGGCCGGCGCCGGCCGGCCACCGATGCACAGCTGCGCAGCGCGGTGATCGAGGGTGCCGTGCAGCGGGTCAGGCCCAAGGCCATGACGGCGGCCGTCGTCATCGCCGGCCTGCTGCCCGTCATGCTGGGCGGTGGCGCGGGGGGCGAGGTGATGCGCCGCATCGCCGCGCCCATGGTCGGCGGCATGGTGACGGCGCCGCTGGTATCGATGTTGCTGCTGCCCGCCCTCTATTACCTCTGGTACCGGAAGCACATGCACAAAGAGGCGGAGAGCCGGGAGGAAGCATGAAGACACGACTGTACCCATTGCTGGTGCTGGTGCTGCTGGCCTGGGGCCAGGGTACCCTGGCGGGGCCAGCGCCGGCGCAGTTCGAAGCAGGCCTGCACTATCGGCGCATCGAGCCGCCGGCACCGCTGGCGCCCCGGCCCGGCCGCATCGAGGTAGTGGAGATGTTTCTCTACGCCTGCCCGCACTGCTACCGGCTGGAGCCGGCCATGAAACGCTGGCTGAAGCGTCATCCCGGTATCGACTTCAAGCGCATGCCGGCCATCGTCGGCCCGACCTGGGCCGACCAGGCGCGTGCCTTCTACATGATCGAGGCGTTGGGCGGCGGCGAGGCCATGCACCAGGCACTGTTCCGTGCCATCCACGAAGACGGCCGGCAGATCTACAACCGCTATGCAGTGATCGAATTCCTGGTCGGGCAGGGCGTGGAACG
>JALSRI010000028.1 GCA_026984835.1 Thiohalobacter sp. | reverse complement strand
CCGGCGACCAGATCATCGTGCAGGTGGCCGGCCTGCTCAAGCGCGCCTCGCGCGAACAGGACCTGCTGGCGCGGGTCAGCGGCGACGAGTTCGCGATCGCCTATGCGGCCATGGACGAGCAGCAGGGTCTGGAGAAGGCGCAGCAGATCCTGGCGCAGATCAGTGCGCTCAAGCCCCGTTATGGCGGCCGCACCATCAATATCTCCGCCAGTATCGGCGTCGTCACCTTCCCGCGCCACGGCGTGGTGCCCGTCGAACTGCTGGCCAAGGCCGATGCCGCCATGAGCAGTGCCAAGCAGTCGGGTCGCAACCGCGTGCAGTTCTACGACGAGGCGGAGATGATGCGCGAACGCATGGATACCCAGTTGGTGTGGCGTGACCGCCTGCTGGAAGCGCTGGACAACGACGGACTCGAGCTGGTGTATCAGCCCATCGTGGCGGTGTCGTCGGGGAAGGTGCATCACTACGAGGTGCTGGTGAGGCTGCGTGACGACGACGGGACTCTCGTGGCGCCGGGCAAGTTCATACCGGCGGCAGAGCAGTTCGGCTTAATCCAGCGTGTCGACCGCCTCATCGTCAGCAAGGCGTTGCGCACCCTGGTCGCCCTGCCCCCCGAACAGGCCGATGTCGGTTTCGCCATCAACCTGTCGGGGATGTCGGTGGGCGACCACGATGTCTTCGCGCTCATCCAGCGCGAGCTGGCCGATTCCGGTGTCGATCCCAGGCGGGTGATGTTCGAGATCACCGAGACAGCCGCCTGCGAGCAGCTCAACAACGCCATCGAATTCATCCAGAAGGTGCGCCAGCTGGGCTGCCAGGTGGCGCTGGACGACTTCGGCGTCGGTTTCTCCTCCTTCTCCTACCTGAAGCACCTGCGTGCCGACGTGCTCAAGATCGACGGCAGCTTCATCCGCGACATCCACAACAACAACGCCGACCAGTTGTTCGTCAAGGCGCTGGTGGATGTCGCCCGCGGCATGGGCATGCACACCATAGCTGAATTCGTCGAGAACGAGCACGTCTACGAGCGGGTACGCAGCCTGGGCGTGGACTACGTGCAGGGCTACTACCTGGGCAAGCCCGCCAGCCGCCTGCAGGCGGACAAGAAAGACCTCAAGAGCGCAGCGGTCGTCAGTATCGCCGGCATCGCTTCATGAAGCGGCCAGGCGCCGGCGCGCCCGCGCAATCGCATCGCGCACCTGGACGGGCGCCGTGCCACCGAAGTGGCTGCGCGCCGCCACCGAACCCTCCAGCGTGAGAATATCGAACACGTCCTCGCCGATGCGGTCGCAGAACGATTGCAGTTCCTGCAAGGACATCTCGGCGAGATCACGGCCCGTTTCCACGCCCAGCCGCACGGCGCGGCCGACCACCTCGTGGGCGTCCCGGAACGGTACGCCCTTGCGCACCAGGTAGTCGGCCAGGTCGGTGGCGGTGGCGAAGCCCTGGCGCGCCGCCGCCCGCATGGCCTCGGGCCGGGCCTCGATGGCCGGCACCATGTCGGCGAACACGCGCAGCGAGCCGAGCAGGGTGTCGACGCTGTCGAACAGGGGTTCCTTGTCTTCCTGGTTGTCCTTGTTGTAGGCCAGCGGCTGCCCTTTCATCAGGGTCAGCAGGCTCACCAGATGACCGTTGACGCGGCCGGTCTTGCCGCGCACCAGTTCCGGCACGTCCGGGTTCTTCTTCTGCGGCATGATGCTGGAGCCGGTGCAGAAGCGGTCCGGCAGCTCGATGAAGCCGAACTGCGCCGAGGCCCACAGCACCAGCTCCTCGGAGAAGCGCGACAGGTGGGTCATCACCAGCGCCGCGGCGGCGCAGAACTCGATGACGAAGTCGCGATCGCTGACGGCGTCGAGCGAGTTCTCGGCCGGCGCCTCGAAGCCCAGCAGCTCGGCCGTGTAGTGGCGGTCGATCGGGAAGCTGGTGCCGGCCAGCGCCGCCGCGCCCAGCGGCATGACGTTGACCCGGCGGCGGCAGTCGGCCAGCCGCTGGCGGTCGCGCTGCAGCATCTCGAACCAGGCCAGCAGGTGGTGGCCGAAGGTCACCGGCATGGCCACCTGCAGGTGGGTGAAGCCGGGCATGAGGGTGTCGGCCTCCCGTTCGGCGAGTTCCAGCAGGCCCTGCTGCAGGCGGTTGAGTTCGGCCAGCGCCAGGTCGATCTGGTCGCGCAGGTAGAGGCGCAGGTCGGTGGCCACCTGGTCGTTGCGCGAACGTCCCGTGTGCAGCTTCTTGCCGGCGTCACCGATCAGCTCGGTCAGCCGCGCCTCGATGTTCATGTGCACATCCTCGAGGCTCACCGACCAGGTGAAATCGCCGGCTTCGATCTCGCGCTGCACCTGGTCGAGACCGGCCAGGATGGCCTCGCACTCGGCTTCGGTCAGCACCCCCACCCGGGCCAGCATGCGCGCATGCGCGCGCGAACCCTCGATGTCATAGCGGTACAGGCGCCGGTCGAAGCCCACCGAGGCCGTGAAGGCCTCGACGAAGGCATCGGTGGATTCGGTGAAACGCCCGCCCCAGGGTTTGCCGCCAGGAGTCTGTGTGGCCATGTCTGTGCTGCCGTCGGTGTCTGTGCGAAGCCGCCAGTATACCCGAATCGGGCCTCAATCCATCGCCCCGACCTGCCGCTAACAGGGTGTTCGAACAGACGAATCCCCCCATGGATGCCCTTGCACGACACGCCGACACCCGCCGCGAACAGGACGCCCTGTTCCTGCCCAGTTTCTGCGACATCCGTCTGGTGTTCGCCGTGGTGGTGATCGCCGAGCTGCTGGCCTTCGTGCTGGTGCTGGCCGAGAGCCGCGCCGATCCCTGGAGCAAGCTGGGGCTGGTGTCCCTGTTCATGCAATGGATCGCGCTGACCAGCGCCGCCGTGCTGTGCCTGGCGCGGCCGCTGCTGGCACGGCTCGGCAACACCGCCGCCGCCCTGGTCAGCTACCTGCTGCTGCTGCTCACCACCGCCATCGTCAGCGAGCTGGGCTACCGGCTCGGCGGCATGGCGGTGGACACCGACCATCCCGGTTTTCTGTTCCGCAACCTGGGCATCAGCGCCATCCTGAGCGCCCTGTTGCTGCGCTACCTGTACGTCCAGCACCAGTGGAAACAGCAGATCCAGGCCGAGGCCCAGGCGCGCGTGGAGGCGCTGCAGTCGCGCATTCGGCCGCATTTCCTGTTCAACAGCATGAACAGCATCGCCGCACTGACGCACAGCAACGCCCGCCGCGCCGAGCAGGCGGTGCAGGACCTGGCCGACCTGTTCCGCGTCACCCTGCGGCGCGCCGCCGAGCGCGTCACCCTCAAGGACGAACTTGAGGTCGCGCGCCGCTACCTGCGCCTGGAGGGCCTGCGGCTGGGCGACCGGCTGGCGGTGGAATGGGACATCGACACCCTGCCCATGCACCGCAAGGTGCCGTCGCTGATCCTGCAGCCGCTGATCGAGAACGCCGTCTACCACGGTATCGAGCCGCTGGCCGGCGGCGGCGTGATCCGCATCGGCGGCCGCGCCGAGGGCTCGCGGGTCGTCATCAGCGTCCGCAATCCGCGTCCGCTGGTGGCCGCCGACGGCCATCGCGAGGGCAACCACATCGCCCTGGAGAACATCCGCCTGCGCCTGCAGCTGGCGTTCGGCAGCCGCGCCGGCGTGGCGTTGCGCGAGAGCGAGGACTGTTTCGAGGCCACGCTGTACTTTCCGCGGGAGAAGAGCCGGTGAAATGCCTGATCGTGGACGACGAGCCGCTGGCACGCGAGCGCCTGCGGCAACTGCTGGAGCAGCTCGACGGTATCGAGATCTGCGCCGAAGCGGCCGACGGGTGCGAGGCCCTGCAACGGGCGGCGGCCTGCGCGCCGGAGCTGGTGCTGCTGGACATCCGCATGCCGGGGATGGACGGACTGGAGGCGGCGCGCCACCTGGCCGGCATGGCGCGGCCGCCGGCGGTGGTGTTCACCACCGCCTACGGCGACCACGCCCTGCAGGCCTTCGAGGCCCAGGCGGTGGACTACCTGCTCAAGCCCATCCACCCCGAGCGCCTGGCGCAGGCGCTGGCCAAGGCGCGCCAGTTGAGCCAGGCCCAGCTGCGCGAACTGCAGCCGGCGGCCGGCGGCCGCACCCACATCTGCGCCAGCCGTCGCGGCGAGCTGCGCCTGATCGCGATCGAGGACGTGGTCTGCTTCCAGGCCGACAACAAATACGTGACCGTGCGCTCGGCCGGCGACGAGGTGCTGATCGAGGAATCGCTCAAGTCGCTGGAACAGGAGTTCGGCGCGCGCTTTCTGCGCATCCACCGCAACGCCCTGGTGGCGGTGGCCGCCATCCGCGGCCTGCGCAAGGATGCCGACGGGCATGCCTGCGTGGTGCTGGAAGGCATCGACGATTGCCTGGAAGTCAGCCGTCGCATGCTGCCCGAAGTGCGGCGGCGGTTGAAAGGGCGGGTGGCGGCAATATCCTGAGGCCGGTTTCCGCGACTGGCGGTCCGGTCCCGGACCGTTGGCCACAGGGATGTGGCCATCGAGCGTACAGGGAGGTATTCACAGCGTGTCCGGTCCCGGACCGCCAGTCACGGAAGCTGCGACAGCCGGATCTTCACGGGTCCCGGGCCGCGGCGCGAGGCTGCCCGCCAGTGGCGGGGCAGCGTCCGCCCTGGCGCAGCTTGCGGGCGGCTTCGTCCAGGGCCTGGTCCAGGTACCAGCCATACATCTCCGGCGTGGTGATGCCGACCATGCGGCGGCTCAGCTCACGGCCGGCGCTGTCGAGGAACAACAGGGTGGGGGTGACGGAGACGCCATAGCGGCCGGCCAGGGCAGCGCCGTCCAGCGGCATGCCGTCGAAGTCCCTGAGGGTGCCGGGGTCGTCGATGTCCACCCGGCGGATCAGCACCCGGCGGTCGTAGTCCCGGTTGCGCAGAATGGGCTTGAGGATCTCCTCTTCCAGCAGCGCGCAGTATTCGCAGTGCTCGGCGGCGAACTCCAGCAGCAGCGGCCGGCAGGCGGCCTCGGCCCGCCGCCCCTCCGCGCCCAGGTCGCGCGCCGGCGGCACCTCGACCGGTGGCAGGCCGGTGGCGGCCGCCACCGGCCCGGACAGG
>JALSRI010000027.1 GCA_026984835.1 Thiohalobacter sp. | reverse complement strand
TCGGGAGGCCGGATGGGCGAACTGGTGGCGTAGACGGTCGGCTCCACACCCTCCGGGAAGGGGTGGTCACGCTTGTCGGCCACACCCCGCGTGACCTGCAGGTAGACCGACTGGTCGTTGTCGGGGCCGGCCTCGGCGCGATTTTCCTCCAGCAGCCGTTCCAGCACCTGTTGCCACTGGTCGCGGTCGAGCGGATTGCGGATGCGGATCGCATCCAGGCTGCGTTGCAGGCGGTCGAGGTGCGGGCCGAGCCGGAACAGGCGGCCGCCGTAGGCGGGAATGACTTCGTAGACGCCGTCCCCGAACAGGAATCCGCGGTCGAGGACCGAGATGCGGGCTTCCCCGATGGGAAGGAATTCACCGTTGAGATAGGCGGTGGTCATCGGTTTTCTGCCCTGCGTCTCGCCTGTAGGGTGGGGTGAGCGCAGCGAACCCCACCGAAACGCCGCTCCGGTGGGCGCGGCGGCATGGCTTCTGAACCCTTCGTTTGAGCGGGATGTCCCACGCCGTTGCGCTCCGTTCGAGAGGTGGCCGCCGGGCGGTTGTGGCGGGGTTCCCTTCGATCACCCCGCCCTGCGTGTGTGTCGGGAAGCTTTCTCCGCCACCCTGCGGATGGCGGGCTCACTCGAAATACAGCAACGCCTCGTCGACGATGCGCTGCCAGAAGTTGCCCTCGCCCACCGACTGCAGGGCGACCAGGTCTTTCTCTGCAACGGTCTGGCCATCCAGGCGCACCAGCACCTCGCCCAGCACCTCGCCGGCGTCGACGGGCGCCAGGATCTGCTTGCGCAGCTGCATGCTGGCGTCGAGGTTCTTGTAGCGGCCGCGCGGGATGGTGACGTAGAGGGTGTCCTTGAGACCGGCGTCGACTTCTTCGGTCGCGCCCTTCCAGACTCGCGCCCGTGTCAGCTTGCTGTTGGCGTCGTAGAGCTTGTGGGTCTCGAAGAAACGGAAGCCGTAGTTGAGCAGCGCCTGGCTGGCGTCGGCGCGGGCTTCCTCGCTCCGGGTCCCCAGCACCACGCTGATCAGGCGCATGCCGTCGCGCCTGGCCGAGGTGACCAGGCAGTAGCCGGCCGAATCGGTGTGACCGGTCTTGATGCCGTCCACCGATTCGTCGCGCCACAGCAGTTTGTTGCGGTTGTACTGGGTGATGCCGTTGTAGGTGAACTGGCGCTCCGAGTACCACTGGTAGTATTCCGGGAACTCGGCGATCAGGGCGCGCGCCACGCGGGCGATGTCGCGCGCCGTGGTGTAGTGCTGGGGGTCGGGCAGCCCGGTGCTGTTGACGAAGTGGCTGCTGTCCATGCCGAGCCGCTTGGCGTGGTGGTTCATGAGGCTGGCGAAGCTGGCCTCGGTGCCGGCCACTTTTTCCGCCAGCGCCACCGTGGCGTCGTTGCCGGACTGGATGATCATGCCCTTGATGAGGTCGGCCACCGATACCTGGGTGCCCACCTCCACGAACATGCGCGAGCCGGGCGTGCGCCAGGCCTTTTCGCTGATCTGCACCTTGTCCTCCAGCGACAGGGTGCCGTTGCGGATTTCCTGGAACACCACGTAGGCGCTCATCAGCTTGGTGATGCTGGCCGGTTCGATGCGCTGGTCGGGGTTCCTGGCGGCGATCACCTGGCCGCTGTGGAAGTCCTCGACCAGGTAGGCGCGCGCCTTGACCGCCGGGGCCTGGGGCACGGGCATGGCGGCGCGGGCGCCGCCCGTCAGCAACAGGGCGAACAGGAACAGTTTGGCAAATGATTTCATGGTCTCGGATCGGTCTTGCGGAAGAGTAGCGCCCCATTGTCGGGGCAGACGGCGGCTTTTTCAATGGTCGTCAATCGACGACGACATGCGGTGAGGCGATGCCCTGGGCGTGCAGGGTGCGCGACAGGCGGTCGGCCGCCTCCACCGTATCGAGCGGGCCGATGCGCAGCCGGTAGATGCGCCCGTTGCCGCTGCTGCCTTCGTGGATGCGCAGGCCGTCGATGTCGGCGGCGGCCAGCCGCGCGCGCAGCCGTTCGGCGTTGAGGCGGCTGGAGAAGGCGCCCACCTGCAGGTACAGGGCCGGCTTGGCGGCGGCCGGGGCCCTGGTGGCCGCCCTGGTCTTGGGCTGGCTCGGCTGCCAGGTCCGCTTGCCGCTGCTGGCTGAGGCCTGGCGGGTGACGGGCGGCTGCCGTTCCGGCCGGGCCGGGTCGATGGCGCGCACCTCGACCAGGCCGGTGCCCTCGCCGAGGATGTCGAGGCGGGCCGCGGCGGCCCAGGACAGGTCGATGAGGCGATTTTCATGGAAGGGTCCGCGGTCGTTGATTTTCACGATCACGGAGCGGCCGTTTTTCAGGTTGGTGACGCGGGCATAGGTGGGCAGCGGCAGGGTCTTGTGTGCCGCCGTCATGCGGTACATGTCGTAGGGCTCGCCGCTGGAGGTCCGGTGGCCGTGGAACTTGGTGCCGTACCAGGAGGCGATGCCACGTTCCACGTAGCCGCGGCTGCTGTCCAGGGTGTGGTAGCGCCGGCCGCGCACCACGTAGGAATCGGGGTTGCCGTAGCGGCTGCGGGGCTCGACGCGCGGCACCGCATCCGCTATGGCCGACACGTCAATCGGGCGGCCGGGCGCGCTGTCGTGGCGCTGCGAGTAGCGGCCGCCGCCGCCCGTCGAGCAGCCGGCCGCCAGCACCGCGCCGAGGACGGCCAGCAGCACCCGTGTCGGGGTGTCAGATGTCCTCATCCTGCTCATAGGCGTCACGGATGGCCTCGCTCAGCTGGTACACGGCCATGGCGTACATCGGGCTGCGGTTGTAGCGGGTGATGACGTAGAAGTTGTTCAGGGTCAGCCAGTATTCCGGGCCGCCCGACGCCTCCAGCGCCAGCAGGGCGGCCGGCATGTCGGCCGGCAGCGGCGGCCGGGCGGTGATGCCCCGTTCGGCGAAGAAGCCGGCCGTGCGTTGCGGTTTCAGGCCCTCGTCCAGCAGCGCCTGCGGGGCCTCGCCGCGCAGTTCGGCCGGCCGCGCCACCGGCTGGCCGGCCGCCCAGCCGTGGCGGTGGAAATAGTTGGCGACGCTGCCGATGATGTCGTCCATGCTGTTCCACAGGTCGCGGCGGCCGTCGCCGTCGAAATCCACCGCGTAGTTGCGGTAGCTGCTGGGGATGAACTGGCCGTAGCCCATGGCGCCGGCGTAGGAGCCCAGCGCCTGGTCGGGCGCCACGTGTTCCTCGCGCGCCAGCAGCAGAAACTGCTCCAGCTCGCTGCGGAAGAAGCTGCTGCGCGGCGGATAGGCGAAGGCCAGGGTCGACAGCGCATCCAGCACCCGGTAGCGGCCGGTATGGCTGCCGTAGCGCGTCTCCACGCCGATGATGGCGACGATCACGCCGGGGTCGACCCCGAACTCGCGTTCGGCGCGCGCCAGGATGGCGGCGTTGTTCTGCCAGAAACCGACCCCGCCTTCGACGCGGCCTGGGTTGACGAAGATTTCGCGGTATTCGTGCCAGGGCTTGGTCTTCTCGGCCGGGCGCGAAATGGCTTCGAGGATGTCGTCGCGGCGCTGCGCCTGCGCGAACAGGCCGGCCAGCCACTGGCGGTCGAAGCCATGGCGTTGCACCATTTCGTCGATGAAGTGGCCGGCCTGGGGGTCGTCGCCGAAGCCGCCGTGGGTGGAGGCGGTCGAGGTGACGACGCCGGCCAGCAGCAGGGCGGACAACAGGATGTGCCTCAGCAGGGGGGCGGGCTTTCCTTTCGACACGGCGCTTCCTCAGGTGGGCAACAGCTTGCGGTGTGTCTGCACCGACATCAGGATACCGAATCCCGCCATCAGGGTCACCATGGACGTGCCGCCGTAGCTGACCAGCGGCAGCGGCAGCCCGACCACCGGCAGCAGGCCGGTCACCATGCCGGTGTTGACGATGATGTAGATGAAGAAGGTCATGGCCAGGCTGCCGGCCAGCAGTCGCGAATAGGTGTCCTGCGCCTGGGTGGCGATGAACAGGCAGCGCATGATGATGAAAGTGTACAGCAACAGCAGCAGCAGGATGCCGGCCAGGCCGAACTCCTCGCCCAGCACCGCGAAGATGAAGTCGGTGGAGCGCTCCGGCAGGAACTCCAGGTGCGCCTGGGTGCCGTTCAGCCAGCCCTTGCCGAAGACGCCGCCCGAACCGATGGCGATCTTGGACTGGATGATGTGGTAGCCGGCCCCGAGGGGGTCCTGTTCCGGGTCCAGGAAGGTGATGACGCGCTGGCGCTGGTAGTCGTGCATGAAGTGCCACAGGATGGGTGCGCCGGCGGCGGCGAACAGTGTCAGACCGCCCAGCAGCCGCCACGACAGGCCGGCCAGGAACAGCACGAAGAACCCGGAACTGGCGATCAACAGCGAGGTGCCGAGGTCCGGCTGGCGCGCGATGAGCAGCACCGGCACCACGATCAGCGTGCCCGCCACCAGCAGCCGGCCGCCGGTCGGTGGCAGGCGCTTATCGGCCAGGTACCAGGCCACCATCATGGGCACCGCCAGCTTCATCATCTCCGAGGGCTGGAAGCGCACGAAGCCCAGGTTCAGCCAGCGCTGCGCGCCCTTGCCGACGTCACCGACCACCAGCACCGCCACCAGCAGCGCGATGCCGGCGCCGTACAGCCAGGGCGTCCAGCGCGCCAGCCACTGCGGGCGCAGTTGCGCCGTCACCAGCATGGCGCCGAAGGCGACGGCGAGGCGCACCAGTTGCCGTATCAGTACGTCCTGGTCCTGGCCGCTGGCACTGTAGAGCACGAACAGGCCGAACACCGACACCGCCAGCAGCCAGAACAACAAGACGGCATCCAGGTGCAGGATATGCTGCCAGTCGCGGCGGCTGGCGTCCTCGCGGCTGCCGCCGAGCAGGGAACTCATGTCTGCGGCCTCAGGTAGGCGTCGATGATGGTGCGGGCGATGGGAGCCGCAACGGCGCTGCCGCTGCCACCGTTCTCTACGATCACGGCGACGGCGATGCGCGGCTTGCCGACCGGCGCGAAGGCGATGAACAGCGAATGGTCGCGCAGCTTCTCGGCCAGTTTCTCGGCGTCGTATTTTTCCTCTTCCTTGAGGCCGAACACCTGCGCGGTGCCGGTCTTGCCGGCGATTTCGTAGGGAAGCCCTTCGCCGATCTTCCTCGCCGTGCCGTGGCGGCCATGCACCACTTCGCGCATGGCGTGGATGACGACGTCCCAGTTGTGGCGGTCCTCGATCTCGATGTCCAGCACGGTCTGCTCCGGCTGCGGCGTCAGCCCGTCCTCGTCCGGCCCCTGGGTTGCTGACACGATGCGCGGACGCACCCGGTGGCCGTAGCGGGCGAGGGTGGCGGTGGCGCTGGCCAGCTGCACCGGGGTGGTGAGCACGAAACCCTGACCGATGCCGGTGATCAGGGTCTCGCCCGGGAACCAGGGCTGGTTGCGGGCGGCGCGCTTCCATTCCCGCGACGGCAGCAGGCCAGGCAGCTCGCCGCTGATGTCGATGCCGGTGCGTTCGCCGAAACCGAACAGGGACAGGAAACTGTGCAGGCGGTCGATGCCCATGGACAGGGCCAGGTCGTAGAAATAGACGTCGCAGGACTGGGCGATGGCACTGGTGAGATCCACCGTGCCGTGGCCCCAGCGCTTCCAGTCACGGTATTTGCGCTCCTTGCCGGGCAGCTGGTAGTAGCCGGGGCAGTAGGTCGAGGCGTGTGGGCTGGTGATGCCCTGTTCCAGGCCGCCCAGGCCGACGAAGGGCTTGAGGGTGGAACCCGGCGGGTACTGACCGCGCAGGGCGCGGTTGAACAAGGGCTGCTTGTCGTCTTTGCGCAGTGCCTGGTAGGTGTCGGCATCGATGCCGTTGACGAACAGATTGGGATCGTAGACCGGCTGGCTGACGAAGGCCAGCACGTCGCCGGTATCGGGGTCGATGGCGATGGCCGATCCGGCCTTGTCGCCGAAGGCGCGCTCGGCGATGGACTGCAGGCGCGCGTCCAGGGTCAGGTAGAGGTTGCGGCCCGGTACCGGCGCCGCGCGCAGCAGGGTGCGCAGCACGCGGCCCTCGGCGTTGGTCTCGACCTGGCGGTAGCCCACCTCGCCGTGCAGGAGCTTCTCGTAGGTCTTCTCGATGCCGACCTTGCCGATGTGGGTGGTGCCGCTGTAGCTGGAGGCGTCGACCCGCTGCAGGTCGCGCTCGTCGATGCGGCCCACGTAGCCGATGGCGTGCACCGCCAGCGCCCCCTGCGGGTAGTGTCGCGACAGGCCGGCGACGATGTCCACGCCCGGGAACTTGTGGCGGTTGACGGCGAAGCGCGCCACTTCCTCGTCGCTCAGGTGGAAGCGCAGCGGCACCGGCTTGAACACTGGTGTGCGCCGGCGCAGCTTGTCGAAGCGCTTGCGGTCGACGTCGCGTATGGTGATCAGCCGCCCCAGCGCTTCCAGCACGGCGTCCATGTCGTGGATCTGCTCGGCGGTGATCTCCAGCCGGTAGGAAGGCAGGTTGTCGGCCAGCAGCAGTCCGTTGCGGTCGTAGATCAGGCCGCGGTTGGGCGGCAGCGGCAGGATCTTGATGCGGTTGTCGTCGGACAGGGTGATGAAGTGCTCGTGCGCCACCACCTGCAGATACACCAGCCGCGCCACCAGCGCCGCCGTCAGCAGGCCGGCCATCACCAGCAGCGCCACGGTGCGGCGCATGAACAGCCGGCTCTCGAACAGGTAGTCCTTGATGGTCAGCGGTGTCGGCATCAACCACCCTGTCCTGCGGTGGGGAATGGGAAGCCCGGATGCAGCCCGCACATCGGTTCAGTTCACGGAGAAGGTGCGCTGCACGCCGCGCATGAAGCGCTGCGCGAACGGCCACAGCAGGGCGCCGGTGAAGGACGGCAGCCAGTAGATCCAGCCCGGCGCCGGGCGCCCGACGGTGCGTTCGATCCACAGGCTCAGCAACTGGTGCAGGGCCAGCAGCATGAGCACGGTCAGCGCCTGCTGCCACAGCGGGTAGACGCGGATGCGCTGGTGCAGGCGCACGCACAGGAAGGCCACCACGGCCAGGCCGAAGGCATGCTCGCCGAGCAGGGAACCGGTCAGCACGTCGAGCAGCAGGCCGACCAGCCAGCCGGTGCCGACGCTGACCCGGTCCGGCAGCATCAACGCCCAGTAGATGAGGGTCAGGCCTACCCAGTCGGGGCGCAGCGGCCGCAGGGCATCGGCCAGCGGCACGATGGTCAGCAGCCCGGCGGCCGCGAAACTCAGCACGATGGCCAGGCCGCCGTGGCGGCGTCCGCCGATCATTCGGCACCGTCCCCGGTCGCGGCGGCGGACTTCGCCGCCCCGGCCTTGCGGGTGCCCGGCATGGGCACCGGGCCGAGGCTGTCCTGCGGCCAGATCAGCAGCACTTCGCGGCTGCGGTCCAGCATGGCGCGCGGGCGTGCCGTGACGCGCGCGAAGGCACGGCCCGGGTCGTGCTCCACCTGGGTCACTTCGGCCACCGGGTAGCCGGGCGGGAAGCGGCCGCCGAGGCCCGAGGTGGTCAGCAGGTCGCCGATGCGGATATCGGCGTTGTTGGGGATGTGCGGCAGCTCCAGCCGGTCCTTGGCGCCGGTGCCGAGCGCGATGGTGCGCAGGCCGGTGCGGTTCACCTGCACCGGGATGGCGTGGCCGGGGTCGGTGATGAGCATGGCGGTGGACGTGAAGGGCCCGACGTGCACCAGCTGGCCCATGACGCCGGCCGAATCCAGCAGCGGCTGGCCCTCGTAGAGGTGATCCAGGCTGCCCTTGTTGATGACGATCTGGTGGCGGTAGGGATCGAGATCGACCGACATGAGCTCGGCGATCAGCATGTGGCGGCTGCCGACCTGGAAGGAGGAGTCCAGCAGGGCTCGCAGGCGCAGGTTCTCGGCCTCCAGCGCCTCCAGTTTCTGCAGCTGGGTGTTGAGCACCAGCTGCTGGGTGCGCAGGCTGGCATTCTCTTCCTGCAGGCGCCGGCGGGTGGCCAGTGACTCGCTGAACCAGTCGCCCACCGAGCGCGGCAGGTCGACCAGCAGTTTCAGCGGATAGACCACCACCGACAGGCTGTCGCGCAGGCTGTCGAGGTGGTGCTGGCGGTGATCGAGGGTCATGAGGCTGATCGACAGGATCAGCAAGACCGCGAGGCGGGCTGCGAGCGGTGGGCCTGCTGTAAAGATCTGCTTGATGGCGTCCCCCGTTACTCGACCGCGAACACGTCGCCGCCGCGCTCGTCGAGCAGTTCCAGGGCGCGGCCGCCGCCGCGCGCCACGCAGGTCAGGGGGTCGTCGGCCACCACCACCGGCAGGCCGGTCTCTTCCATCAGCAGCTTGTCCAGGTCGCGCAGCAGGGCGCCGCCGCCGGTCAGCACGATGCCGCGTTCGGCGACGTCGGCGCCCAGTTCCGGCGGCGTCTGCTCCAGCGCCGTCTTGACGGCGCCGACGATGCCCGACAGGGGCTCCTGCAGGGCTTCCAGGATTTCGTTGCTGTTGAGGGTGAAGCTGCGCGGCACGCCCTGGGCCAGGTTGCGGCCCTTGACCTCGATCTCGCGCATCTCGGCGCCGGGGTAGGCCGAGCCGATCTGCTGCTTGATGCTCTCGGCGGTGGACTCGCCGATCAGGGTGCCATAGTTGCGGCGCACGTAGTTGACGATGGCCTCGTCGAAGCGGTCGCCGCCGATGCGTACCGAGGCCGAGTAGACGATGCCGTTGAGCGAGATCACCGCCACTTCGGAGGTGCCGCCGCCGATGTCCAGCACCATGGAGCCGCGCGCCTCGTCGACCGGCATGCCGGCGCCGATGGCGGCCGCCATGGGTTCCTCGATCAGGTACACCTCGCGGGCGCCGGCGCCGGCCGCCGACTCCTTGATGGCGCGCCGTTCCACCTGGGTGGAGCCGCAGGGCACGCAGATCAGCACCCGCGGGCTGGGCCGGAAGAAGCGCGTTTCGTGCACCTTGTGGATGAAGTGCTGGAGCATCTTCTCGGTGACGGTGAAATCGGCGATCACGCCCTCCTTGAGGGGGCGGATGGCGGTGATATTGCCGGGGGTGCGGCCCAGCATGGCCTTGGCCTCGGCACCGACGGCGGCGATGCTCTTGGGACCGCCCGGGCCGCGGTCCTGGCGGATGGCGACCACCGACGGCTCGTCCAGGATCACGCCCTGGTCGCGCACGTAGATCAGGGTGTTGGCGGTGCCCAGATCGATGGACAGATCGTTGGAGAAAAGACCCAGGAGGCTCTTGAACATGGAGGGCGAAATCCGTTGCAGCTACATAAAGTATTGTAATCTAGCAACGGGGGGGATTTTGGGCAAGCAGTCAATTATGTTACCTTGCCGGATTCGCCGACCCCGGGGAGAGACATGGCACTGGATACCGAGACCGTCAGCAAGATCGCCCACCTCGCCCGCCTGGGCGTGGACGAGGCCGAGTTCGACACCTACGTGCGCAACCTGTCCGACATCCTGGCCTTCGTGGAGCAGCTCAACGCCGTGGATACCAGTGGCGTGCCGCCGCTGGCCCACCCGCTGGACGAGAAGCAGCGCCTGCGCGAGGACCGGGTCACCGAGACCGACCAGCGCGACAAGTTCCAGAAGATCGCGCCGCGCACCGAGGCCGGCCTGTACCTGGTCCCCAAGGTCATCGAGTGACCGCCTGGTCGAGATAGGAAGCGACGCATGCACAACAAGACCCTGGCCGAACTGGCCGCCGGCCTGCGCGCCGGCGAGTTCTCCAGCGAGGAGCTCACCCGCCACCTGCTGGCGCGCATAGGCCGCCTGGACCCGAGACTCAACAGCGTCATCACTTTGACGGAGGAGCGGGCGCTGGCCCAGGCACGCGCCGCCGATGCCCGCCTGGCCACCGGCGAGGTCGGTCCGCTGACCGGTATCCCTTTCCTGCACAAGGATATTTTCTGCACAGACGGGGTGCGCACCAGCTGCGGCTCGCGCATGCTGGACAATTTCGAGGCGCCCTACGACGCCACGGTGACAGAGAAGCTCGCGGCGGCCGGCGCCGTCATGCTGGGCAAGACCAACATGGACGAATTCGCCATGGGCTCGTCCAACGAGACCAGCTTCTACGGCCCGGTGAAGAACCCCTGGGACCTGGAGCGGGTTCCCGGTGGTTCTTCGGGCGGCTCGGCGGCCGCCGTGGCGGCGCGCCTGGCACCGGCCGCCACCGGTACCGATACCGGCGGCTCCATTCGCCAGCCGGCCGCCCTGTGCGGCATCACCGGCATCAAGCCCACCTACGGCCGGGTGTCGCGCTGGGGCATGATCGCGTTTGCCTCCAGCCTCGATCAGGGCGGTCCCATGACCCGGACCGCCGAGGACGCGGCCCTGATGCTGGCCGCCATGGCCGGCTTCGACGAGCGCGACTCCACCAGCATCGACCGGCCGGTGGACGACTACGCCGCAGCGCTGGGCAGGCCCCTGCAGGGCCTGAGGATCGGCCTGCCGAAGGAATACTTCGGCGAGGGGCTCGACGCCGCCGTGGGTGCCGCCATCGAGGCGGCCATCGACGAATACCGCAAGCTGGGCGCCGAGGTACAGGACATCAGCCTGCCCAATACGGCGCTGGCGGTGCCGGCCTACTACGTGGTGGCGCCGGCCGAGTGTTCCTCCAACCTGTCGCGTTTCGACGGCGTGCGCTTCGGCCACCGCTGCGAAAACCCCAGGGACCTGGAGGACCTCTACGTCCGCTCGCGCGGCGAGGGCTTCGGCGCCGAGGTCAAGCGCCGCATCATGGTCGGCACCTACGCCCTGTCGGCCGGCTACTACGACGCCTACTACCTCAAGGCCCAGCAGGTGCGGCAGCTGATCCGCAAGGACTTCATCGACGCCTTCGAACAGGTGGACCTGATCCTGGGGCCGACCTCGCCGACGCCGGCCTTCCGCCTGGGCGAGAAGGCCGACGACCCTGTCACCATGTACCTGTCGGACATCTACACCATCGCCGTCAACCTGGCCGGCCTGCCGGGCCTGTCCATCCCGGCCGGCTTCGTCGACGGCCTGCCGGTGGGTCTGCAACTGATCGGCAGCTACTTCGACGAGGCGCGCCTGCTGAACGCCGCCCACCAGTACCAGCAGGTCACCGACTGGCACGGCCGGGTACCGGAGGGGTTCGAGTAGGGGACATGTTTTTGTCTGACCACGAAGGCGCGCGCAGGCGCACCGAGGAAAAACCTTTTCTTGCATTTGTCAACCGCGAAGGACGCGAAGGAAAGGCTTTTCAGTATTACCCCTTCGCGTCCTTCGCGGTTGAAAACAACCCGATCCACGATCCATTTGTGAGTGAGTAACGACATGGAATGGGAAGCAGTCATCGGCCTGGAGATACACGCCCAGCTGGCGACCAGGAGCAAGATCTTCTCCGGTGCCTCCACCGCCTACGGCGCCGAGCCCAACACCCAGGCCTGCGCCGTCGACCTGGGCCTGCCCGGCGTGCTGCCGGTGCTGAACGCCGAGGCCGTGCGCATGGCAGCCAGGTTCGGGCTCGCCACCCACTCCACGGTGGCGCGGCGCTCGGTGTTCGCGCGCAAGAACTACTTCTACCCGGACCTGCCCAAGGGCTACCAGATCAGCCAGTTCGAGCTGCCCATCGTGCACGATGGCTACCTGGACATCGATCTCCCGGACGGCGGGACCAAGCGCATCGGCATCACCCGCGCCCACCTGGAAGAGGACGCCGGCAAGTCCCTGCACGAGGACTTCCACGGCGAGACCGGCATCGACCTCAACCGGGCCGGCACGCCGCTGCTGGAGATCGTCTCCGAGCCGGACCTGCGCTCGGCGCAGGAGGCGGTCGCCTACATGAAGAAGATCCACGCCCTGGTGCGCTACCTGGAGATCTGCGACGGCAACATGCAGGAGGGCTCGTTCCGCTGCGACGCCAACATCTCCGTGCGGCCCAAGGGGCAGGAAGCCTTCGGCACCCGTTCCGAGATCAAGAACATCAACTCCTTCCGGTTCGTGGAACGCGCCATCAACTACGAGATCGAGCGCCAGATCGACATCCTCGAGGCCGGCGGCGAGATCGTGCAGGAGACGCGCCTGTATGACTCGGACAAGAACGAGACACGACCCATGCGCAGCAAGGAAGAAGCCAACGACTACCGCTACTTCCCCGATCCGGACCTGCTGCCGCTGGTGCTGGAAGACGCCTTCGTCGAGGAAGTGCGCACCACGCTGCCGGAACTGCCGGACGCCAAGCGCGACCGCTTCATGAGTGACTATGGCCTGTCCCGTTACGACGCCTCGGTGCTGACCGCCACGCGCGAAATGGCGACCTACTTCGAAGCCACGGTGGAGGCCTCCGGCGGCGAGGGCAAGCTGTCCGCCAACTGGGTGATGGGGGAGTTGTCCGGCCTGCTCAACAAGGAAGGCCTGGACATCGTCGAGAGCCCGGTCAGCCCCGAGCAGCTCGGCGGCATGTTGAAACGCATCCAGGACGGCACCATCTCCGGCAAGATCGCCAAACAGGTGTTCGAGGCCATCTGGGCCGGCGAGGGTGACGCCGACACCGTGATCGAGAAGAAGGGCCTGAAGCAGATCACCGACCCGGCCGCCATCGAAAAGATCATACGCGAAGTGCTGGAAGCCAATCCCAAGCAGGTCGAACAGTACCGCGCCGGCCAGGAAAAACTGCTCGGCTTCTTCGTCGGCCAGGTCATGAAAGCCACCCAGGGCAAGGCCAACCCGGGCGAAGTGAACAAGCTTCTTGGGAAACTGCTGCAGGGGTAGGGGCGAGCCGGGGTCGTAGAGGGAAAAACCGCCAAGACGCCAAGAGCGCCAAGAAAAAACCTTCTTTTGTTTGTGGCTGCGCACAAAACGCGCCAGCCGCAGAAACGAGTTTGATTTTCCTGGCGCGCTTGGCGGTTTCTTGTTTCTTCCGGTAATTGCACCACACCTTCCCGTCGCCACACCCGCGCTCTACAATCGGACGACCATGACCCTCCGTGACACCGACAGTCTGCATCGGTTCGTGTTCGAGCACACCAACGTGCGTGGTGAACTGGTGCACCTGGATGCCACCTGGCAGGCCATTCTCGATCGTCATGCCTATCCGGAACCGGTGCGCGACCTGTTGGGCCAGGCGATGGCGGCCGCTGCCCTGCTGTCGGCCACCATCAAGATCTCCGGCTCGCTCACCCTGCAGCTGCAGGGCGGCAACCCAGTGAGTCTGCTGGTGGTGCAGGCCGGTGCCGACCGCACCCTGCGTGGCCTGGCCCACTGGGAGGGCGACCTGGCCTCGCACGATTTCCGGCGGCTGGTGGGCAAGGCGCGCATTGCGCTCACCATCGACCCGGGTGAAGGCGGCGACCGCTACCAGGGCATCGTCGCGGCCGAGGGCGCCAGCCTGGCCGCCTCGCTGGAAGACTATTTCGCCCAGTCCGAGCAGCTGGCCACGCGCCTGTGGCTGGCGGCCGACGGCCGGCGTGCCGCTGGCATGCTGCTGCAGCAGCTGCCCGGCGTCACCGAGGACGCCGACGCCTGGAACCGCGACGTGCACCTGGGTGAGACCGTCACCGACGAGGAACTGCTGGGGCTGCCGACACGCGAACTGCTGCATCGCCTCTACCACGAGGAAGACGTGCGCCTGTTCGAACCCGAGCCGGTGAGCTTCCGCTGTTCCTGCTCCCGCGAACGCATCGAGACCGTGCTGCGTGGCCTGGGCTACGACGAGGTGCAGGACATTCTGCGGGAACAGGGATCGATCAAGGTCAACTGCGAATTCTGCAACCAGGCCTACGAGTTCGATGCCGTCGACGCCGAACGCCTGTTCGCCGCCAGCGACCAGCCGGAAGTACCGCGTACGCGGCATTGAGTCGGAAGGGGCGGGAGAATCAGTTGGAGTAAACCGGAATAAACCGCCAAGACGCCAAGAACGCCAAGAAAAGGAAATTTTTCCGGCCAGCGCGCTTCGCGCGCGGCCGTGAATACGAGAAAACAAGGTTTTCTTGGCGTTCTTGGCGTCTTGGCGGTTATTTGTTTTTTCTAACCCGCTAAATCTCCAGCACCACTTCCTCCGCCCGTCCGTCGCGCAAGCGGTAGCCGCGCAGTTCCAGTACGCCCTTGGTGCTCAGCGAGGCGATCAGGTACAGGGCATCGGGGTAGCCGGCTTCGCGCAGGTCGCGGTCGGAGGGAACGGCCGGGCTGTGGGGGTGGGAGTGAAAGATGCCGAACAGCTCCTCGCCCTGTTCGCGCATGCGGCGCAGGGCGTCGATCTGGCGGACGGGGTCCATGCTGAACAGCTGTGCCGGCCGGCCGGCGACGTTGGGCACCGGGATGAAGCGTACCGGCCTGCCGTTGCGTGCGGCGATCAGGCCGCAGACCTCGGCATCCGGCGACGCCTGGGCCTGGTGCAGCATCTGGTTGACCAGCGGGCGGGGCAGGGTGACGGTTTCCATGGTGTTTCTCTAGGGGTTGCAGACCGGGCAGGCCGGGTCCCTGGCGAGTTTCAGGCTGCGCCATTCCTGGGCCAGCCCGTCGAACAGCAGCAGCCGGCCGCACAGGCTGCGGCCGATGCCGGTCAGTACCTTGATGGCTTCCAGCGCCTGCAGGCTGCCGATGACGCCCACTACCGGCGCCAGTACGCCGTTGTCTGCGCAGGTCTCTTGCGGCTGGTCGCCTTCCCGGTACAGGCAGCGGTAGCAGGGGCTGTCGTCGCGGCGGCTGTCGAACACCGCGAGCTGGCCCTCGAAGCGGATGGCGGCGCCGCTCACCAGCGGCGTGCGCTGTTCGACGCAGGCGGCGTTGACCTCGAAGCGGGTGTCGAAGTTGTCGCTGGCATCGACGACGATGTCGGCTGCCTGCACTTCCCGCCGCAGGCGCTCGCCCTGCAGGCGCGTGGCTATGGGGGTGACGCACAGGTCGGGATCGATGGCGTGCAGGGTGTCGGCCGCCGAGGCGACCTTGTCCCGCCCCAGGTCGGCCTGGCCGTGCAGCAGCTGGCGCTGCAGGTTGGACAGGTCGACGCGGTCGTGGTCGGCGATCACCAGGTGGCCGACGCCGGCCGCCGCCAGGTACAGGGCGGCCGGCGAGCCGAGGCCACCGGCGCCGACGATCAGCACCCGGGCGTCGAGCAGGCGCTGCTGGCCTTCCACGCCGAACTGCGGCAGCAGGATCTGGCGGCTGTAGCGAAGCAGCTGGCTGTCGTCCATGAACCCAAGGGTACCGGGGTTGCCGGGCTTTAACCACCAGGCGCCCTGTTGTAGGAGCGGGCTTGCCCGCGAACGTTGCCGACCACCGAACGGGTCGTCCCGGCTGCGCCGGGTTCGCGGGCGAGCCCGCTCCTACAGGTAGTGCCGCCAGTACTCCGGCCGGTCGTCCCGGCAGCCGTGCCGCTTGCAGCGGTAGCAGCGCATGAAGATGTCGCGGGTGGTGTGATCCTGATCGCGGGGAATGCCGAGGTTCTCGAACTCGGTCTCTTCGGTGTAGTAGTAGAGCGCTCGCTTGAGCCGGGACATCAGGCTGTTGTCGAGATGGAAACCGAGTTCCGACAGCAGGCAGTCGATGATCTGCAGATTGATCTCGGCGAGATCGTAGCTGACGCGGATGCAGTTGCGGTCAGGGTCGGGAATGTCGAGGTGGATGATGCCCGGCACATCGCTCAACACCAGCAGGGCGCTCTGCGCCTGGCTGGGGTCCGGGTGGGGATCGCGGAACCAGATCTCCCGGTGCTTGATCTGGTCCGGGTGGCCGGTGCTCATGACCAAATCCTATAAGAAACATGTGGAGAATGCGAGGGTTTGCTCAGGAAGAGCGGCGGCCCCCCGTGACCCGCGCCCGCCCGGCCAGGTCGGGAAAGGTCTGTATTTCTATAAACCCTTGTTCAGAAAGCAGTTGTCTGACGTCTTCGCCCTGCTGCCAGCCGTGTTCCAGCAGCAGCCAGGCGCCAGGCCGCAGTACCCTCGGCGCCTGCCCGGCCAGCACGCCCAGCGCATCCAGGCCCTCGGCGCCGGCCGCCAGGGCCTGGCGCGGTTCGTGGCGCAGGTCGCCGCGTGCCAGGTGCGGGTCGGCCTCGGCGATATAGGGGGGGTTGGAGACCAGCAGGTCGAGGCTGGCGTCGCGCAGGGCATCGCACCAGTTCCCGCACGCGAAGGCCAGGTTGCGCAGCCCGAGACGATGCGCGTTGCGCCGCGCCAGTTGCAGGCTGGCCGGCGAACGGTCGGTCGCCAACACCTCGCTGCGTGGGCGTTCCGAGGCGATGGCGAGTGCCACCGCGCCGCTGCCGGTGCCGAGGTCGGCGACCCGGCTGGGGCTGTCGGGGGGCAGGCGTTGCAGTGCCAGTTCGACCAGCAGTTCGGTGTCGGGCCGGGGTATCAGGGTGTGCGGCTCGACGGCCAGTGGCAGCGACCAGAACTCGCGCTCGCCGGTCAGGTGGGCGACCGGAACGCCCTGCCGGCGTCGTTCGATCAGTTCGTCGAAAACAGCCTGTTCGGCAGCCGCGAGTTCGTGCTCCGGCCAGGCCATGAGGTGGCTGCGCGGCTTGCCGAGCACGAAGGCCAGCAGCACCTCGGCATCGAGGCGCGGGCTGTCGGATTCGCCCAGGCGTCCGGCCGCCTGGCGCAGGTTGTCACTTATGGTCCGCGTCTGTCGCACCGGTATCACGCCCGCACCGAATGGCCGCTTCCCCTGCAGGGGGAGGTTGGGGATGGAGGGACGAACACGGAGTCCGGCCGGACTCGAACCATTACTCCGCCTCGCTCATGGCCGCCAGCCGGTCCGCCTGGTCTTCGGCGAGCAGCGGTTCGATGAGGGCGTCCAGGCCACCCTGCAGGATCTCGTCCAGCTTGTACAGGGTGAGGTTGATACGGTGGTCGGTGACCCGGCCCTGGGGAAAGTTGTAGGTGCGGATGCGCTCCGAGCGGTCGCCGCTCCCGACCAGGCTGCGGCGGGTGGCGGTCTCCTCGGCGCGGCGCTTTTCTTCGTCGGATGCGCGCAGGCGCGCCGCCAGCAGCGACAGGGCGCGCGCCCGGTTCTTGTGCTGCGAGCGCTCGTCCTGACATTCCACCACGATGCCGGTCGGCAGGTGGGTGATGCGCACCGCCGAGTCGGTCTTGTTGACGTGCTGGCCGCCGGCGCCGGAGGCACGGTAGGTGTCCACCTTGAGGTCGGCCGGGTTGATGTCGATCTCTTCGCGTTCCTCGGGCTCGGGCAGCACCGCCACGGTGGCCGCCGAGGTATGGATGCGGCCCTGGGACTCGGTCTCCGGCACCCGCTGCACGCGGTGCACGCCGGACTCGAACTTGAGATGGCCGTATACGTCCTGGCCGCTGATGCGCGCAATGATCTCCTTGTAGCCGCCGTGCTCGCCTTCGCTGGCGGACAGCACTTCCACGTTCCAGCCCTTGTTCTCGGCGTAGCGCGAGTACATACGGAACAGGTCGCCGGCGAACAGGGCCGCCTCGTCGCCGCCGGTGCCGGCGCGGATCTCCAGGTACACGTTCTTGTCGTCGTCGGGGTCGCGCGGCAGCAGTTGTTTCTGCAGGTCCAGTTCCAGTTGCTCGCGCCGCGCGCGGGCCGCCGCCAGCTCTTCCGCGGCCATGGCGCGCAGCTCGGGATCGGGATCCTTGAGCAAGTCGCTGGCGGCAGCCTCTTCCTCGCGCGCCTGTTGCAGTGCCTCGAAACAGTTCACCACCGGCGTCAGGCGGGCGTACTCCATGGACAGCTTGCGGAAACGCTCGTTGTCGGCCATGACGTCGGGCTCGGCCAGCAGGGCGCTGACTTCCTGCACGCGCTCGACGACGGATTCCAGCTTGCGCGTCAGCGACGGGTTCAGTTCACTCATCTTTCAGCCCGAACAGTTCGGAGGCCGCCTGCAGCAGGTCGAGCCGGCCTTCCTCGCCGGCCTGGCGCAGGCGTATCGTCGGGCCGTGTATCAGCGTGTTGGTCAGGCCGTTGGCCAGCTGTTCCAGCACCTTGTCGGGCGGCTGGCCGGCCGCCAGCTGCTGACGCGCCTTGTCCAGCAGCCGGCCGCGCTCCCGCTCGGCGTGACTGCGGAAGCGGCGGATGCTGGCCACCGCGTCCTGGCCGCGCAGCCAGGCCATGAAGCGGTCCACCTGGATGTCGACGATTTCCTCGGCCTGGGCCGCCGCCTGCTCGCGTGATTTGAGATTTTCCTGGATGACTTCCTGCAGGTCGTCGATGGAGTACAGATAGACGTCCTCGAGCCGGCCGACCGCCGGTTCGATGTCGCGCGGCACGGCGATGTCGACCATGAATACCGGCTTGTGGCGGCGTGCCCGCAGCGCCTGCTTGACTTGCGCCCGCGTCAGCAGCGGTTCGCGGCTGCCGGTGGAGGCGATGACGATATCCGCTTCCGCCAGGTGGGCGGGTATCTCGTCCAGGCCGATGCCGTAGCCGGCGTGCTGGGCGGCCAGGTCGTGGGCGCGCTCCAGGGTGCGGTTGGCGACGATCATGCGGCCCAGCCCCATGTCGTGCAGATGCCGGGCCGCCAGCTCGATGGTCTCGCCGGCGCCGATCAGCAGCGCCGTGTGTTCCTCGAAGTCGCTGAAGATCTGGCGCGCCAGGCTGACCGCTGCAAAGGCCACTGACACCGGGCTTTCGCCGATGGCGGTGTCGGTGCGGATCTGCTTGGCTACCGCGAAGGTATGCTGGAACAGGCGTTCGAGCTGGGTGTCCAGGGTGCCGGCTGCCACCGCGCGCTGGTAGGCCTCCTTCACCTGGCCGAGAATCTGTGGTTCGCCCAGGATCATGGAATCCAGTCCCCCGGCCACCCGCAGCAGGTGGCGCACGGCCTCGGCGCCGGGATGGCAGTAGAGGTGGGGTTCCAGGCTGGCCGGCTCGATACGGTGATAATGGCCCAGCCATTCGGTCAGGTTTCCGGCGTCGTTGTCGCTGATACGGCAATAGAGCTCGGTGCGGTTGCAGGTCGACAGAATGGCCGCTTCCTCGACCGCCGGCAGGCCCGCCAGCTCGCGCAGCGCGTCGTTCATGCGTTCGCCGGAAAAGGCGATCTGTTCCCGCAGCTCGATGGGGGCCGAGCGGTGGTTGATTCCGAGCGCGATCAGGGGCATATGGCTGCTGGGTCTATGCAAACGGGAAATTCTGAGGCATGGTCTGGGTGAATACAAGCGATGCCGGGCGGCGGCTGTCGAGCGGCTGGGGAATTGCGTATAGTGGCGATGCCATCCGCGCACACATCAAAATGAAGACTACCTGAGAAGATGACTGGTTTCATGAGCAAAAACCCCCGGTTGGTCCGGGTTGCGCTGGTTTTCCTGCTGGCCTCCGTGGCCGCCTGCACGACGCTGCGCCAGCCGCAGCCGCCCGCCGGCGGGGAAGGTGCGGTGACCACCCCCCATGCACCACCGGCCGCGGAGACGCCGCTCCGGCCGGTGCCGGCACCGGGTGAGAAGGAGCAGCTCGCCCCGGCGCTGATGTACGACATTCTGCTGGGCGAGATCGCCGGCCAGCGCGGTCGCCTCGATGTGGCCACGCGCGCCTATATCGAGGCGGCCCGCTATACCAACGATCCGCGCGTCGCCGAGCGGGCGCTCAAGATCGCGGTGTTCGCCAAGGATCAGGAGCGGGCCCTGGCCGCGGCACGGCGCTGGGTCCAGCTGGAACCGGACAACAAGGAGGCGCGCCAGTCGCTGGCCGCCCTGGCGCTGCGCAGCGGTCTGCAGGACGAGGCGCTGGAGAACATCGAGTACCTGATCGAACACGGCGAGGCGACGCCGGCCCAGACCTACCGGTCACTGCTCGGCCTGCTGGTGCGGGAGCCGGACAGCAAGCAGACCCTGGCGCTGATGGAGAAGCTGGTGGCCCGCCATCCGCAGGACCCGGACGCCCATTTCGCCTACGCGCGGCTGGCCGCCCAGGCCCGGCAATGGCCGCTCGCCGAGCACGAGGTGGCGACGGCGCTCGGGCTGCGCCCCGACTGGGTGCCCGCGCTGGTGCTGCGGGCCCAGATCCAGCTCAGGCAGGGCAACAAGGAGCTGGCGCATCGGCAGATGGCCGAAGCGCTCGAGCGCCAGCCGGACGATACCGAGCTGCGCGCGGCCTACGCGCGCCTGCTGGTGGATCTGGATGACCTGGACGGCGCCCGCCGGCAGTACCAGAAACTGGTCAGGAAGCAGCCCGACAACGGCCAGTTCGTCTATTCGCTGGCGCTGCTGTCGCTGGAGGCGGGCAAGCTGGACGCATCCGAGAAACTCTTCAAGCGCCTGCTCAAGCTCGGTTACCAGGTACAGCAGGCCTATTACTACCTGGGCGCCATCGCCGAGGAGCGCAACGACCGCAAGGAGGCCATCCGCTGGTACAGCCGCGTCGGCAAGGGTGAGCACTGGCTGGAAGCACAGATCCGCATCGCCAAGCTGGAGGCCGATGCCGGCCGCATCAAGACGGCGTGTGAACGCCTGCAGAAGCTGCGCCTGGCGCAGCCGCAGAATGCCAGGCGCCTGCTGCTGGTGGAAGGCAGCATTCTGTCCGGCATCGACTGGAACGAGGAGGCCTTCCAGCTCTACAGCCGCTACCTGGAGTCGCACCCGGACGACGCCGATGTCCTCTACGCCCGCGCGCTGGTCGCCGAGAGCCTGGATCGCCTCGACATCGCCGAGCAGGACCTGTTGCGTATCCTCAAGGCCGATCCGGACAATGCCCGTGCCCTGAATGCCCTTGGTTACACGCTGGCGGACCGCACGAACCGCTACGACGAGGCTCTGTTGTACATCCAGAAGGCCATGGAAAAGACTCCGGACGACCCGGCGGTGATCGACAGCATGGGCTGGGTGCAGTTCAAGCTCGGCAACCTGGACAAGGCCCGCCAATACCTGCAGCGCGCCTGGGACATGACCGGCGACCCCGAGATCGCCGCCCACCTCGGCGAAGTGCTCTGGACCCAGGGTTACCGCCGGCAGGCCCGCAAGCTGTGGGACGAGGCGCGCAAGAAGAAACCCGGCAACAGGGTCCTGGAAGACACTGTACGCCGGCTCGTCCACTAGGCGCGCCCCAGGCCACGAATTTCCCCGGCTGTGCCGGGTTCGCGGGCAAGCCGCCGCTGCCGGCCGCCCGGCCTCCCGGGTCGCCCACCACCGGCAGGAGCGGCCCTGGCCGCGAACAGCGGCGGTCACCGACCCGTACCCAGGAACGAGTGGAACAACCCTTGCCATGAATGCCGTCCTGTCCAGATTCCCGCTGTTGTTGGCCCTGGCCGGGGGCCTGCTGGTCGCCGGCTGTGCCACTCCGCCGTCACTGTCTCCGACGGCCGGTGAGGTGCGCTGGCAGGCGCACCGGGCGCGGGTGGAGGCGCTTGCCGCCTGGCAGGCCCGGGGCCGGGTCGGCGTGCAGGCCGGCGACGAGGGCTGGCAGGCGGCCTTCGACTGGCGGCAGCAGGGCGGGCGCTTCGACATCCGTCTCAGCGGGCCGTTCGGGCGCGGCGTGTTGCGGCTGAGCGGCGACGGGGAGGTGGTGGTGCTCGAGCGCGGTGGCCAGCCGCCGCGGCTGGCCACCAGCGCCGAGCGCCTGCTGGAAGAAGAGACCGGCTGGCGGCTCCCGGTCAGCGGCCTGGGCTACTGGCTGCGCGGTGTGCCGCGGCCCGGCAGCCGGGAACAGCACCGGCTGGATGCCCGGGGGCGCCTGGCCGAGCTGGAGCAGGACGGCTGGCGCATCCGTTTCCGGCGCTACCGCAGCGTCGATGGCCTGGAACTGCCCGACCGCCTCACCCTGGTGCAGCCCGATCTCCGGGTAAAGCTGGTGGTGCAGGCGTGGCGGCCGGAGGACGGGGCGTGAGCGCGGCCGCCTGGCCGGCGCCGGCCAAGCTCAACCTGTTCCTGCACGTCACTGGCCGGCGCGCCGACGGCTACCACGACCTGCAGACCCTGTTCCAGTTTCTCGACTACGGTGACCGGCTGGGGTTCGAGCCGGAGGCCGCCGGCGTCATCCGCCGCCTGGCCGGCAACGAGGCCGTCCCCGCGGCCGACGACCTGGTGCTGCGGGCGGCCCAGGCCCTGGCCCAGGCTGCCGGTTGCCACCAGGGCGTGGCCATCCGCATCGACAAGCGCCTGCCGGCCGGCGGCGGCCTGGGTGGCGGCAGTTCCGACGCCGCCACCACCCTGGTGGCGCTCAACCACTTGTGGGGGCTGGGAATGTCCGCCCGGGACCTGGCCGACATCGGCCTTGGCCTGGGCGCCGACGTGCCGGTGTTCGTGCATGGCCAGGCGGCCTGGGCCGAGGGCGTGGGCGAGCGGCTGACACCGGTGGAAGGTCTCGACGAGCCCTGCTACCTGGTCGTGCAGCCGGCGCTAAACGTATCAACGGCTGAGATTTTCTCCGATCCCGGATTGACACGGGATACACCCCGGATCACAATAGCCGACTTTCTCTCGGGCGAGGGAAGGAACGATCTCGAGCCGGTGGTGGTCAGGCGCCACCCCGGGGTCGGCGCAGCGCTGGCGTGGTTGTCCCGGCATGCCCCGGCCCGCGTGACCGGCAGCGGTGCCTGCGTGTTCGCACCGTTCGCCGATGCGGCGAGGGCACGTGCCGTTCTGCGGGCGCTGCCCCCGCCCTGGACAGGATTCGTGGCCCGTGGCTGCAACCGGTCGCCCCTGCTGGCGCGGCTGGAACAGGCCACGGGCCAACAAGTTTCCTGGGGCGTCGCCAAGCGGTAAGGCACCGGCTTTTGGTGCCGGCATGCGCAGGTTCGAATCCTGCCGCCCCAGCCATAGTTTTTGGGCAGTTGTTGTCACGGGGTGACTGGTAGTGCAGTTGCCCGGAAGGCGGCAGGGTTCGGACCTTGAGGTTCGACCAATCCGCGTAGCGGATTGGAACGGCGCAGCGTAGCGGAGCCGGCCCCGGAGGGGTGAGCCGCGCAGCGGCGAATCATCCTGCCGCCCCAGCCATAGTTTTTGGGCAGTTGTTGTCACGGGGTGACTGGTAGTGCAGTTGCCCGGAAGGCGGCAGGGTTCGGACCTTGAGGTTCGACCAATCCGCGTAGCGGATTGGAACGGC
>JALSRI010000026.1 GCA_026984835.1 Thiohalobacter sp. | reverse complement strand
CCAGGTGATCGAGGCCTGTCCCGCCTGCGCGCCCAAGGCGGCGCACGACGGCAGCATCGTACACATCGTCGAGGGCAGTTCGCTGGAAACCATCCGTCATATGGTGGCCTCCGGCATGGGACTGAGCGTCGTGCCCTGCACCGCCGCAGGCGTGGACCGCTACTCGCAGCGCCTGATCGCCATCCGCCGCTTCGGCAACCCGATCCCGAAGCGCCAGATCGCGCTCGCCTGGCGGGTGAGCTTTCCCCGCCCCAGGGTGATCGACATCCTGACCGAGGCGGTCAACGTGGCGCAGCTCAGCTGCGTGCGGCGCATCTCGGGCCGGCAACGCAAGGCACGGCCATGAACGGCGACGAATTCGATCTCGATCCCTCCGTCCTGTACCTGAACCATGCCGCCGTGTCGCCCTGGCCGCGCCGCACGGTCGAGGCAGTACAGGCCTTCGCACAGGAGAACGGCCGCCTGGGCTCACGCCACTACGAGCGCTGGCTGCAGACCGAGCAGGCACTGCGCGAACAGTTCATGCGGCTGCTGAACGCGGACAGCAGCGGCGAAGTCGCCCTGCTGAAGAACACCTCTGAAGCCCTGTCGGTGGTCGCCTGGGGACTGGACTGGCAGCCCGGCGACAAGGTGGTCATCTCCGACCAGGAATTCCCCTCCAACCGTATCGTCTGGGAGTCGCTGGCGCCGCTCGGCGTCGAGGTGGTGCAGGTCGATCTCGGCAGTGGCGCGTCACCCGAGCAGGCGCTCGTCGACGCCTTCGATGCGCGCACCCGGCTGCTCGCCATCAGTTCCGTGCAATATGCGACCGGCCTGAAGCTCGAGCTGGAACGGCTCGGGCAGGCCTGCCGCGAGCGCGGCGTGCTGTTTTGCGTGGACGCCATCCAGAGCCTGGGGGCGGTGCCGTTCGACGTACGGGCCTGCCAGGCTGACTTCGTGGCGGCCGACGGTCACAAGTGGATGGCCGGCCCGGAGGGCCTGGCGCTGTTCTGGTGCCGGCGCGAATGGATCCCGCGCCTGCGGCTGCACCAGTTCGGCTGGCACATGGTGGAAGCCATGGGGGAATTCGACCGCCGCGACTGGGCGCCGGCGCCGGATGCGCGCCGCTTCGAGTGCGGCAGCCCGAACATGCTGGGCATCCATGCGTTGCACGCCAGCCTGTCGCTACTGCTCGACCTGGGCATCGGAAACATCCATCAGGCCATTTCTGGAAATATTCGATATCTAATTGAATTATTGACTGATAAAGTCGAGTTCATATCCGATACGAAGGCGGATCGCCTGGCCGGCATCCTGACCTTCCGGCCGCCGGACGACGATCTGGAGGCGCGCTACGCCCACCTGCAGGCGGCCGGCGTGGTGTGTGCGCTGCGCGGCGGCGGCATTCGCTTCTCGCCGCACTACTACACGCCGCGCCCGGTGCTGGAACGGGCCGTCGACGTCCTGCTCGAACCTCTCTAGCCGGATGACGGCGCCGGCATTTACTCAGCTTCCGGCGAATTTGCCGCTATCTTCATACCTAAGGAAGACCGGATCGGCCGCACGAGGCACCGGGGCGCCAAACTTGCCTGGCGGCGACGGGTCCAAACCTGCAGGGACACACAGGCCGGACGGGGTACTGCTGATATGCTAATCATCATCGAACTGCTGCTGATCCTGGGCGTAGCGTGGCTGCTGGCGGCGCGCCGCGCGCCGGCCTGGTTGTGGACCGGCGCCATCGCCGCCTGGCTGCTGGCCTGGCCTTCCCTGCACGCCGCCAGCGGCTGGTACCTGCTGCCGGCCTGGTTGCTGTTCCTGCCGGCCGCCGCCGTGCTCGGCATACCGGCCCTGCGGACCCGCTACGTCAGCGCCCGCGTCATGAACCTGTTCCGGTCGCTGATGCCGGCGGTCTCGGATACCGAACGCGAGGCACTGGAGGCCGGCAGCGTCTGGTGGGAAGCCGAACTGTTCAGCGGCCGGCCCGACTGGAAGCGTCTGCAGGACATGCCGCCACCCGCCCTGAGCGCGGACGAACAGGCCTTCATGGACGGCCCGGTGGAAGAACTCTGCCGCATGCTGGACGACTGGCGGATCACCGAGGAACTGCACGACCTGCCGCCGGAGGTCTGGGACTACATCAAGCGCGAGGGTTTCTTCGGCATGATCATCCCCAAGGCCTACGGCGGGCTGGAATTCAGCGCCCACGGCCATTCCAGCGTGGTGATGAAGATCGCCACCCGCAGCATCAGCGCCGCCGTCACCGTCATGGTGCCCAACTCGCTGGGGCCGGCCCAGTTGTTGTTGCACTACGGCACCGAACAGCAGAAGAACCACTACCTGCCGCGCCTGGCCCGCGGCGAGGAAGTGCCCTGCTTCGCCCTCACCGGACCGGAGGCCGGCAGCGACGCCGCCGCCATGCCGGACACCGGCGTGGTGTGCCGCCGCGAGTTCGACGGCAGGGAGACACTCGGCATCCTGCTCAACTGGGAGAAGCGCTATATCACCCTGGGTCCGGTCGCGACCGTGCTGGGGCTGGCGTTCAAGCTCTACGATCCGGATCACCTGCTGGGCGAAGAGGAAGAACGCGGCATCACCCTGGCGCTGATTCCCACCGACACCCCCGGCGTGGAGATCGGCGCCCGCCATTTCCCGCTCAACCAGTCGTTCATGAACGGCCCCAACCGTGGCCACGACGTGTTCATTCCGCTCGACTACGTCATCGGCGGCAAGGACTGCGTCGGCCAGGGCTGGCGCATGCTGATGGAATGCCTGGCCGACGGGCGTTCCATTTCGCTGCCGGCGCTGAGCACCGGCGCGGCCAAGCTGGCGGCGCGCGCCACCAGCGCCTACGCTTCGGTGCGCAAGCAGTTCAAGACACCCATCGGCCGCTTCGAGGGCGTCTCGGAAGTGCTGGGTCGCATGGCCGCCTGGGCCTATACCATGGATGCGGCGCGCGGCCTGACCACTCTGGCGGTGGACGGCGGCGAGAAGCCCTCCGTAGCGTCCGCCATCGTCAAGTACCACCTCACCGAGCGCATGCGCAAGGTGGTCGACGACGCCATGGACATCCATGGCGGCCGCGGCATCTGCATGGGCCCGCGCAACTACCTGGCGCGCGGTTACCAGGCCATGCCCATCAGCATCACCGTGGAAGGCGCCAACATCCTCACCCGCAGCCTGATCATCTTCGGCCAGGGCGCCATCCGCTGCCACCCCTGCCTGCTGAAGGAAATGGAGAGCGCCGGCGCCGGCGACGCGGCCGCCTTCGACCGGGCCTTTTTCGAGCACGTCAGCCTGGTGACTTCCAACCTGGCCCGCACCCTGTTTCACGGCCTGACCGGCGCCCGCTTCGCCGCCGCGCCCGGCGACCGCGAGGAGGCGCGCCACTACCGCCAGCTGAGCCGCATGAGCGCCGCCTTCGCGCTGACCGCCGAAGCGGCGCTGTTGACCCTGGGCGGCACGCTCAAGCGCAGGGAGTCGCTGTCGGGCCGGCTCGGTGACGTACTGAGCTACCTGTACCTGGCCAGCGCCACGCTCAAGCGCTACGCCGACCAGGGCCGGCCCCAGGCCGACCGGCCGCTGCTGGAATGGAGCCTGGCCGAGCTGCTGCACGGCATGCAGCAGCGACTGTTCGAAGTCTGCGACAACCTGCCGGTGCGGCCGGTGGGCCGCGTGCTGCGCTGGCTGCTGTTCCCGCTCGGCCGCAGCTACAAGCTGCCCGATGACGCACTCACGCGCCGCGCCGCTGCCGTCGTCCTGCGCTGGGGCGCGGCCCGTGAGCGGCTCACCGAGGGCGTGTTCGTTCCCGCCGACCCGGATGAACCGCTGGCACAACTCGAAGACGCCATGGAGAAGGCGACCGCCGCCGAGCCCGTGCTCAAGCGCTTGCGTCAGGCCATGCGCAATGGTCAACTTGCATCCGGTGATCCCGAGCAGCGCCTGGACGAGGGGGTTTCGGCCGGCGTCATCGAACAACGTGAAGCGGAGCTGGTGCGGGAAGCCGTCGAAGCCCGCCGCCGGGTCATCGCAGTGGACGAATTTCCCGCCGACTACTGGAAGGAGGACAGTCGCTCATGGCAACACAGCCCAACCCGCTCGCAACAGGCAGGCCGGTCTACCTGATCGACGGCAGCCGCAGCCCGTTTCTGCGCGCGCGAGGAAAACCCGGCCCGTTCCTGGCGTCCGACCTTGCCTTCCAGGCCGGCCGCGCCCTGCTGGCGCGCCAGCCCTTCGAGCCCGAACACTTCGACCAGGTCATCCTGGGCTGTGTGATGGGTGGCCCCAACGAGGCCAACATCGGCCGCATCGTCGCCCTGCGCCTGGGCTGTGGCGAACGGGTGCCGGCCTGGACGGTGCAGCGCAACTGCGCCTCCGGCCTGCAGGCGCTGGACTGCGCGGCCCAGGATATCGCCAGCGGCCGCTCGGAACTGGTGCTGGCCGGCGGCACCGAATCCATGAGCCACGCCCCGGTGCTGTTCGGCACCGCCATGGTCGCCTGGCTGGGAGCGCTCAACAGCGCGCGCACGCCGGCGGCGCGCCTCAAGGTCCTGGCTTCGTTCCGGCCCGCCATGCTCAAACCCGTCATCGGCCTGCTGTGCGGCCTGACCGACCCCATCGTCGAACTCAACATGGGCCAGACCGCCGAGGAACTGGCCTGGCAGTTCGATATCAGCCGTGAAGCCATGGATGCCTTCGCCCTGCGCAGCCACCAGCGCCTGGCCCGGGCGCAGAAACAGGGCCACCTGGACGAGATCGAGACGCTGTACGACAGCGACGGGCGTTACTACGAATCCGACGACGGTCTGCGCGAGGATTCCAGCATGGACAAGCTGGCGCGCCTCAAGCCGGTCTTCGACCGCCCGTTCGGCAAGGTGACGGCCGGCAACAGCGCCCAGATCACCGACGGCGCGGCCTGGCTGGTCATGGCCTCGGAAGAAGCCGTCGAACGATACGATCTGCCGGTGCTGGCGCGGGTCGTCGACACCCAGTGGGCGGCGCTGGATCCACGCCGCATGGGACTGGGGCCGGTGCACGCCATGGCGCCCATCCTGCAGCGTCACGGCTTCGACAGCGGCGACATCGACGTGTGGGAGATCAACGAGGCCTTCGCCGCCCAGGTGCTGGCCTGCCTGCGTGCCTGGCAGGACGACGACTATTGCCGGCAACGGCTGGGGCTGGAAGGCGGCTTCACCCCCATCGACGAGGACTGGCTCAACGTCGATGGGGGCGGCGTCAGCCTCGGCCATCCGGTCGGGGCCAGCGGCGCCCGCATCGTGCTGCACGCGGCGAAGGTGCTGCACCGCGAGGACAAGCGGCGTGCCATGGCCAGCCTGTGCATCGGCGGCGGCCAGGGCGGCGCCATGCTGCTGGAGAGGGTCGACGCATGAACGACACCGAAACGCGCGACCTCTACACCGTCGTCGACGACGACAACATCGCCTGGCTGCACGTCGACCGCGCCGGCTCCTCCACCAACGTACTGTCGGCTGCGGTGCTGGAAGCGCTGTACCGCGAACTGCTGGAACTGGAAAACAGGAAACCCCGTGGCCTGGTCGTCCTGTCGGACAAGAAGAACGGCTTCATCGCCGGCGCCGACGTCAACGAGTTCACGCAGCTGGTGGAGTACGACCAGGCGCTGGAAGCCATCAGCCGCGGCCAGGAAGTGTTCGACCGCCTGGCGGCGCTGCCCTTCCCGACCCTGGCGCTGATCCACGGTTTCTGCCTGGGCGGCGGCCTGGAGCTGGCCCTGGCCTGCCGCTATCGCATCGCCCGCGACGATCCCGGCACCCGCCTGGGCCTGCCGGAGGTGCGGCTCGGCATCCACCCGGGCTTCGGCGGCTCGGCGCGGCTGGTGCCGCTGGTCGGCGCCGTCCACGCCATGGACCTGATGTTGAGCGGCCGCAGCATCAGCGGCCGGGCGGCGAAACGCCTGGGTCTCGTAGACTACGCCGTGCCCGAGCGGCAATTGCAGGCGGCGGCCCGCGCCGTGCTGCTCGACCCGCCCTTCCCGCATCGCCCCACCCGACTGCAGGCGCTCACCAACCACGCCTGGGTGCGTCCCTGGCTGGCGCGCCTGTTCCGTCACCAGGTGGCGAAGAAGGCGCGCCGCGACCACTACCCCGCCCCCTACGCGCTCATCGACCTGTGGCAGGAGCATGCCGACGACCAGCGCCGCATGCTGCACGCCGAGGCCGAGTCGGTGGCGCGCCTCATCACCGGTCCGACCGCACAGAATCTCATCCGCGTGTTCCGGCTGCAGGAAAAGATGAAGGCCCTGGGCCGCGGCATCGATTTCCGGCCGCTGCGGGTGCACGTGGTGGGCGCCGGGGTCATGGGCGGCGACATCGCCGCCTGGTGCGCGGCGCGCGGCCTGCAGGTGACCCTGCAGGACCAGTCGGCGGAGCGCATCGCCCCCGCCATCAAGCGCGCCCACCGGCTGTTCCAGCGCCGCTTCAAGCGGCCGCGGCCGGTGCAGGAGGCCATGGATCGCCTCATGCCCGACGTGCGCGGCCTGGGCGTGCAACACGCCGACGTCGTCATCGAAGCCATCTTCGAGGACGCCGACGCCAAGCGCAGCCTGTACGCCGAGCTGGAGCCGCGCATGCGCGGCGATGCCGTGCTGGCCACCAACACCTCCAGCATACCGCTCGAAGAACTGCGCAGCGGCCTGGCGACGCCGTCGCGGCTGGTCGGCCTGCACTTCTTCAACCCGGTGGCGAAGATGCAACTGGTCGAGATCGTGCGTGACGACGCCACCGACGCCGGCGTGGTCGGGCGCGCCACGGCCTTCACCCGCCGCATCGACCGCCTGCCGCTGCCGGTCGCCAGCACACCGGGCTTCCTGGTCAACCGCATTCTCATGCCCTACCTGCTGGAAGCGGTGGAGCTGGTGCACGAGGGCGTGCCGCCGGCCGCCGTCGACAGCCAGGCCGTTGCCTTCGGCATGCCCATGGGTCCCATCGAGCTGGCCGATACCGTGGGCCTGGACATCTGCCTGCACGTCGGCGAGATCCTCGCCTCGCACCTGGGCGGCGAGGTGCCGGCGCACCTGCGGGAGCTGGTGGAACAGGGGCGGCTGGGCAGGAAGAGCGGCGAGGGCTTCTACCGCTACAGGAAGGGCAGGCCGGTCAAGCCGGCGCTGCCCAAGGGCTTTCACCCCGCCGACGACATCACCGACCGCATGATCCTGCGCCTGCTCAACGAAGTGGTGGCCTGCTTGCGCGAGAAGGTGGTTGACGACGCCGAACTGCTGGACGGCGGCATGGTGTTCGGCACCGGTTTCGCCCCCTTCCGCGGCGGGCCGCTGCGCCATATCGAGACCGTCGGTGCCGATACCCTGTACCAGCGCCTGCGTGAACTGGAGAAGCGGCACGGGCCGCGTTTCAAGCCGGACGCCGGCTGGGAGGTGCTGGCCGGTTTCACGGGAGACCGACAATGAAGGAAAAGACACCCGAGACCGACTACATCACGCCCGAACAGGCCGGCACCCTGGCGGGGCTGTTCCGCGAACGCGTGCGGCGTACGCCCGATGCGCTGGCGTACCGCTGGTACGACGACGCGGCCGAATGCTGGCGCGATCTGAGTTGGCGCGAGGCCGGCGACCATGTGTCACGCTGGCAGGCGGCGCTGGCGACCGAAGACCTGCAACCGGGCGACCGCGTGGCGGTGATGATGAACAACTGCCCCGAGTGGATGATGTTCGACCAGGCGGCGCTGGCCAACGGCCTGGTGGTCATACCGCTGTATACCCAGGACCGGGCCGAGAACGTCGCCTACGTCCTGCAGAATGCCGGCGCCAAGCTGCTGCTGATCGGCCACCAGGAGCACTGGGACAGCCTGCAGCCGGTCTGGGACCGTCTCGGCTTTCTCAACCGCGTGCTGTGCGTGTCGCACGTGGACACCGGCGCGCGCCCCGAACCACGGCTGCGTCGCGTCGGCGAATGGCTGCCGGACAGCGCCGAGCCGGCCGACTACCGCTGGGACAAGGATACCCTGGCCACCATCGTCTACACTTCCGGCACCACCGGTCGCCCCAAGGGTGTGATGTTGAGTCATCACAACATTCTGTGGGATGCCTGGGCCAGCCTGCAGCTGGTATCTTGCCCGCCCCACCATCTGTTCCTGTCGTTCCTGCCGCTGTCGCATACCCTGGAACGCACCGGCGGCTATTACCTGCCGATGATGGCCGGGGCCGCAGTCGCCTACAACCGGTCCATTCCGCAACTGGCCGACGACCTGGTCGAGGTGCGCCCGACCATCATGATTTCCGTACCGCGCATCTTCGAGCGGGTCTACAACAAGATCCAGGCCGGCCTGGAGGAAAAGCCGGCCCTCGCCCGCGCCCTGTTCCGGCTCGCCACCACCACCGGCTGGCGCCGCTTCGAGCACCAGCAGGGCCGCGCCGGGTGGCACCCGACGCTGGCGCTATGGCCGCTGCTGTACAAGCTGGTGGGCGGCAAGGTCATGGAGAAGCTGGGCGGTCGCATGGAACTGGCGGTCATCGGCGGCGCACCGCTGCCCGAGGACGTGGCGCGCGTGTTCATCGGCCTGGGCCTGCCCATGCTGCAGGGTTACGGACTGACCGAGACCAGTCCGGTGATCAGCGTCAACACCATCGAGGACAACGACCCGGCCAGTGTCGGCGTGCTGCTGCCCGACGTGGAGATCCGCATCGGCGACAACGACGAGCTGCTGGTGCGGTCACCGGGCGTGATGCTGGGCTACTGGGCCAACGAACAGGCTACCCGCGACATCATCGACGATGACGGCTGGTTGCATACCGGCGACAAGGCCCGTTACGAAAACGGGCATCTCTACATCACGGGGCGTCTCAAGGAGATCATCGTGCTGGCCAACGGCGAGAAGGTGCCGCCGGCCGACATGGAGATGGCCATCACCATGGACCCGTTGTTCGAACAGGCCATGGTGATCGGCGACAACCGCCCCTATCTCAGCGCGCTGGTGGTGCTGGAGCCGGAACAGTGGAAGGCGCTGGCGAAGCGCATCGGGCTGGACCCCGAAGCTCCCGACGCCTGCAACAGCGAACGTCTGAACGAAGTCATCCTGGAACGCATCGCCCAGCGCCTGTCCAGCTTCCCCGGCTACGCCCAGGTGCGGCGGGTTTACTGCCAGCTCGAACCCTGGTCCATCGAGGAGGGGCTCATGACGCCGACCCTCAAACTGAAACGCAGCCGCATCTGCGAACGCTATGCCGACGCCATCGAGGCCTTGTACGCCTCCCACTGATCCATGTGTCGCCCCCGTGTGGATGCGGGGTCTTCGTCCGGAGGGCATTCCGCACCGTTCGGGAGGCGGCCCCCGGACGGTCATGGTGGGGGTCCCTTCGGTCACCCTGCCCTACGCATTTGTCAGGGCGTTGTCCGGCGGTGACACCGAGGTCGCGGCGAAGCCGCAGACCGGTCGGCGGGCGCGGTGACGGCGTTCGGCATTTTTGTAGAACATGAGATCCTGGACGATGGCGCTGGCCACCAGGTCCTGTTCGGCGAACACCAGCGCGACCTGGTCGCCGTCACAGCGGACCACACGCGCATGCATCTTGCGGAACAGCGTCTCGGATCCGGTCCAGATCTTGAAGTTGAGCATGACCGAGCGCTGAGCGGGCGGCAGCCCGCCTTCCCACAGCACCACGGATACGCCCTCGCGGCTGACGTCACGCGCATAGCCGGAACAGGGCGCATGACCGGGGTGGGCGATTTCGATGTCCACCAGGATGCGCCGGCGCGGATTCCGTCTCTTGTCCATCGTTCGTTCACCTCTGCTGTTCGTTGTCCAGGCCGGCCACCCGCGCAGGCAGCACGGGTGGCCCGTCGTGGTCGAATCCGCTTCGGTTCCCTGCGCCTTCCCGACGCTGTCATGCTGGTTCTGGCCGGTGGCTGGATCGGACGATGCGCCCGGCACCGGGTTGTTGCGAAAGAGGGTCCGCATGTGGACACAGGTCACAGACGCAACCTGTGCCAGTTCACGGTTTAGCGACTGGAAGACAGCAGACTTTAGATGAGGATACAAGCGACAATATACATTATATTATCTATGTATCCACCTGTATTCACTATACTTCACTGTAGGAGCGGGCTCGCCCGCGACCCCGGCGCAGCCGGCGCTGAGCGCTCCGGCCGCATCTGTTCGCGGGCAAGCCCGCTCCTACATGGGGGTGGTGGCCGCGCTGCGGCCGCGACGGGCGCAGGAGAAGAGGGTGTAGAAATTCTCCGTGGTGACCGCCGCCACCGACTCCAGGGATTCGCCGCGCAGTTCCGCCAGGTGCCCGGCGACGTGACGCACCCAGGCCGGCCGGTTGATCTTGCCGCGCCTGGGCACCGGCGCCAGGTAGGGCGAATCGGTCTCGACCAGCAGCCGGTCGGCCGGCATGCGGCGCGCCACGTCCTTGAGATCGGTGGCGTTGCGGAAGGTGACGATGCCGGAGAAGGAGATGTAGAAGCCCAGGTCCATGGCCTGGCGGGCCATGTCCCAGTCCTCGGTGAAGCAGTGCAGCACGCCGCCTGCCTCGGCGGCACCCTCCTCCCGCAGCAGGCGCAAGGTGTCCGCCTTCGCCTGCCGGGTATGCACGATGAGCGGCTTGCCACAGGCCCGGGCGGCGCGGATATGGCGCCGGAAGCGTTCGCGCTGCCAGCCGGTATCGCCTTCCACCCGGTAGTAGTCCAGCCCGGTCTCGCCGATGGCCACCACCCGGTCCATACCGGCCAGCGCCACCAGCTCGTCCTCGTTCGGTTCGTGCACGTCGGTGCCATCGGGGTGCACGCCGACCGAGGCCGAGATCTGCGCATGGGGTTCGATCAGCCGCATCATGGGGCCGAAGCGCTCGATGCTGACCGACACGCACAACATGTGGTCGACGCCCGCAGCGGACGCTTCCTCCACCACTTCGTCGATGGGCATCTGCTCGCGTTCGAGCAGGTCGAGATGGCAATGGGAATCGACGAGCATGCGCGTGCCCCGCGTGGCGGCCGGGTGGCCGGCCTACATGGTGTGGGTGGGACGGTCGGCGCCGAGGGCGCCGGCCAGGTAGGTCTCGATCTTCTTCTGGGCGGCACCACCGTCCTGGTCGCTGAACTGCACGCCGATGCCGGCCGCCCGCGCGCCCTGGGCGCCCTTGGGGGTGATCCAGATGATCTTGCCGGCCACCGGAATCTTCTCCGGCTCGTCCATCAGGGTGAGCAGCATGAACACTTCGTCGCCGAGCTGGTAGCTCTTGTTGGTGGGGATGAACAGGCCGCCGTTCTTGACGAAGGGCATGTAGGCCGCGTACAGCGCGCTCTTGTCCTTGATGGTCAGGGACAGGATGCCTTGCCTGGATCCGCCGGGTGTCGTCGCCATTCCTTCCTCTATGCTGCGCTCGTGCGGCGGGCCGTCTGGAACAGCTCCGCCCAGTTGATGAGGACTTCCTCCAGCACCAGCTGATGGTTCAGGCCCGCCGACCACTGGTCGAGTGCGACACCGACCCGGTCCAGCAACCCGAACAACAAGCGCAAGTCTACCTGTTCCGTCAGCGCCTGCAAACCGCCACCGCCCCCCTCGCCCAGCGCCCGCTGGCGAACCAGGCCCTGCAGCCAGCGCTGGAACCAGCGCAGGCAGTCGGGCTGCCGGTCGCCGTGCCAGTCGGCCGCCACCTGTACGGGATCGGCCGCCTGCCTGGCGATATCCCGTACCTGGCGGGCCCAGTGCCGATAGCGATCGGGCATGCCGGCCGCGTACAGTTCGGCGGCCCGCAGCGGGGAACCGCCGGCGATGTGCAGCAGCGCCTCCACCTCCCCGGACTGGTCACCGAGGGTGGCGGCCAGCCAGTTCTGCGCCTGCGCCTCCGACGGCAATGGCAGCCGCAACTGCTGGCAGCGGCTGCGGATCGTCGCCGGCAGCCGCTGTGGCGTCGAACTGACCAGCACGATCAGGGTGTTGTCGGTCGGTTCTTCCAGCGTCTTGAGGAGGCTGTTGGCGGCGTTGACGTTGAGCGCATCGGCCGGCTCGATGACCGCGAGCTTGAAACCGGCGGCGTGGCTGGTCATGGCCAGCTCGGCGCACAGGGCGCGCACCGCGTCGATCTTGATGGCCTTGCCCGCTTCCTCCGGTTCGAGCCGGAAGAAATCGGGGTGGGTACC
>JALSRI010000025.1 GCA_026984835.1 Thiohalobacter sp. | reverse complement strand
CGCATCTATCCGCAGCGGCGGGTCAGGGCATCGAGTTCGCCGGCCAGTTGTTTCTGCACCTCCCGGTAGTCCCGGCCGGCGTCGATGATGCGGAAGCGCCCGGGTGCGGCGGCCGCGCGCCGGAGATAGGCCTGGCGCACGCGTTCGAAGAAGGCTTCCTGTTCCCGCTCGAAGCGGTCCGGCTCGCTGCGTTCTCCGGCCCGCGCCAGCCCCTGCTCCACCGGCAGGTCGAACAGCAGGGTGAGGTCCGGCTCCAGGCCCTGCTGCACCCAGTCTTCCAGCACCCGGATGCGCGCCTCGTCGATGCCGCGGCCGCCACCCTGGTAGGCATAGGTGGCGTCGGTGAAGCGATCGCACAAGACCCATTCGCCACGCGCCAGCGCCGGGCGGATGACGCGCGCCAGGTGCTCCGCGCGGGCGGCGAACATCAGCAGCAGTTCGGCGTCGGCCGACATGCCGTCGAAGCGGGTGTCCAGCAGCAGCCCGCGCACCGCCTCACCGAGCGCGGTGCCGCCCGGTTCGCGGGTCACGCACACCGTGCGGCCGGCGGCTTCGAGATGCCGGCGGATGAAGTCCATGCTGGTGCTCTTGCCGGCGCCCTCGCCGCCTTCGAGGGTGATGAAGCAGCCCCTGGATGTACTGGTGGTCATTTGCGCCTGCGCTGGTAGCGGTCGACGGCCCGGTTGTGCTCGGCCAGGGTGCGGGAGAAGACGTGGCTGCCGTCGCCGCGGCCGACGAAATAGAGCGCTTCGCCGTCGGCCGGATGCAGGACGGCCAGGATGGCCGCCTTGCCGGGCATGGCGATGGGCGTCGGCGGCAGGCCGTTGCGGGTATAGGTATTGTAGGGCGTGTCGGTGCGCAGGTCGCGGAAACGGATGTCGCCGTCGTAGCGTTCGCCGAGGCCGTAGATGATGGTGGGGTCGGACTGCAGGCGCATGCCGCGTCGCAGGCGGCGGACGAAGACGCCGGCGATGCGCGGCCGCTCCCCGGCCAGGCCGGTCTCCTTCTCGACGATGGAGGCCAGGATGAGCGCCTCGTAGGGGGTTTTCAGCGGCAGGTCCGGGTCGCGTTGCGCCCAGGCCCGGTCCAGGAAGTCTTCCATGGCCCGGTAGGCGCGCCGCAGGAAGGACCGGTCGGTGGTGCCGGCCGGAAAATGGTAGGTCTCGGGCAGAAACCGTCCTTCCGGGTGCAGGCCCGGGTAGCCGATGGCGGCCATCACCGCCGGGCCCGAAGCGTCTTCCAGGGTGTGCAGCAGGTGGGGATGTTCCACGACGCGCTGCATCATTTCCCGGAAGGTCTGGCCTTCGACCAGCGTCAGCGCATACTGGACGACCTTGCCGCTGCTCAACTGTTGCAGCAACTGTTCCGGCGTCATGTCGCCCTGCAGGTGGTATTCACCGGCCTGGATGCGGGAGTCCAGCCCCAGGTAGCGGGCCAGCACCACCAGGTAGTAGGGATGCTCCAGTACACCCTCCTCGGCCAGGCGGCGGGCGATGGCGCGCAGCGGCGTACCCGGCTCGACGTCCAGGTCGAGCCCCTGTTCCGGCAAGGGCAGCGGGTTACCGCGAAAGGCCTGGAAGTCCATCAGCAGCCAGGCAGCCAGGAAGCTGAACAGCAGCACCGCGATGCCGCCGGCGCGAAAGGCGATCTCCGCCAGCGTCCTGTTGCCTTGTCGAGACTCGTTCACGCGGGGTACCAGTTGCTGCTGTCGTCCGTCGCCTGCCGGGCCAGTTGCTGCTGCAGCCGGCGGCCGACCGGCCCGGAACGGAATTCGCCGATGCCTTCGACCCGGCCGACCGGGCACAGCCCGAGCAGGCTGTTGCACAGCAGGACTTCGTCCGCCGCCGCCAGGTCGTCCAGCGTCAGCGCCCGGCGCGCCAGCTCGACGCCGGCCTCCGCGGCGCGGTCGATGATCACCGAACGAAGGATGCCAGCCACGCCGCAGTCTGACAAATCCGGCGTCAGCAGGCGGCCGTCGCGGACCAGGAACAGGTTGCTCATGGTGCCCTCCACCAGCCGCCCGCGCCGGTCCAGCAGCAGGCCTTCGGCGACGCCGGGGTCGTCCCATTCGCGGCGCGCCATCACCTGGTCGAGGCGGTTGAGGTGCTTGATGCCGGCCAGCGCCGGGTGGATGGCCAGGCGCCAGGCGCACAGGCGCACGCGCAGCGGCGCGGCCGGCGGTTCCGGCAGCGCCGCCAGGCGCAGGATGCGGCGGGGTGGTACCGCCGCGGCCGCGCGGTAGCCGCGCTCGCTGCTGCCGCGGGTGACGATGAGTTTCAGCGCGGCGCGCGGCTGCCGTGCCGCGAGCGCGTGCAGTTCCTCTTCCAGCCGCGGCCAGTCCAGCCCGACGATGCCGAGGCGTTCGCAGCCGGCCGCCAGCCGCTGGCGGTGGCGCGGCCAGAAACAGGGGCGGCCCGCGTCGATGCGCAGGGTCTCGAACAGCCCGTCGCCGAACTGCAGGCCGCGGTCGCCGGGATCGACGCAGGTGCCGGCCGTGCCGTCGATCCAGGTGGTCACGGCGCCAGCGCCCGCAGCAGACCGCGCGCCTTGGCGCGGGTCTCGTCCAGCTCGCGCGCCGGATCGGAGTCGGCGACGATGCCGGCGCCGGCGCGCAGCACCAGCCGCTCGCCGTCGCGCACCAGGGTGCGGATGAGGATGTTGAGGTCGAGGCTGCCGTCGCGGTCCAGGTAGCCCATGGAGCCGGTGTAGGGCCCGCGCGCCTCGCCTTCCAGTTCGCCGATGATCTCCATGCAACGCACCTTCGGGCAGCCGGTGATGGTGCCGCCGGGGAACACGGCGCGGATGACCTCGCCGGGCGTCACGTCCGGGCGCAATCGGGCGCTGACGTTGGAGACAATGTGGTGCACGGTGGCGTAGGATTCCAGCGCCATCAACTCGTCGACCCGCACCGTGCCGGGCACGGCGACGCGACCCAGGTCGTTGCGTTCCAGGTCGATCAGCATGATGTGTTCGGCGCGTTCTTTGGGGTGCGCCAGCAGCTCGTTCGACAGGCCCCGGTCCTGGCCGGCACCGGCGCCGCGCGGCCGGGTGCCGGCGATGGGCCGGGTCTCCACCCGCCCATGGCGCACCCGCACCAGGCGCTCCGGCGAAGTGCTGAGGATGGCGCCCTCCGGCCAGGTCGCCAGGCCGTTGAAAGGCCCCGGGTTGGCGTCGCACAGGCGGCGGAACCAGGCCGCGTCGCCACCGGCCGGGGCGCCGGCAGCCGACCAGGCCCGCGACAGATTGACCTGGAACACATCCCCGTCGCGGATGTAGTCGAGGATGCGCGTGACGGCGGCCAGGTAGTCGCCGGCCGGCGGCTCGGCCAGCGCCGGCAGGCGCGGCGCGGCGCGTCCGGGCGCCCGTAGGATGGCGATATCGCTCTCGACGGCGGCGGCCAGGGCCGGATCTTCGGCCACGATCCAGGTCCGGCCGTCGGCGTGATCGCGGATGACGGCGGCCCGGAAGCGGGTCGCCAGCGCCACCGGCAGCCGGCCGTCGGGCCGCGGCAGCCGCAGGCACGGTTCGATCTGGGCCGCCAGCTCGTAGCCGAGGTAGAGGAACCAGCCGCCATGGAAAGGCAGGGCATCGTCATCGCAGGCCTGCACCCGCTCGCGTTGCCACCAGGCATCCAGCGCGGTGAGGAAATCGCCGTCCGCTGGACGATCCAGCCGCAGCGTCTCGCCGGGCAGCGCGAACAGGATGTCGTAACGCCCCTGGGGTCCCTGGGAACCACTCTGCAGCAGGTGGGGGTAGCGGCCCGGCCGGGCGGTGTGCAGGTCCAGCAGGTCGGGCGGACGCTGCAGCGGTATGCGGGTGCAGGGCGCCGGCCCGGCGGGCGGCGCTGGAAGCGGCGGGTTCACACCAGGCGGCGCATCACCAGAGTGCCGTTGGTACCGCCGAAACCGAAGGAGTTGGACATGGCCACGTCGATCTTCATGTCGCGCGCCTCGTTGGGCACGAAATCGAGATCGCAGTCGGGATCGGGGTTCTCGTAGTTGATGGTGGGCGGCGCGATCTGGTGATGGATGGCCAGGGTCGAGAAAATGGCCTCGATGCCGCCGGCGGCCCCCAGCAGGTGGCCGGTCATGGACTTGGTGGAACTGACCGCGACCTCGCGGGCGTGGGAACCCAGCGCCCGCTTGACGGCGTTGACCTCGGCCACGTCGCCGGCCGGCGTGGAGGTGCCGTGGGCGTTGATGTAGTCGATGTCGTCCGGGGCGAGGCCGGCGTCGCGCAGGGCATTGAGCATGCAGCGCGCCGCGCCGTCACCGTTGGTGAGCGGCTGGGTCATGTGGTAGGCGTCGCCGCTGCGGCCGTAGCCGACCACTTCCGCGTAGATGCGGGCACCGCGCGCACGGGCGTGCTCCAGCTCTTCCAGCACCAGCACGCCGGCGCCGTCGCTGAGCACGAAGCCGTCGCGGTCGCGGTCCCAGGGACGGCTGGCGCGCTGGGGATCGTCGTTGCGGGTCGACAGCGCCTTGGCGGCCGCGAAGCCGCCCAGGCCGGTCGGCGTGGTGGCCATTTCGGCGCCGCCGGCGACCATGACGTCGGCGTCGCCGTAGTCGATGATGCGGGCCGCCTCACCGATGCTGTGGGTGCCGGTGGTGCAGGCGGTGACCAGGGCGATGTTGGGGCCCTTGATACCGTACTTGATGGACAGGTTGCCCGAGATCATGTTGATGATATTGCCGGGCACGAAGAACGGCGAGATCCTGCGCGGCCCGCCTTTCAAATAGGCGTCGTAGTTCTTCTCGATGCCCGGCAGCCCACCGATACCCGAACCGATGGAGACACCGATGCGCTCGGCGTTGCGCTCGTCGATTTCCAGCCCCGCATCCTCGATGGCCTGGCTGCCGGCGGCGATGCCGTAATGGATGAAGGTATCCATCTTGCGGGCATCTTTCTTCGAAATGTAGTCCGTGACGTCGAAGTTCTTCACCGAGCCCCCGAAGCGCACCGGGAAATCGCTCACGTCGAAGGACGTGATGGGGCCGATGCCGCTGCGGCCGGCGACGATGGATTCCCAGGCCTCGGCCACCGAATTGCCCACCGGCGACACGATGCCCAGCCCCGTAATGACGACACGCCGTTGCGACACGACTTCTACCTTTGCTTCCTGTCCATAGGGAACGGACGGTTGGGGGGTGATGGATCAGGCCACTTCACGCGCACGGAAGTGGCCTGACGATCGGTGAGAGGGCAGCGTTCAGCCGAGATGTGCCTGGACGTAGTCAATCGCCTGCTGCACGGTGGTGATCTTTTCAGCTTCCTCGTCGGGGATCTCGCACTCGAACTCTTCTTCGAGCGCCATGACCAGTTCGACGGTGTCGAGGGAATCCGCGCCCAGATCATCAACAAAGGAGGCTTCGTTGGTGACTGCATCCTCGCTCACGTCCAGCTGTTCTACGACGATCTTCTTGACGCGTTCTTCAACATTGCTCATGGTTGGATTTTCCTCACGAATAGTATGACAGCGTACGCTGCGCGCGTATTGTATTGAAAAGCGTTTCGCCAATCCAGTAACAGCAGGCGCTGGCGGCGGCTCCCCTGCCCGGCCCCTCGCCAGGCCGCGAGCGGCGCAAAATACCAGATTGATTATTCATAGTAAACAAAATCTTGAATAATCTTCCTAATGCGGATTGTCGGTTCAGGGCATGTACATGCCGCCGTTCACGTGCAGGGTCTCACCGCTGATATAGGCGGCTGCATCGGAACACAGGAACACGACGGCCTGGGCGATGTCCTGCGGTTCGCCCAGCCGCGCCAGCGGAATCTGGCCGATCAGTGCATCGCGCTGTGCCTCCGGCAGCGCTCGCGTCATGTCGGTATCGATGAAACCGGGGGCCACTGTGTTGACGGTGATGCCCCGCGAACCCACCTCGCGGGCCAGCGACTTGGAAAAGCCGATGATGCCTGCCTTGGCGGCCGCGTAGTTCGCCTGGCCCGGGTTGCCGGTCAGACCGACCACCGAGGCGATGTTGACGATGCGGCCGGTCCGGGCCTTCATCATGCCGCGCAGGCAGGCCTTGCAGAGCCGGTACACGGAGCCGAGGTTGGTGTTGATCACCGCGTCCCATTCCTCGTCCTTCATGCGCATGAGCAGGTTGTCGCGGGTGATGCCGGCGTTGTTGACCAGAATGGTGGGCGTGCCGCACTGCTCCTTGACCGCTTTCATCAATACCTCGACCGAATGGGGGTCGGACGCATCCAGCACCAGGCCGACGCCCTTGATGTCGGCGCTGGCAAAGCCGGTGCTGATGGCCTCGGCGCCCTTCTCGGTAGTGGCGGTTCCGACCACCACCGCGCCCTGGCGACCCAGTTCGTGGGCGATGGCGCGGCCGATGCCACGGCTGGCGCCCGTCACCAGGGCGATCTGCTCGGACAATGGCATAGCGGGATTCTCCTTTTCGGTTGCCTTACTGCAGCGTCTGCAGGGCCTTGTGCAGATCGTCCGGCGTCTGCACGACCAGGGCCTCGAGTGACTTGTCGATACGTTTGTTGAGACCGGTGAGCACCTTGCCGGGACCGGCCTCCACCAGGGTATGCACGCCGCGCCCGGTCATGGCCTGCACCGTCTCCACCCAGCGCACCGGGCTGTAGAGTTGCCGCGCCAGCGCCTCGCGAATGGCGTCGGGTTCGTCGTGGGTGGTCACGTCGACGTTGTGCAGCACCGGTATGGACGGCGCCTCGATGCGCACATCGGCTAGCGCGTCGGCGAAACGCTCCGCGGCCGGCTTCATGAGGGCGCAGTGCGAAGGCACCGACACCGGCAGCCGCAGCGCGCGCCTGGCGCCGGCTGCCCTGGCCAGCGCCATGGCGCGTTCGACCGCCGCCGTGTCACCGGCGATCACCACCTGGCCCGGCGAGTTGAAATTGACGGCGCTGACCACCTCGCCTGCGGCGGCTTCCTGGCACAGCGCCACCACCTGGTCGTCGTCGAGACCGAGCACGGCCGCCATGGCGCCGCTGCCCTCGGCGACCGCCGCCTGCATCTCGCGGCCGCGTCGTTCGACCAGGCCGACGGCGTCGGCGAAATCCAGCGCGCCGGCGCACACCAGCGCGGTGTACTCGCCCAGGCTGTGACCCGCCATCACGGCCGGCAGCGGACCGCCCTGCTCCCGCCAGCAACGCCACACGGCGACGCCGGCCGCCAGCATGGCGGGCTGGGTGCAGCTCGTCTGGTTGAGCTGCTCCGCCGGGCCTTCCTGGATGCGCCGCCAGAGGTCGTAGCCGAGCACGCCGGAGGCGGTGTCGAAGGTGGCGCGCACCGTGTCGAAGGCGGCGCCGAGCTCGGCCAGCATGCCGACCGACTGTGAACCCTGGCCGGGAAAGACCAGGCCGAGATCGTCGCGTGTACCGGAGTCGTTCATAAGGATCTGGTGTCGAAACCGTCGGTTCAGAATTTGAGCAGCACCGAGCCCCAGGTGAAGCCGCCGCCGAAGGCCTCCATGAGCAGTGTCTCGCCGCGCCTGATGCGCCCGTCGCGCACCGCCACGTCCAGCGCCAGCGGTACCGATGCCCCCGAGGTGTTGCCGTGTTCGTCGACCGTGACCACCACGTGATCCATGGACATCTTCAGCTTGCGGGCCGTGGCCTGGATGATGCGGATGTTGGCCTGGTGCGGGATCAGCCAGTCGACGTCCGACTTGTCCAGGTCGTTGGCCTCCAGGGTCTCGTCGACGATCCGGCCCAGGGTGTTGACCGCCACCTTGAACACTTCGTTGCCTTTCATCTTCACGAAGCAGTTGCCGTCCCTGAGACTGTCGCAGCCCTGGCTGATGCCGCCCGGCACCATCAGCAGGTTCTCGTAGGCGCCGTCGGCGTGCAGGTGGGTGGACAGGATGCCGGGCTCGTCGCTGGCCTCCAGCACCACGGCGCCGGCGCCGTCGCCGAACAGCACACAGGTGCTGCGGTCGGTCCAGTCGAGCACCCGCGACAGGGTCTCGGCGCCGACCACCAGTGCACAACGGGCGCTGCCGGTCTTGATGAACTTGTCGGCCACCGAAATGGCATAGACGAAGCCGGTGCACACCGCCTGCACGTCGAAGGCCGCGCAGCCGTGCCGGTCGAGACGCTTCTGCAGCAGGCAGGCGGTGCTGGGGAAGATGCGGTCGGGGGTGGTGGTGGCGACGACGATGAGATCGATGTCCTGGGCGTCGCGGCCGGCCGCCTCCAGGGCGCGGCGCGCCGCGGCCTCGGCCAGGTCGACGGTGTTCTGGCCGTCCACCACCACGTGGCGCTTGCTGATGCCGGTGCGTTCCCGGATCCACTGGTCGGTGGTATCGACCATCTTTTCCAGGTCGGCATTGGTCACGACCTTGTCCGGCAGGTAGCCGCCGGTGCCCGTTATGCGTGAATAGATCAAACCGCTTGCCTCTCTGCGAGCATCGTTTCCAGCTGCGAACGGATGCGTTCCGGCACCGACTGCCGAACCACCACGGCAGCCACCTCGATGGCATTGGCATAAGCCAGTTCGTCGGCCCCGCCGTGGCTCTTGATGACGGTGCCGCGCAGCCCCAGCAGGCTGGCACCGTTGTAGCGTCGCGGATCGATCCGGCGGCGGAAGGCTTTCAGGACCGGCAGCGCGCACAGGCCGGCGAGCCGGGTGAGCAGGTTGCGCGAGAATTCGCGCTTGATGAAATAGGCGATCATCCTGGCCACGCCCTCGCCCGTCTTGAGCGAGATGTTGCCGACGAAGCCGTCGCACACCACCACGTCGGCGACCCCGGCATAGACGTCGTCGCCCTCGACGAAGCCGATGTAGTTCATGGAGCCGGCCGACATCAGCGAGGCCGCCTCGCGCACCGTGTCGTTGCCCTTGATCTCTTCCTCGCCGATATTGAGCAGACCCACGCCCGGACTGGGATTGCCGTCTACGGCGGTGGCCAGCACCGAGCCCATGACGCCGAACTGGAACAGGTGTTCGGGCGAACTGTCGACGTTGGCGCCGAGGTCGAGCATCCAGGTGTGGCCCTTCATGGTGGGCAGCGAGGTGCAGATGGCGGGCCGGTCGATGCCCGGCAGCGTCTTCAGCACGTAGCGCGCCGTGGCCATCAGGGCCCCGGTGTTGCCGGCGCTCACGCAGGCCTGGGCGCGTCCCTCCTTGACCATGTTGATGGCCACCCGCATGGAGGAATCCTTCTTGAAACGCAGCGCCCTGGAGGGCGGCTCGTCCATTTCCACGCACTGCGAGGCGTGCTGGACGGCCAGCCGGTCGCCGAAGGCAGCGCCGCGGCCGGCCAGCGCGTGTTCGACGATGTCTTCGTCACCGACCAGCAGCAGGCGGATGTCCGGACGCCGCGCCAGCACCCGCAGCGCCGCCGGCACGACGACGCTGGCGCCGTGATCGCCGCCCATGGCGTCCAGCGCGATCGTGACCGGATCGGTCACGCGCGAACCCGGCGCACAGCCGCCACCCTGTCATGCATGCTGACGTGTTCCCGTTGCCGCTGGCAGGCGCACCCGGGCGCCCGGATCAGTCGATGTCCTTGCTGATGACCTTGCGCCCGCGGTAGTAGCCGTCCGGGCTGATATGATGACGCAGGTGCGTCTCACCCGTGGTCGGCTCGACCGACAGGGTCTCGGACTTGATGGCGTCGTGGGAGCGGCGCATGCCGCGCTTGGACGGGGTCTTGCGATTTTGCTGTACAGCCATGGCAGAGTCTCCTGAACCACTTCATGCGTTCGATTTCAGCTTTTCGAGCACCGCGAAAGGGTTTGCCCTTTCGACCGGCGCTTCGGTGTTGCGGTATTTCATTTCGCAGCCGTTCTCACCGCCGTGCATGGCAATCACCGGCAGCGCCAGAATCACCTCGTCCTCGACGATATCCGCCAGCGGCATCGGGTCGCCGCCCGCCAGCAGCGGCTCGTAGCCCTCCGGCAGCCTGTCGCCCTCGGACTCGTCCCGGACGATGCCGAGCCTGAATTCCAGGTCGAGCGGGAACCTCAGTTCATCCAGGCAGCGCTGGCAGGTCAGCCTGAGTTCGCCGGCGATGCGGCCGCCGAGCACCCGGACGCGCCGCTCGTCGACGCCGAGCCGCAGCTCGACGGCCAGTTCGCCTTGCGTGTCACGCAGCATCCCGGCCAGGCGGGTCAATGCGGATACCGGCAGTTCGCCGCGAAAGGAACGCCCGACGTCGGCGAGGCCCAGGGGCTCGATCTGTTCAGGCAGGCGATCCAACATAAGCGCGTAATGATACCGCCGCCCAAGCCCGGCTGTCAAAGCTAACATATTGAAAATGCCGCACCTTCCGTACTGTTGCCGGTCCCGGCGCGGTTGACAGGCGGCTGCTATTTGCGTAGAAAAAACAAATTCTTCCACTCGATCGGGTTGCCATCGCCGGATGCCGCCCGCAGGCCCTTGATAAAAAAGATCCTCATCGCCAACCGCGGCGAGATCGCCGTCCGCATCGTGCGCGCCTGCGCCGAGGCCGGCATCGAGTCGGTGGCCATCTACGCCGACGCCGACCGCCACGCCCTCCACGTACGCAAGGCCAGCGAGGCCTACAACATCGGCCCCGATCCGGTGGCCGGCTACCTGAACGCCCACCGCATCGTCAACCTGGCGGTCGCCACCGGCTGCGACGCCCTGCACCCGGGCTATGGTTTCCTGTCCGAGAACCCCGAACTGGCCGCCATCTGCGAACGGCGCGGCGTGCGCTTCATCGGCCCGCCGGCGGAAGTCATCCAGCGCATGGGCAACAAGATCGAGGCGCGCCGCTGCATGCTGGAGGCCGGCGTGCCGGTGGTGCCCGGCAGCGACGGCAACCTGTCCGGCATCGACGAGGCGCTGGCGCTGGCCCGCAACATCGGCTATCCGGTGATGCTGAAGGCCACCTCCGGCGGCGGCGGGCGCGGTATCCGCCGCTGCGACGACGAGGCCGGGCTGCGCCGCAACTACGTGCGGGTGCTGTCCGAGGCGCGCAAGGCCTTCGGCAGCGCCGACAT
>JALSRI010000024.1 GCA_026984835.1 Thiohalobacter sp. | reverse complement strand
GACGGTGGTCGGCGTGCTCATCGGCCTGTCACTGGTCAACACCGGCATCCAGACGAGTGAAAAGATGCAGCTCCAGAACGCTGCCGACGCGGTCGCCTACAGCGTCTCCACCATCGAGGCGCGCGACCTGAACTTCACCGCCTACACCAACCGCGCCATGGTAGCCAACGAGGTGGCCATGGGGCAGCTGGTGGGCCTGTCGTCCTGGGCCACCATGACGCGCTCGGTGCCGGAGTTCCTCAACGTCTACCTGAGCCCGGTGATCGCCGCCCTGTCGGCGACCGGCGTGCTGGCGCCGGTGGCGGCCGGTCTGCAGGCCCTGATCACCGGGCTGCGCACCGTCGGCACCTGGCTGCAGTACTTCGTGCAGCCCTTCGCCAGCAAGGGCAGCCAGGCGGTGGCCGGCATCACCCGCGGCTACAGCCTGGCGCAGCGCTCGGTGCATCTGGCCTCGTTCACCAACAGCCTGGCGGTGGTCGACGACATGATCCGCGCCAACGCCGAAGACGCACGCCTGTCGATGTTCGGGGTACTGGCGCTGGCGCGCCACTTCAACACCCATTACGGCGACCTGGCGTTCAAGGGCGATTCCTTCGTCACCTCCTACCGCCAGAGCAGCGGCTGGGACACCCTGCGCCAGCGCGGGCCGGCGCCTTCCTCGGACGGGCAGAAACAGGGCATGCAGCGCCTGGCGGCGCTGGTCAACGCCTCCCGCGACCCCTTCACCCTGGACCGGGCCGGCGGCTGGAGCATGCCGCTGATTCCGCCCATGGGCCTGCACCGCTGCGTGCTGCGGGTCTGGATTCCCACCGTCGGCTGGCGCTGCGCGCTGGGCGTCGACTTCGGCCTGTCGCTGAGCCTGGACCGCACCGGTGGCAGCGACGTGCGCTTCCTGCGCAAGGGCAACGAGAACCATTACAACTGGTCGGCCGTGGATGCGGTCGGCGGCAACATGGACATGCACCTGAGCCTGTCCTTCTTCGGCCGCAGGGTGACCGTCGTGCCGCAGCGCCGCGGCGGCGTTCCCATGGGTATCGGCGGCGCCCAGGTGGCGCGGCAGTCGGGCGCCGACGCCGGCGCCTGGGGAATGCCGTCCTACTATGGCGATTTCTACAAGGCCCCGGACCACGCCTACGGCGACACGCCGCGGCTCAATCCGGTGCCCTGGCTGTGGCCGAACCCGGTGCCGCCGCTGCAAGGCCCCTACTATTCGATTGGCGCCAACAACCTGCACCCCGGATACGCAGGGTTGCCGCGCTACAACGACAGCCGCCCGGGTGGCGCCGCGCCGATCCGGGTGGACAAGAACCTCAAGCTGGGCTTCGAGTCGCCGCGGCTGCTCATCGCCCTGATCAAGAACGATGACGATATCGCCCACAGCAAGTCGCGCGGCCGCTTCCGGCTCGATCGTGGTGACGCCGCGCAGGAGATCGCCGTACTCGGCAAGTCGGAGGTCTACTTCGAGCGCCCCGATGGCGGCGCCGAGGAGGGCAACGGCTTCAATCCTTACTGGCAGGCGCGGCTGATCGACACCAGCTACGTGGACCGGACCGCAGCGCTGGCCATCCAGCAGCGTCAGCCGTGGCTGGCGCGCGACGTGCAGCTCAACCTCGATCACCTGAGGGACTTGGCGAGGCTGCTGCCATGAGCCGGGCGTTCACCAGCCAGCGCGGCCAGGCCATGACCGAGTTCGTCATCGGCGCCGCCTTCGTCATGGTGCCGTTGTTCATCATCGTGCCGACGGTGGGCAAGTACATCGACATGAAGCTGGCCTCGCACCAGGCGGCGCGCTACGGTGCCTGGGAATATACCGTCCACTACCGGGATGCGGACGACGCTTCGTCCGGCTTCGACGCCGTGGCGCGCAACCGGCTGCCGGCCAAGCCACAGGCCCGGGTCGGGCGCGAAGCGCTGCGCCGCTACTACTCCGATACGGCCATCGCGGTGTCGACGGCCGGCGACCGCGGCGGCTACCGCGAGGCGGACGCCAACCCGCTGTGGGTGTACCACGACGGCCGCCCGCTGTACCGGGCGCCGTCGCGCCTGCCGGTGGCCGCGCAGGGTCCCGGCGCCACGCCCGATCCGCTCTACCTGAGCCGTGGCATCCTGGCCGCCTTCGACGGCTGGGCGACCCTGCTCGGCTCACTGCTCGGTGCGGTCGGCGTCGACGCCCGTTTCGACGCCGACAACATGAAGGGACGCTTCGCGTTCAGCATCGACGCGCCGGTGCAGGAAGCCGCCAGTTACACGCCGTTGCGGGTCGCCAACCGCAAGCCGCTGTTCCTGCAGCCACTCGGCCTGCGCATGCAGTCGCGGGCGGCGGTGCTGACCGATGCCTGGGGCGCGGGGGATGCCGCTCACGCGCTCTACCAGAGCCGTGGCCTGGTGCCAACCGCCCTGCTGGACAACCCGCTCGTCCGTACCGCCCAGAATATCGTCTCGGTGCTGTTGCCGGGCAGCGAACTGGGCAGCGACAAGCTGCGTTTCGGCTATGTCAACGCGGACGAGGTCAATCCGGAGCGGCGCCCCGGCGACGCCCGGACCACCGCCTGCGAGGGGGGGTATTGTGAATACTAGGTGGCTCGTCCTGCTGAGCCTGCTGCTGGCGGCGCCGCTTCGCGCGGCGCCGGATCTGGTGGCGCCGCCGCATGCGCGTGTGGCCAGCGTGGCCGGCGACACCGGCGCGCTGGGCATGCGCCTGGCCATCCGTCGCTTCGAGAGCGAGCAGAGCCCCGAGGCGGTGCTGGCTTTCTACCGCAAGCGCTGGAAGGGGCGCGCCGCCGAGGCGGCCATGCCGCCGTGGCGCATGATCGGCCGGCTGGTGGACGGCGAATACCACAACGTGCAGGTGCAAGCGGCCGCCGGTGGCGGTTCCTGGGGCTACCTGAGCGTCAGCGACCTGCCGCGCCGCGCGCGCAAGGGCCGCTACACCCTGGCCGACCTGGGCAAGGGTTTCCCGCGCATGGGCGGCAGCCGGGTGCTGGACGACCAGCCGAGCCGCGACGCCGGCAAGCGCGGCCGCACGCTGATGCTGCAGAACGGCTTTTCGGTCGCCGGCAACGCCGGCTTCTACCGGCGTCACTACCAGGGCCAGGGCTGGCGGTTGCTGCTGGACGAGGCGGTCGCGGCGCGCGGCCGGGGCCAGGTGCTGGCCTTTGCCCGACGCGGCGAACGCCTCCTGATCGCCATCAACCGCAGCGACGAGAACACCACCACGGTGGTGGCCAACCTGGAGCAGGCGAGGGTACTGCCATGGTAGCGAATCACGACCGGCAACGCGGCCAGGCGATGGTGGAGTACGTGGTGATCCTGGCGGCGCTCACCGCTGCCCTGCTGCTGGCCGGCAACGGCTCGGTAGAGGACCTGCGCCAGGCGGTGGTCGACAGCCAGCGCGGTCAGAGCTATGCCCTGTCACTGTCCGAGATACCCGAGACCGATGATCTGGAACGGCTGGCCGAGTACTACCGCGAGCTCGGCAAGTACCCGCAGCTGGCCGATCAGCTTGGCAGCGCCGGCGGCCGGCTGGGCCAGTTGGCGGATCAGCTCGAGGCCACCAACCAGTTGCTCGGCAACTTCGACCCGGCCGATATCGCCGAGGCCGCCACCGGCTACGAATTCCAGTTCGACCTCTTCTGACCCTGAACCATGACCCGACACTTTTCAAGGAGCCACCGTGTTTGCCAGTAAAAAGAATATGACGCTGCTGCTGTCGGCGCTCGGCCTGGGCGCCGCCGCGGCGCTGCTTTCCGTGCTCTATCTCAAGGCGCGCGAGGCCGAGCTGCGCGAGGCGTTGGCGCCCAGGCAGCCCATGGTCGAAGTGGTGGTGGCGTCGCGCGACCTGGTCAAGGGCGACGTGTTGAACGGCTCGACGCTGGCCGTGCGCAGCCTGCCCGCCGACGTCGTCAATACCAATGCCGTCAAGCCAGGCGACTTCGACCAGATCGAGGGCCAGGTGCTGACCCAGAACCTGGCCAGCGGCCGGCCGTTGCTGCGCAGCTTCGTGGCCCGCGAGTTTCCGCTGGATTTCTCCGATACCATTCCCGCCCGGCGCCGCGCCATGACCATCCAGGTCGACGAGGTCAATTCGGTATCGGGCTTCATTCGACCTGGCAACCGCATCGATCTGTTCGTGAACCTGCCGGCCGGCGCTCTCGACGAGGACGACGGCGGCCAGCAGGTGATACCGGTGCTGGAGAACGTCGAGGTGCTGGCTACCGGCAGCGAGCCGGCGCGCGACTACGAGGAGCGGGTGCGCATGCTGCGTGGCGGGGTGCGGGTGGCGCCGCAGCGCAACTACACCGCGCTGACCCTGAACGTGACGCCGCGCGAGGCCGCGGTGCTGGCCACTGCCCAGGACAAGGGTGACCTGCTGGCGGTGCTGCGCAACCGCGACGATACCAGCGGCTCGGGCTTCACCTCGGTGACGCCGGCCGACCTGCGCACCCACGCCCGGCAGATGCTGGAGGCGGCGCGCGCCCGCGACGCCGCCGGCGCGCTGGAAAACCTGGTGGTGGGCGCGGACGGCAAGGTGCGCACCGCCGACGGCCGGGTGGTCGAGGGCGTCATCGTCGCCGAGGACGGCACCATCATGACGAAAGACGGGGTGGTGCTGTCCGGCCGCGGCCTGCAGGTCGACGCCCGGGGCCGCATCGTGACCGCCGACGGCAAGGTCGTCGACCCGGCGGCCCTGCACGCCGCCCCGGATGGCTCGCTCGTCACCGCCGACGGCACCGTGCTTGCAGGCGCCGGCAGCACCCGCGCCGGCAAGCTCAGCGTCACCGAAGACGGCCTGGTGGTGACGGAGAACGGCACGGTGCTGTCGGGCGCTAAGCTCAACAAGGACGGCAAGCTGGTGCTCGCCGACGGTACGGTGGTCGACCCGGATGATGTCGTCATCCGCGCCGACGGCACGGTGCTCACCAGGGACGGCAAGGTGCTGCAGGGGGTCGGTACCGGCCAGCTCGCCGGCGAACTGCGCGATACCGGCGATGGCCGCCTGGTGACGGAGGGCGGCGCCGTGTTGTCCGGTGCCCGCCTCGACAAGAACGGCAAGCTGGTGCTTGCCGACGGGACCGTGGTCGATCCCGACGACGTGGTCATCCACGCCGACGGCACCGTCACCACGCGCGACGGCCGGGTGCTCGCCGGTGTCACGGCCGAAAATGTCACCCTGCCCGGCATGGGCGCCACGGTGGCGGCGGCCGGCCGCGTGTTCGAAGTGGACTACATCGTCGGCGGCGTCAGCAAAGACAGCGTCGCCACCGTCAACAAGGTGCCGGTGCTGCGCTAGCGGCGGCCCTACAGTAATGGGAAATGCAATGAAGAAGAATGCCATGAACCCGTTCCGCCTTTTCCTGCCTGCCTGCCTGCTGGTCTTGCTGGCAATGTTGGCAGCGCCGGTCCGGGCGGCCCAGGTCCTGCACCTGTACCTCGGCGACATGCACGTGCTCAAGCCCGGCGCCATATCGCGCGTTGCGGTCGGCAACGGCAAGATCATCAGCACCTCCATCCTGGAGGACGGCCAGCTGCTGGTGCTCGCCGAGGCGGTCGGTGACACCGAGCTGCGCCTGTGGCTGGAGGGCGGCGGCGAGCGCCGCTATACCATCAGCGTCAGCGAACAGGATCCGGGCCGTGCCTCCAGCGAGATGCGCTCGGCGCTGCGCAACCTGCCTGGCGTCACCCTGCGCCGGGTGGGCGGCAACATCGTGGTGGAAGGCGTCGTCAACGAGGAAGGCGAACGGCTCATCCAGCAGATCGCCGGCGCCTACAAGCTCATCGACCTGACCACCAAGAACCAGGATTCGCTGGTGGCCCGGGTGCTGGATTCGCTGCCGGACGTGCGCGTGCGCCAGGTCGGCAAGTACGCGGTGATCGAGGGCGCGGTCAGCAAGCAGGAGCGCACGGTCATCGACAAGGTCAAGCAGAGCTTCAAGAACGTGCTCGACCTGACCCACGAATCGCGCGTGGACAGCAAGAAGATGGTCTACATGAAGGTCCAGTTCACCGAGTTCAACACCAGCCGGCTCGACGAGCTGGGTATCAACTGGACCACCAGCATCAACGGGCCGAGCGGCGCCTTCGCCAAGAACTTCCTGGCCCAGCGCGACGCCGGAGCGCCCAAGACCGGCACACCGCTGGACGGCCTGGTGGGGTCGGGTATCGGCTATTTCGGCATCGCCACCGCCATCAGTTCCCAGATCAACCTGTCGGTGTCCAACGGCGACGCCCTGTTGCTGGCCTCGCCGACGCTGAGCGCCCGCAGCGGCGGCAAGGCCGAGTTCCTGTCCGGCGGCGAGGTGCCGGTACCGGTACCGGGTCCCAACCTGACCACCACCATCGAGTACAAGAAATTCGGCATTATCCTCAAGGTCGAACCGGAGGCAGGTGACGACGGCAACATCCTGGCGAAGGTGGCCACCGAGATCAGCAACATCGACCAGTCGCTGGCGGTCGGCAACTCGCCCGGCTTCCGCAGCCGCAAGGCCAGCACCGAGGTCAGCCTCAAGAGCGGCCAGACCCTGGTCATCAGCGGCCTGGTCAATCATGAACTGGCCAAGGATATCAGCGGCCTGGCGGGGCTGCGCGACATTCCCATCCTGGGCGCGCTGTTCCGTTCCAGCAATTTCCGCAACGCGCGCAGTGACCTGGTGATCTTCATCACACCGTACATCTACGACCCTGACAGCGATGTCAACCAAGAGAACGTGACGCGCGCCGCCGAGCTGCGCAATCGCTTCCTGGAATCCATCGACGAAGACGCAGACATACTGGACTGACATGTTCGACATCATCGTTATCACCGACAAGGGCAAGACCACGCGACGGGTGCGCTGCACCATCAAGCAGTGCAGCATCGGCAAGTCGCGCGACAACCTCATCCAGATCCGCGGCTGGCGCATCGCGCCCGTGCACGCCCACATCGAGATGACCGACAAGGGCCTGTTCATCGAGGACCGCAGCGAAGGCATAGGGACGCGCGTCAATGGCGAGCACATCCAGTGCTATGGCCCGCTGCGCGGCGCCGACGTCATCAGCATCGGCAGCTACGAGTTCCGCATCGGCAACGCCTCCGGCGAGGCCACCGATTCCGAGGTGGTGGACAGTTACCAGGAACTGGCCGAGGACAGCGACTGGACGGTGGAAACCGTGTTCGGCCAGGCGCCCGGTGAGGATGGTGTCACGCAACAACCCAACGAGCAGGACGTCGGCCGTCGCCGCATGCTCATGTGGCGCAACCGCATCCACCAGGAGATCGTGCGCATGATGGACCTGCGCCGCACCGATGTCGGCGACATGGACGAGGACGAGCTGCGCAGCACCGTGGAGGGCATCCTCGACGAGGTGTTTCGCAACATGGGTTCGCAACTGCCGGACGATGTCGATCGCGAGCAGCTCAAGAGCGAAGTGCTGAACGAGGCCATCGGCCTGGGGCCCCTGGAAGCGCTGCTGGCCGAGGAAGACGTCAGCGAGATCATGGTCAACGCCTTCGACGACATCTACGTCGAGCGCGCCGGCCGGCTGGAGCGCAGCGACATCACCTTCAGCAGCGACGGCGCCGTGCTGTCGGCCATCGAGCGCATCGTCGCGCCGCTGGGGCGGCGCATCGACGAGAGCTCGCCCATGGTCGACGCGCGCCTGCGCGACGGCTCGCGCGTCAACGCCATCATCCCGCCGCTGGCGCTCAAGGGGCCCTGCATCACCATCCGCAAGTTCTCGAAGAAGAAGCTCACCGGCGACGACATGATCCGCTTCGGCTCCATCGATGCCGGCATGCTGTCCCTGTTGAAGACCGCGGTCGAGCAGCGCTGCAACATCATCATCTCCGGCGGCACCGGCTCGGGCAAAACCACCCTGCTCAACGTCTTGTCCAACTTCATTCCCCACCGGGAACGTGTCATCACCGTCGAGGATGCCGCGGAGCTGCAGCTCAACCAGCCGCACCTGGTGTCGCTGGAGGCGCGGCCACCCAACCTGGAGGGCAAGGGTGCCATCACCATCCGCGAGCTGGTAAAGAACTGCCTGCGCATGCGCCCCGACCGCATCGTGGTGGGCGAGTGCCGCGGCGGCGAGGCGCTCGACATGCTGCAGGCCATGAACACCGGCCACGACGGTTCGCTGACCACGGTGCACGCCAACACGCCGCGCGACGTCATTTCGCGCCTGGAGGTGATGGTCATGATGTCGGGCATGGAACTGCCGGTGCGGGCCATCCGTGAACAGGTGGCCTCGGCGGTGGATATCATCGTCCAGCAGACCCGCTTCTCGGACGGCAGCCGCCGCGTCACCCACATCTCGGAAGTGACCGGCGTGGAGGGCGACATCGTGCAGCTCAACGACATCTTCGTCTACCGCCAGGAAGGCTTCGACGCCGACGGCAAGGTGACGGGCCGCTTCGAGTCCACCGGGGCCGTGCCGCACTTCTACCAGGAGCTGCGCGAGCGCGGCATCGCCGTCGACATGAGCATCTTCGCGGGCTGAGGCATGGTATCCGGCACCCTGTTCCTGCTCGTCCCGGCACTGTTCTTCGCCAGCGCCTTCCTGCTCGGCTACCTGGCGGTGATCCAGGGCCGCAGCTTCTGGGGCGACTACGAGGCCGTGTTCAAGGAGTCCGCCGAGGTCAACCTCGGCGACATGTTCCTGTTCATCGACCCGCACCGCCTGTTCATGTACAACGTGCTGGCGCTGGTGGTGCTGCCCTTGCTGGTGCTGGTGCTGACCGGCGACCTGGCGCCGGCGCTGGGCGTGGCCCTGGCGGTGCTGGTGGTGCCCTTCTACCTGTACCGCAGCATGCGCCGCAAGCGCTGGCGGGCCTTCGATCGCCAGTTGCCCGAGGCGCTGAGCATGATTTCCAGCAGCCTGGGCGCCGGTGCCAGCCTCAGCATGGCGCTGGAATCGCTGGTGCGCGACCAGCCGGCGCCGCTGTCGCAGGAGTTCATGCTGTTTCTGCGCGAGCAGCGCCTCGGCGTGGACTTCGAGACCTCGCTGCGCAACATGGAGCGGCGCCTGCCGCTGGCCGACTTCCACATGTTCGCCTCGGCGCTGCGCATCTCGCGCGAGGTCGGCGGCAACCTGGGCGAGATACTGGAGCGGCTGGCCGACACCCTGCGCCGCAAGGCCACCATGGAAGGCAAGATCGAGAGCCTGACCGCGCAGGGAAAAATGCAGGGCTACGTCATGACGGCGCTGCCGGTATTCCTCGGCTTCCTGCTGTATTTTCTCGAACCGGAGGCCATGGCGCAGTTGTTCACCACGCCCAGGGGCTGGACCGTGCTGGCCGTGGTCTTCATCATGGAGAGCCTGGGCTACGTGTTCATCCGCAAGGTCACCCACATCGACGTATAGGCGCAAGCATGCTGGATATCGTTTTCTACCTCGCCGTCTTGTGCGTCGCCCTCAGCATGATGCTGCTGGTGGTGCTGGTGGCGCGCACCACCCCGGAGCTGACGGTCGAGGACCGTCGCTACATGGATCCCCTGCCGCCGGCGCTGGCGCTGCTGTATCCGCTCATCCGCGCGCTGGCCGATACGGTGGTGCAGAGCTATTCCAACCGCTACCTCGACGACGTGGAGAAACAGTTGCAGCGCACCGGCGCCGGCTACCTGCTGACCGGCGAGGAGTTCGTGGCCCTGCGCCTGCTGTCGGCGCTGATCTTCCTGCTGCTGGCGCTGCTGCTGGTGGCGGCCCTGCGGCCGGCCAGCGGCCTGTTGTTCCTGCTCGGCGCACCGCTGGCGGGCTACCATTTTCCACTGGTGTGGCTGCGCGACACCCGCCAGCGCCGCGAGAAGGCGGTCGTTCGCGCCCTGCCGGTGTACCTGGACTTCATCACCCTGGCGGTGGAGGCTGGCCTCAACCTCACCGGCGCCATGCAGCAGGCCATGCAGAAGGGTCCGGCCGGGCCGCTGCGCAACGAGTTCTCCACCGTGCTGCGCGACCTGCGCTCCGGGGTGTCGCGCGGCGAGGCCATGAAACGCATGGCCGGGCGCCTCGACATCCCCGACGTCACCAGCTTCGTCAACGCCATGGTGCAGGCCGAACGCATGGGTTCCAGCATGGCGAACGTGCTGCGGGTGCAGGCCGAGCAGCGCCGCAACGAGCGTTTCCAGCGCGCCGAGAAGCAGGCCATGCAGGCACCGGTCAAGCTGATCTTCCCCCTCATCGTGTTCATCTTTCCGGTCACCTTCATCGTGCTGGGCTTCCCCATCGCCATGAAGTTTCTGGGGCAGTGAGCATGCGCGGCGGCCGGATCCGTTTCTTCGACGGCGCCAGGCGGGTGGCGGAGCTGGCGGCGCAGCGCACCGAGACACTGCCGGAGCGCACCCGCGGCCTGCTCGGGCGCGACCCGCTGGCGGCCGGCGACAGCCTGCTCATCACGCCCTGCAATGCCGTCCATACCTTCGGCATGGGCTATCCCATCGATCTGGTCTACCTCGCCCGCGACCGGCGGGTGCGCAAGATCGTCAGCGCCCTGCGGCCGCGGCGCCTGTCCTGCTGCCTCGGCGCGCACGCGGTGCTGGAGCTGGCCGCCGGTGCGGCGGCACGGCTGCAACTGAACGAGGGACTGCGAATGGAATGGTGCGATCATGACTAGCCGGCTGCTGCTGGTATCGTTGCTCACGATGCTGGGCGGCTGTGCCGGATTGACGCCGCGCGGCGGCGACCTGTTCGAGCTGCAGCAGCGGGCCGCACAGGCCTATCAGGAGCAGCACTACGAGGCGGCGCTGCCGCTGTACCGGCGACTGACGGAACGGGTACCCGGGGACGCGCTGGTGTGGTTCCGGCTCGGCAACGTGCAGGCACGCCTGGCGCAGCCGGATGCCGCCATACAGTCCTACCGGCGCGCCCTGCTGCTGAACCCGAAACTGGGCAAGGCCTGGTACAACATGGGCCTGGTGCAGTTGCGCGAGGCGGCCGCGACCTACACCGAGATGGCCGCCAACATCGAGCCGGTCGACCCGCTGCAGCCGCGCGCCCTGCACAATGCCGAGGTGCTGCTGGAACTGCTGGGCGCGGAACCGGGGCAGGACCATGCCGGCGCGGCGGAACGCTGACCGCGCCGGCCAGACCGGCCAGGCGATGGTCGAGACGGTGGTGGTGCTGTTCGCGGCGCTGCTGCTGCTTTTCGGCATCATCCAGTTCGGCCTCGTCTACCAGGCCAAGGTGGCACTCGACTATGCCACCTTCGAGGCGGCGCGCGCCGGCGCCGTCAACCATGCCGACCGGCGCGCCATCGAGTACGCCCTGGCGCGCGGGCTGGCGTCGCTGTACACCTCGGTCGGCAGCGCCGATTCCGGTCTCGACCGGGTGGGCAAGGTGCAGGCGGCGCGCGACCGGGTGCTGGCCGAGATACGCGACGGCAGCTTCGCCTGCATCGAGCGCCTGAACCCGACAGCCGCCGCCTTCAGCGCCTATGGCGTGATCGGCGACGTCGGCGACTACCACGGCCCCCTCATCCCCAACAGCAACCTGCTCTACCGCGACGCCACCCCCCGCGGCGGCACCGACCTGTCCATCCAGGACGCCAACCTGCTCAAGCTGCGCGTCACCTATTGCTACCCGCTGTACGTGCCCCTGGTCAGCACCGTGCTCAAGCGCCTGCAGGGCGTCGAGCCGGACCCCGATCCGCCGGCGGGCTGGATGCCGGCGCGGCCGGGCGACTTCCAGCGCGCCTGCTACGCCGCCAACCGCATCCCGCTGGTGGCGCAGGCCATGGTGCGCATGCAGTCGGCGGCCAGGGACGACAGCTTTCCGGCCAGCTGCGACTGAGCCGGCCGGCTTTGCGCGCGGGCGGCGCAGCGCCTATGCTGTGCGCCCTGGAATCCCGCGACTACAGGGAAACGCGATCATGATACGAAGCATGACTGCCTTCGCCCGCATCAGCGGCGAGGCCGCGGGCGCCGAACTGACCTGGGAGCTGCGCTCGGTCAACCACCGCTACCTGGACGTGACGGTGCGCCTGCCCGAAGAGCTGCGCGGCCTGGAACAAATGGTGCGGGAGCGTGCCTCGGCGCGGCTCGGGCGCGGCAAGCTGGAGGCCATCCTGCGCTGGCGCCTGGGCACGGCCGGCGGCGCCGAGATCCTCGTCGACCAGGAGCGCCTGGGGGCGCTGCTGCGCGCCTGCCGCGAGGTCGAGAAACGCACTGCCGAGGCCAGCTCGCCCGGCGTCATGGATCTGTTGCGCTGGCCCGGCGTGGTGCGCGAACCGGAACCCGATACCGACTCCATCCAGCGCCAGGCGCTGGCGCTGCTGGACCGGGCGCTGGACGAACTGGTCGAGACCCGCGAGCGCGAGGGCGAAAAGATCCGCGCCCTGCTGGCCGGCCGCTGCGACGGCATCCTGGAACAGGTGACCCGGGTGCGCGCGCGTCTGCCCGAGGTGCACGCCCGCGTCCGCGACAAGCTGCAGGCGCGCCTGGCCGAGCTGTCCACGCCGGCCGACAGCAACCGCCTGGAACAGGAACTGGCCTACCTGGCGCAGAAGATGGACGTCGACGAGGAACTGGACCGCCTCGAAGGCCACGTCGCCGAGGTGCGCCGCGTGCTGGAACGCGACGAACCGGTGGGCCGGCGCCTGGACTTCCTCATGCAGGAACTCAACCGCGAGGCCAATACCCTGGCCTCCAAGTCGGCCGACCAGGAAACCACCGCCGCGGCGGTGGAACTCAAGGTCTTGATCGAGCAGATGCGGGAGCAGGTGCAGAACGTGGAGTAGGGTGGCGGTGAGCGGAGCGAACCCCACCATGGCCATGAAAACAAAAGGCAACAATCGATGAACACACAGACAGCAGGTACCCTGTACATCGTCTCCGCCCCCTCCGGCGCCGGCAAGACCAGCCTGGTCAAGGCATTGCTGGCGCGCATGGACGGCATCCGCGTGTCGGTGTCGCACACCACCCGGCCGCCGCGGCCGGGCGAGCGCGACGGGGTGGACTACCATTTCGTCGACAGGGCGGACTTCGAGCGCCGGGTCGAGGCCGGCGATTTCCTGGAGCACGCCCGGGTGTTCGACAACTTCTACGGCACCAGCCGCAGCGCCGTGCAGGCGCAGCTCGACGCCGGCGACGACGTCATCCTGGAGATCGACTGGCAGGGCGCGCGCCAGGTGCGCCGGCAGTTTCCGGAGGCGGTCGGCGTCTTCATCCTGCCGCCCTCGCTGGAGGCGCTGCGCGAACGCCTGACCGGCCGGGGCCAGGATCCCGAAGCGGTCATCGAGCGGCGCATGCGCGACGCCGTCAGCGAGATGGCGCACTACGACGAATACGACTTCCTGGTGTTCAACGACGATTTCGAGACCGCGCTGGCCGACCTGCAGGCGCTGTTCCGGGCCGACCGCCTGCGCCTGGCCCGCCAGGCCGCCCGCCACGCCGACCAGCTCGCCGCGCTGCTGGCGGCAGGCGGCTGAATCGGGTACACTTTCGCGCCCCAACCTCAGCACGGCAGATACACATGGCCCGCATCACCGTAGAAGACTGTCTCGACAAGGTCGACAACCGCTTCCAGCTCGTGCTGGTGGCCACCAAGCGCGCCCGCCAGCTGGCCCGCGGTGCCCAGCCCTACGTCGACTGGGAGAACGACAAGCCGACCGTGGTGGCGCTGCGCGAGATCGCCGAGAACTACATCACCCCGGCCATCCTCGACGAGGAGGAGAACGTCAAGGAAGAGACGGCCGCCTCGGAGCTCGAGGACGAACTGGCCGCCGAGATTCGCGCCCACCTGGCCGCCGGCCTGGAGTCCGCAGGCGAGGAACAGCCCCAGAGCCCTCCCGCCGAGCCCGAACAGGGCAACGAAACCGAAGGCTGATCCCGACACCCGCGGGGTGGGGTGGGCGCAGCGAACCCCGCCGTTTGATCCTCGGGAAAGAAAATAAACCGCCAAGACGCCAAGAGCGCCAAGCACTTCATCGCTTTCCGGCTCACGCGCTTCGCGCGGAGCCGGGAAACACGAGAAAGGGGTTCTTGGCGCTCTTGGCGTCTTGGCGGTTTATTTGTTTTTCTAGGCGCAGGCGGCAGCAAGGACCGGCCGGCTGTCGTGCCGGACCCAATTGGCCTATGATTGCGGATCGGGGCACGACACGAGATAACCACGTCTTCTATGGGGGTACCTGCGACCATCGATGACAGGCAGGCGCCGCGCTTCCTGATCAGCGACCTGTGCGACCTGCTGGAGACCTACCTGCCGAAGGAGCAGGTCAGGGAGGTCTACCGCGCCTATCTGTTCGGCGCCGAGGCCCACGCCGGCCAGCACCGCCTGTCGGGCGAACCCTACATCTACCACCCCATCGAGGTGGCGCGCATCCTGGCCGGCATGCACATGGACCACCAGAGCCTCATCGCCGCCATCCTGCACGACGTCATCGAAGACACCGACATCCCCAAGGAGAAGATCGTCGCCGAGTTCGGCGAAGAGATCGCCGAGCTGGTGGACGGCGTCAGCAAGCTGACCCAGATCGAGTTCGGCAGCCAGGCCGAGGCCCAGGCCGAGAACTTCCGCAAGATGATGCTGGCCATGGTGCGCGACATCCGCGTCATCCTGGTCAAGCTGGCCGACCGCCTGCACAACATGCGCACCCTGGGCGTGATGCGGCCCGACAAGCGCCGCCGCATCGCCCGCGAGACGCTGGAGATCTACGCTCCCATCGCCGCCCGCCTGGGCATGAACCAGGTGCGCCTGGAACTGGAGGAGCTGGGCTTCGCCGCCCACTACCCGATGCGCTACCGGGTGCTGGCCGAGGCGGTGCGGCGCGCGCGCGGCAACCGCAAGGAGATCCTGCACAAGATCGAGTCCGCCATCGGCCAGCGACTGGTGCAGGAGGGGCTCAACTGCCGCCTGCTGAGCCGGGAGAAGCACCTCTACAGCCTGTACAAGAAGATCCGCGGCCGCGCCGGTTCGTTCCGCGACGTGTTCGATGTCTATGCCTTCCGCATCATCGTCGAGGACGTCGACACCTGCTACCGGGTGCTGGGCCTGATGCACAACCTGTACAAGCCGGTGCCGGGCAAGTTCAAGGACTACATCGCCATTCCCAAGTCCAACGGCTACCAGTCGCTGCATACCGTGCTGTTCGGCCCCTACGGCGTCCCCATCGAGGTGCAGATCCGCACCGAGGACATGGACCGGGTGGCCGAATCCGGCATCGCCGCCCACTGGCTGTACAAGTCCGGCGACGGGTCCGGCAACAACGCCCAGGCGCGCGCCCGCGAATGGCTGCGCGAACTGCTGGAGATGCAGCAGAACGCCGGCGACTCGCTGGAATTCCTGGAGAATGTCAAGATCGATCTGTTCCCGGACGAGGTCTACGTGTTCACGCCGGCCGGCGAGATCATGGAGCTGCCGCGCGGCGCCACGGCGGTGGATTTCGCCTACGCCGTACACACCGACGTGGGCAATACCTGCATCGCCGCCAAGATCGACCGGCGCCTGGCGCCCTTGCGCACGCCGCTGTTGAACGGCCAGACCGTGGAGATCATCACCGCCACCGGCGCCCATCCCAATCCGGCCTGGCTCAATTTCGTCACCACCGCCAAGGCGCGTTCCAATATCCGCCATTACCTGAAGAACCTGCGCCAGGACGAAGCGGTGGACCTGGGGCGGCGCATGCTGGACAAGGCGCTGCACGAGCTGGGCAGCGCACTGGAAGCCATCGGCCCGGAGCAGATGAAAGCCGTCCTCCACGACTGCGGCTTCGAGGCCGAGAACAGCCTGTTTTCCGACATCGGCCTCGGCAACCGCATGGCCATGCTGGTGGCGCGGCGCCTGGTGCCCGGCGAGGACAATGCACCGGCCGAACAGGCCGGCGAGACACAACCGCTGGCCATCCGCGGCACCGAGGGCCTGGTGGTGCACTTCGCGCGCTGCTGCTGGCCCATTCCGGGCGATGCCATCGTCGGCTTCATCAGCGCCGGCCGCGGCCTGGTGATCCACCGCGAGGTATGCAAGAACCTGGGCGAGCTGCGCAGCCGGCCCGACAAGTGGATCGACGTCGAGTGGCAGGACAGCATCGACGGCGAGTTCCCGGCCGAGATCCGCGTCGACGTCTCCAACCAGCGCGGCGTGCTGGCCACCATCGCCGCCAGCATCTCGCAGGCCGGCTCCAACATCGAGAATGTCAACATCGAGGAACGCGACGGGCTGGACACCTCGCTGCATTTCGTCGTCGCCGTCAAGGACCGCCGCCACCTGGCGCGTGTCATGCGCTGCATTCGCAAGCTGCCCTCGGTGATGCGCGTCAGCCGGGTGAAGCATTAGGTTGTTGTGTGCTGTTACTGTTGCAATTCAACCACCAAGGCGCACAAAGGCGCACAAGGGAAAACCAAGGAAACCTTAAAAGAATCTTTTTACCGCGAAGGACGCGAAGGAACGCTAAGGAAAAGATTTTTGAATGGTTTTCTAACTATATTTTTCCTTCGCGGTTAATAAAGGTTTTTCCCTTTGTGCGCCTTCGTGGTTGAATAAAAACCGTTCAAAGAAGGAACTCCCATGGCAAGAGAGATCGTTCACACCGACAAGGCCCCGCAGGCCATCGGCACCTATTCGCAGGCGGTGCGCTGCGGCGATACCGTCTATCTGTCGGGCCAGATCCCGCTGGTGCCTGACACCATGGAGCTGGTCGACGGCGACATGGAGGCGCAGGTGCGCCGGGTGTTCGACAACCTGGCGGCGGTGGCCGGGGCGGCTGGCGGGTCGCTGGCCGACATCGCCAAGCTCAATATCTTTCTCACCGATCTGGGCCACTTCCCGCTGGTCAACCAGGTGATGGCCGAGTACTTCCACGAGCCCTACCCGGCCCGCGCCGCGGTCGGCGTGGCGGCGTTGCCCAAGGGCGCGGAGGTGGAGATGGACGCCATCCTGGTGCTGGGCGGCTGACGGGGTTGCCACGGGCCAGGTGAGCGAACCCGTGCCGCAGGCGAGCGCCACCGAACAGGGGCTGGACGCCCTGCCGGTCAGCGTGCTGCGTGGGGTCGGTCCGCGCTCGGCGCAGCGGCTGGCGGCGCTGGGCATCGAGACCGTGCAGGACCTGCTGTTCCACCTGCCGCGGCGCTATGAGGATCGCACCCGCGTCAGCCCCATCGGCGCCCTGCGGCCCGGCGACCGCGCCGTGGTCGAGGCCGACGTGGACCTGGCCGAGATCCGCTACGGCCGCCGCCGCAGCCTGCTGGTGCGGGTCAGCGACGGCACCGGCAGCCTGACCATCCGCCTGTTCCATTTCAGTGCCGCACAGCAGCAGGGCTTCGCGCGTGGCGCCCGCTTCCGCTTCTTCGGCGAGGTGCGTAGCGGTCCCGCCACCCTGGAGATGGTGCATCCCGAGTACCAGCGCCTGAACGGCGATGGTGACAGCGGCACCGAAGACCGGCTGACACCGCTCTATCCCACCACCGAGGGCGTACACCAGCTCACCCTGCGCAAGCTCACCGAGCAGGCGCTGGCGCGGCTGGACGGCGGCCTGCTGCCGGACTGGCTGCCGGCCGACCTGCTCAAGCAGTTGCACATGACCGACCTGCATGCGGCGCTGCGCTACGTGCACCGTCCGCCGCCCGGCGTGGAACTCGAGGCCCTGGAGCAGGGCCGCCACCCGGCCCAGCAGCGGCTGGCCTTCGAGGAACTGCTGGCCCACCACCTGAGCCTGCGCCAGGTTCGGGAGCGGGCACGCCTGCACCGGGCACCGCCGCTGTCGCCCGGCAGTGAACTGGTGCAGCGCTTCCTGGCCGCGCTGCCATTCGAGCCGACTGCTGCCCAGCACCGGGTGGTGGCCGACATCGCCGCCGACCTGGCGCGCCCGCATCCCATGATGCGGCTGGTGCAGGGCGACGTCGGCTCCGGCAAGACGGTGGTGGCGGCCGCCGCCGTGCTGCAGGCGGTGGCGGCCGGTTGCCAGGTGGCGGTGATGGCGCCCACCGAGCTGCTGGCCGAGCAGCACCTGGCCAGTTTCCGCGGCTGGTTCGAGCCGCTCGGCGTCGTCACCGGCTGGCTGTCGGGGCGCCTCAAGGGCAAGGCGCGCCGGCGCCAGCTCGACGCGCTGGCGGCGGGCGAGACGCCGGTGGTGGTCGGCACCCACGCCCTGTTCCAGGACGATGTGCTGTTCGAGCGCCTGGGCCTGGTGGTGATCGACGAACAGCACCGCTTCGGCGTCCACCAGCGCCTGGCGTTGCGCGACAAGGGCCGTGACGGCGTCGCGCACCCGCACCAGCTCATCATGACCGCCACGCCCATCCCGCGCACCCTGGCCATGGCCATCTACGCCGATTTGGACACCTCCGTCATCGACGAGCTGCCGCCGGGCCGCACGCCGGTGCGCACCGTGGCCCTGCCCGACAGCCGCCGTGACGAGGTGGTGCAGCGCGTGCGTGAGGCCTGCGGCGCGGGTCGCCAGGCCTACTGGGTGTGCACCCTCATCGAGGAGTCGGAAAGCCTGCAGTGCCAGGCCGCCGAAGATACGGCGGCGCGCCTGGCCGGGGCGCTGCCCGGCCTGCGCGTGGGGCTGGTGCACGGCCGTCTGAAACCGGCCGACAAGGCCGAACGCATGCAGGCATTCAAGCGCGGCGACATCGACCTGCTGGTGGCCACCACGGTCATCGAGGTGGGCGTCGATGTGCCCAACGCCACGCTCATGATCATCGAGAATGCGGAACGCCTGGGCCTGGCGCAGCTGCACCAGTTGCGCGGCCGGGTGGGGCGCGGCAGCGGCGAGAGCAGCTGTGTGCTCCTGTACCACGGTCCGCTGGGGCGGCTGGCGCGCGAGCGCCTGGCGGTGCTGCGCGACAGCAACGACGGTTTCGAGATCGCCCGCCGCGACCTGGAGCTGCGCGGCCCCGGTGAGGTGCTGGGCACCCGCCAGACCGGCGAGATGCAGTTCCATATCGCCGACCTGCTGCGCGACCAGGGGCTGCTGGAGCAGGTCGAGCAGGCAGCCGGGCTGCTGGCGCAGCGTTATCCTGCTCATGTACAACCGCTGATCCGCCGCTGGCTGGGGCACACGGTCCGCTACGGACAGGTGTGAGCCAGCGCCCTGCCTGTCGCCCGCCGCCCCGGGGCCGACGCCCGGCACCCGGCATCCGGCACCTGACACCCGACACCCGACACCCGGCACCCGGCACCTGACACCCGGCACCCGGCATCCCGCATCCCGCATCCCGCATCCGGCAGCCGACATCCGGCATCCGGCATCCGGCACCCGGCACCCGGCACCCGGCACCCGGCATCCGGCACCTGTAGGAGCGGGCTTGCCCGCGATCCCGGCGCAGCCGGCAATGACCGTTCGGCGGCCATTGCCATCGCGGGCAAGCCCGCTCCTACAGGTAGGGTGTGCCCCCGGGGTCAGGGGTGGCCCCGGGGTCAGGCCGGGTGGCCCCGGGGTCAGGCCTGGCCGACGGCGTACAGTTTGCGGGTGCGGACGCCGTCGCGGTGGCGGCGCTCGAACTCGCTGATGAGGGCGGCGCCTTCGTTGGCCCAGGCCTGGTCGATCTGTATGGCGGTCTCGATGGCCGCCACGCCCTGTTCGTCACCGGCCACGAGCAGGCGGCGGCCGCAGTCGAAGCACAGCGCCGGGTCGCCCTGGTTGTTGAGCCAGGCCGTGCGCACGGCCTGCAGTGCGTCTGCGGGCGACAGGAAGCGGTCTGCCAGCTTCACGTAGTCACGGGCCCGGGCGCCGCTCAGCGGCGCGCGCGCGGCGGCCTCGTGCAGGCGGCGGAAGCGGGACTGCTCGGCGTGGAAGCACGCATAGCGGGCCCGCCATTCGTCCCTCACCCGGCCCTGCCACCAGCGGTCCAGTTCCTGGGCCGTGGACCGGGCCTGGTGGCCGAACAGGGCGTGGAAAGCGGTCTGCTCGGGCAGACCGGGCCAGTGCAGCCGCTGATAGCCCAGCACGTCCAGGCGATGACGCAGGCCGCAGTGGTGTCTGGCCTGGGATGCCGGTTGCGCCAGCGTCCGCAGCAGCCAGCGGTCCGCCTCCTCGCGGCACAGCATGCGCTCCAGGAAGACGCCGAAGTTCGAGAACGGCTTCAGCACCGGCTCCGGTGTGCGCTCGGCGGCGGCCTCGATCATGGGCCAGAAGCGGTGTTCGAGGTAGGCCGCGCAGACGGCTTCCGCGGCCAGCAGGGCCAGGAGCTGCTCGTCGTCCAGCACTTCACGGGTGCAGGCGTCACGCACCAGGTCCAGGCGGTCGACGGTTTCGGCGGCCCGCGCGCCGAGCAGCCTTGCGAAGGCCTGGACCGGGCGTGTCAGCAGCGCGGCGCCGGGCAGACCCACTGGCGCCGCGCAGGCCTCCGAGAACCGGGCCCAGCCGGCGGCGCGGCGGCGGATCCAGGTGTCCAACGGCCGTTGGCGCCAGTCCCACTGGGCCAGGGTGCTGCGCAGCAGGGCGTGGAACTGCTTGTCGGACAGGAAGAACAGCAGCGGCAGGCCGATGCACAGCGTATGGCGGTTGGCGCCGGGCAGGATGCGCCGCGGCGTCGCCACCCAGCGCAGCGCCGCGTCGGTGGTCAGGCGGATGTGATCGACCCGCGGCAGGTGGTACTGGGCCAGGCGGCGTTCGACCAGTTCGAACAACAGCGGCGCCCGGTCGCGACCGATCTCGACGCCCGCCGGCGGCGCCGGCGCGGTGAGCAGCTGGTGGGCACCGAGCAGCAGCCCAAGTGCCGCCTGGGCGCCGAAGATCTCCACCAGCAGCCAGCTGGCCGGCGAGCTGGCCACCGACAGCATCCAGAAGAAGCCGGCGGTGTTGGCGAGTGCGAACACCGGCACGCCCAGCAGCGCCAGGTCGCCGGCGCCGGCCAGGCCGGCCAGCCACAGGCTGCGCAGCAGCGGCACGCGCTCGCCCAGGCCGGCCAGCCGGTCACGCAGCCGGGTGCCGCGCCGCGGCTGCTTCGAATATCTGTCCGTCCGCACCTGTCTGTTCATTGTGCTTTCTCCCTGTCCGGGTCGGTTGCGCCGGGAACCAGTGTGCGGTGCTGCGGCGGCGCCGGCCGTGATCCTGTTCACAGCGACGCCGTGGCACCCGCACCGGACTCCGCAGTCGTGATCGGCCTCTCGTCGCCGCTGTGCGCCAGTTCCCGGCGTGGCTACGTGTATAATCGCCGACTTTGGCAAAGCCCAGCGGACCCCAGACGTGCCCAAGCCTCCACACCGCCAGCCGCCGCGCTGGCGTCCCCAGCACCAGTGGCTGCGCAGCCGCATCCCGACGCCGCTGGCTGGCTGGCTGCTGGATACCGACTCGCTCACCGCGCGCATCCGCCGGGTCTGTTGCGGCGCGTTCCGGGTGCGGGTGCTGGGTCAGGGCTGGGCCAGGCCGCGCCTGGACGAGCAGAGGGTGCTGGGCATGCGCGCCGGTGAGCGGGCCCTGGTGCGGGAGGTGCAACTGTTGTGCGACGGCGAGCCCTGGGTGTATGCCCGCACCATCATTCCCGCCAGTTCCCTGCGCGGGCCGCAGCGGCGTCTCGCCCACCTGGGCGAGCGGCCGCTGGGCGCCTTCCTGTTCGCCGACCCCGGTATGCGGCGCGGGCCGGTGGAACTGGCCCGCATCCGCCGCGGCGAGCAGATGTACGCTACGGCCGTATCCGGGCTGCGGCGGCGGCCGGCCGCCATCTGGGGGCGGCGCTCGGTGTTCCGCATCGGTGGCAAACCGCTGCTGGTGAGTGAGGTCTTCCTGCCGGGCCTCGGCGAGCGGGACTGAT
>JALSRI010000023.1 GCA_026984835.1 Thiohalobacter sp. | reverse complement strand
ACGGCCGTATCCGGGCTGCGGCGGCGGCCGGCCGCCATCTGGGGGCGGCGCTCGGTGTTCCGCATCGGTGGCAAACCGCTGCTGGTGAGTGAGGTCTTCCTGCCGGGCCTCGGCGAGCGGGACTGATCCGGGGCCCGGCCTGTACAATCTTCCCCATGTCCGCCAGCCGACTCAAGGAACGACTCGTCCAGTATGCGCTGCTGATGCGGCTGCACCGCCCCATCGGGATCTTCCTGCTGCTGTGGCCGACGCTGTGGGCGCTGTGGCTGGCCGGCGCCGGGCAGCCCGATCCGAAGGTGCTGCTGGTTTTCGTGCTGGGGGTGGTGCTGATGCGCTCGGCCGGCTGCGTCATCAACGACTACGCCGATCGCGGTTTCGACCCCCACGTGGCGCGCACCCGCGACCGCCCCCTCGCCGCCGGCCGGGTCAGTCCGCGCGAGGCGCTGGGACTGTTCGCGCTGTTGTGCCTGGCCGCCTTCGGGCTGGTGCTGCTGCTGAACCGGCTCACCGTCCTGCTGTCGCTGGGCGGTGCCGTACTGGCCACCGCCTATCCATTCATGAAGCGCTACACCCACCTGCCGCAGGTGGTCCTGGGCGCGGCCTTCGGCTGGGCGGTGCCCATGGCCTTCGCCGCCCAGACCGGCGGCGTGCCAAAGCTCGCCTGGCTGCTGTTCGTCGCCACGGTGCTGTGGGCGACGGTCTACGATACGATGTACGGCATGGTCGACCGCGACGACGACCTGCAGATCGGGGTGCGCTCCACCGCCATCCTGTTCGGGGAGTCCGATCGCCTGATCCTCGCCGTGCTGCAGGTACTGTTCCTGTTCACCCTGGTGCTGGTCGGCCAGGAGGCGGGCCTGCAGGGCTACTACTACCTGGGCGTGCTGCTGGCCGCCGGCCTGTCGCTCTACCAGCAGTACCTCATCCGGCGGCGTGAACCGGCGCGCTGCTTCCAGGCCTTTCTCAACAACAACTGGCTGGGCGCGGCCGTATTTGCGGGCATCGTGCTGGATTATCTGGCACGCTAGGCGGCAACGGGCGATGCCGGGCAGGCATCGGGGAGAACGGGTTGTGAGAATACGCAGAAAACCACAACGGCGGACCCTTGCGCTGCTGATCGCGCTGGCGGTCGGCGCCTATACCTGGTGGACGGAGGGGCAGCCGCTCGGCGCCGACAGCCGGTCCACGCCGCCGGCCGCCACGGCAGAGCAGGCCGGCGTGGCCGACGACAGTGTGCGCCGGGCCTTCGAGGCGCGTCTCGACGGGGTCCAGGTGCACGACGAGGGGGTGGTCCTCCGGGTGTTGCCGGACGACCGCGACGGCAGCCGCCACCAGCGGTTCGTGCTGCGCGTCCGCAACGGGCCGACCGTGCTGGTCGCCCACAATATCGATCTGGCGCCCCGTATCGGGTCGCTGCGCGAGGGCGACGTGGTGGCCTTCTACGGCGAATACGAATGGAGCAACCGCGGCGGCGTCGTCCACTGGACACACCATGACCCGGCCGGCCGCCACCCGGACGGCTGGTTGCGGCACAAGGGCCGCATCTACCAGTAGGCGCGCCATCACCGGCGGGCTGCGCCTTGATCCGGTGCCTC
>JALSRI010000022.1 GCA_026984835.1 Thiohalobacter sp. | reverse complement strand
CCGAACGGGTGGCGGAGGCCTTCAAGCTCATCCTGTCGGACGCCAAGGTGCGCGCCATCCTGGTCAATATCTTCGGCGGCATCGTGCGCTGCGACCTGATCGCCGAGGGCATCATCCGGGCGGTGCAGGAGGTGCACCTGGAGTTGCCGGTGGTGGTGCGCCTGGAGGGCACCAACGTCGAGCGCGGCCGGCGGCTGCTGGCGGAATCCGGCCTCAACCTGATCGCCGCCGAGGGCCTCACCGACGCGGCGCAGAAAGTGGTGGAGGCCGCCCGATGAGCATCCTGGTCGACAAGGACACCCGGGTCATCTGCCAGGGCTTCACCGGCCGCCAGGGCACCTTCCACTCCGAGCAGGCCATCGCCTACGGCACGCGCATGGTGGGCGGCGTGACGCCCGGCAAGGGCGGCCAGACCCACCTCGGCCTGCCGGTGTTCGACACCGTCCACGACGCGGTGCGCGAAACCGGCGCCGAGGCGACCATGATCTATGTGCCGGCGCCGTTCGCGGCCGACGCCATCCTGGAGGCGGCCGACGCCGGCATCCGCGTGGTGGTGTGCATCACCGAGGGCATCCCGGTGCTGGACATGCTGAAAGTGAACGCCGCGCTGACCGGCAGCGAGGTGAAACTCATCGGGCCCAACTGCCCCGGCATCATCACCCCCGGCGAATGCAAGATCGGCATCATGCCGGGCGCCATCCACGCCCCGGGCGGCATCGGCATCGTGTCGCGCTCCGGCACGCTCACCTACGAGGCCGTGTACCAGACCACCCAGGCCGGCCTGGGCCAGAGTACCTGCGTGGGCATCGGCGGCGACCCCATCCACGGTCTCGGCTTCATCGATTGCCTGGAGCGCTTCGAGGCGGATCCGGCCACGCGCGGCATCATCCTGGTGGGCGAGATCGGCGGCAGCGACGAGGAAGACGCGGCCGACTACATCCGCGCCCGCGTCAGCAAGCCGGTGGTGGCCTACATCGCCGGCGTCACGGCGCCGCCCGGCAAGCGCATGGGGCACGCCGGCGCCATCATCAGCGGTGGCAAGGGCACGGCGGCGGCCAAGTTCGCGGCGCTGGAGGCGGCCGGCGTGGCGGTGGTGCGCTCGCCGGCCGACATGGGCGCGCGCATGCAGGCCGTCCTGTCGGCTTCGTGAGCGGCCGCGGCGCCCGGGCGGATGCCCCCCTGCGCCTGGTCATGGCGCAGTGCAACCTGCTGGTCGGCGACGTGCCCGGCAACACCGACAAGGTCATCGAGCTGGCCATTCGTGCGCGCGACGAGCTGGGCGCCGATCTCGTCGTGTTTCCCGAGCTGGCGCTGACCGGCTATCCGCCCGAGGATCTGCTGCTGCGTCCCCGGCTGCAGGAGATGGTGGACGCGGCCCTGCACCGGCTGCTGGCCGAGGTGCGCGGCATCCACCTGCTGATCGGTCACCCGGAGCAGGAGGGGCAGGCGCGCTACAACGCCGCCTCCCTGATCTTCGAACGTCACGTGGTGGCGCGCTGCCGCAAGCATCACCTGCCCAACTACAGTGTGTTCGACGAAAAGCGCTATTTCGTGCCGGGCGAGGGGTATGCGGTGGCCACCGTCAAGGGCGTCCCGCTCGGCATCAGCATCTGCGAGGACATCTGGATGCCGGAGCCGGCCGCCTGGGCCAGGGCCGCCGGCGCGCGGCTGTTGGTCAATCTCAACGCCTCGCCCTTCCATGTCGGCAAGGCCGGGCTGCGCGAGTCGGTGGTGGCGGCCCGGGTGGCCGAAACCGGCTGCGCGGTGGTGTACGTGAACCTGGTCGGCGGCCAGGACGAGCTGGTGTTCGACGGCGAGTCCTTCGTCACCGACACCGACGGCCGCATCGTGCGGCGCGCGCCGGCCTGCACCGAGGGCCTGTATCCGGTGGACATCGGCCTGCACGACGGCTGGCCGCGGCCGCTGCCCGGCGAGGTGGTCCCCCACCCGGACGAGATCGCCGGCATCTACCAGGCGCTGGTGCTGGGGGTGCGCGACTATATAGAGAAGAACGGTTTTCCCGGGGTGGTGATGGGGCTGTCGGGCGGCGTGGATTCGGCCCTGACCCTGGCCATCGCCGTGGACGCCATCGGCGCGGAGCGGGTCGAGGCGGTGATGATGCCGTCGCGCTACACCGCCGACATGAGCCTGGAGGATGCCCGCGCCGAGGCTCGGGCGCTGGGCGTGGACTACCGGGTGATCCCCATCGAGCCGGTGTTCCGGTCCTTTCTCGACGTGCTGGCCGATGCCTTTCGCGGTACGCAGCCGGACGTCACCGAGGAAAACATCCAGGCGCGCTGCCGCGGCGTGATCCTGATGGCGTTGTCCAACAAGCAGGGCCGCATGGTGCTGACCACCGGCAACAAGAGCGAGATGGCGGTGGGTTACGCGACCCTGTATGGCGACATGGCCGGTGGCTTCGCGCCCATCAAGGACGTGCCCAAGCTGATGGTCTACCGGCTGTGCGAATACCGCAACGGCCTGGGCCGGGTGATCCCGCAGCGGGTGCTGGAGCGCCCCCCCTCGGCGGAACTGGCGCCCGACCAGAAGGATGAAGACAGCCTGCCGCCCTACGAGATACTGGACCCCATCCTGGAAGGCTACATCGAGCAGGACAAGAGCATCGAGGACCTGGTGGCGGAGGGCTTCGACGAGGCCACGGTGCGGCGCGTGGTGACCCTGGTGGCGCGCAACGAATACAAGCGCCGCCAGGCCCCGCCCGGGGTGCGCATCAGCCAGCGCGCCTTCGGACGCGACCGCCGTTACCCCATCACCTCCGGCTACCTGGAGGCCCAGTTGCGTTCACGCAAGGCCTGATCGCGCGCCGGCCGGGGTTCGATCTTTGCGATCGACCGGGGTAGTGTTACGCTTCCCGGCACCAACCGAAACCAGGGGGCAGAACCAATGAAGAAGATCGAAGCCGTCATCAAGCCGTTCAAGCTGGACGACGTGCGCGAGGCGCTGTCGGAGATCGGCATCACCGGCATGACCGCCATCGAGGTCAAGGGGTTCGGGCGCCAGAAGGGTCACACGGAACTCTATCGCGGCGCCGAGTACGTGGTGGACTTCCTGCCCAAGGTGAAACTGGAAATCGTGGTCAGGGAAGAAGACCTGGACCGCTGCATGGAGACCATCACCCGCGCCGCGCAGACGGGCAAGATCGGTGACGGCAAGATCTTCGTGTCGGCGGTCGAGAAGGTGGTGCGCATCCGCACCGGCGAGACCGATCAGGACGCCATCTGAATTCACCGCCCTTCGATGTTGGCGTCCAGCACCCGCTGGGCATCGCGCGCCAGGTCCTGCATGCCCAGCCGGGTATAGGCGCGCACCAGCACCTTGAGCGCTTCCTGCGCGGCCGGCGTGCGCTGGTAGTTCTCGATCACGTAGCGGGCCCGGTTCACGGCCGCCACCCAGGCGCCCCGCTTCATGTAGTAGTTGGCCACGTTGATCTCGTACTCCGCCAGGCTGTTGTGCAGGAAGATCACCCGCTTGCGGGCGTCTTCCGCGTACTTGCTGTCCGGGTACTGCTTGATCAGGCGGGTGAAATCGTTGAAGGATTCGCGCAGGGCGCGGGTGTCGCGCTCCGAGGGCTTGCGGTCGACGAAGCGGTCGAGGATGTCCGAGCCCCGGTTGTAGTTGACCAGGCCGCGCAGGTACAGGGCGTAGTCCAGGTGCGGGTGGCCGGGGTTGTTGCGCATGAAGCGGTCGATGGTGGCGATGGCCGAATCCGGCTCATCGAACTTGTAGTAGGCGTAGGCGATCTCCAGCTGGGCCTGCTGGGCGTACTTGCCGAACGGGAAACGCGCCTCCAGTTTCTCGAAGGCGTCGATGGCGGTCTGGTAGTCGCCCGCCTCCAGCGCTTCCTTGGCCTGGCCGTAGAGCTGGTCCGCCGACAGCTTGTCCAGCGGGTCTTCCAGGGTGGTGGCGCAGCCCGCCAGCAACAACAGCAGCACAAGGGGAACAAGGCTCGACAAGCGCATGAGCTTCGGGTATCCAGTCCGGTGGGGTGTGAAGGGCGATTGTAAGCCCGTCGCCCCCACCTGTCATCAACGGCCCTCTATTCACATGAACCGACACGTACAGCTCGAAGGCCGCATACCGGCGGATCAGGCCGGGCGCCGGCTGGACCAGGCGCTGGCGGCGCTGTTTCCGGACTATTCCCGCAGCCGCCTGCAGCAGTGGTTGAAACGCGGCGAGGTGCGCCTGGACGGCGGGCCGTGCAAGGCCAGGCAGCGGGTCGTCGGCGGCGAGCAGGTGACGGTGGAGGCGGAAATGCCGGTCGAAACCGAAGTCCGGGCCCAGGCCATCGAACTGGCCGTGGTGCACCGGGACGACGACCTGCTGGTGATCGACAAGCCCGCCGGGCTGGTGGTGCATCCGGCCGCCGGCAACCGGGACGGTACGCTGCAGAACGCGCTGCTGCACCTGGATCCCGACCTGGCGCAGGTGCCGCGCGCCGGCATCGTGCACCGCCTGGACAAGGACACCAGCGGCCTGCTGGTGGTGGCGCGCAACCTGGCGGCCCACAAGTCGCTGGTCGAACAACTGCAGGCGCGCACTGTGAAGCGGGAATATCTCGCCGTGGTGCAGGGCGTGCTGCCGGCCGGCGGCACCATCGAGGCGAACATCGGCCGCCACCCGCGCGATCGCCTGCGCATGGCGGTGGTGGAAGGCGGCAAGCCGGCCGTGACGCACTACCGCGTCGAGGAACGCTTCCGCGCGCACAGCCTGCTGCGGGTGCGGCTGGAGACCGGCCGCACCCACCAGATCCGCGTCCACCTGGCCTGGCGCCACAGCCCGCTGGTGGGTGACCCGGTGTATGGCGGGCGCCTGCGCATCCCGGCCGGCGCCGGCGCTGCGCTGGCGCAGGTGTTGCGCGCCTTCCGGCGCCAGGCCCTGCACGCCACCCGGCTCGAATTGCAGCACCCGTCGAGCGGCGAAGTGCTGGGCTGGGAATCACCGTTGCCGGCCGACCTGCGCGCGCTGGTCGAGACGCTGCGCGCCGACCGGGATGCCGCCGGGACGCAGGACTGAGATGGACGCGCTGCGCCCGGACTGGCCGGCGCCGCCCGCCGTGCGCGCCCTGACCACCACCCGGGTCGGGGGTGTCAGCCGGCCACCCTGGGACGGCTTCAACCTGGCCGCCCATGTCGGCGACCGGCCGGCGCACGTGGCCCGCAACCGGAGCCTGCTGCGCAGCCGCTTCGGTCTGCCGGGCGATCCGGCCTGG
>JALSRI010000021.1 GCA_026984835.1 Thiohalobacter sp. | reverse complement strand
GCCGGCCGACGCTCCGTTGCCGGCCGACGCTCCGTTGCCGGCCGACGCTCCGTTGCCGGCCGACGCTCCGTTGCCGGCCGACGCTCCGTTGCCGGCCGACGCTCCGTTGCCGGCCGACGCTCCGTTGCCGGCCGACGCTCCGTTGTAGGAGCGGGCTTGCCCGCGATCCCGGCGCAGCCGGGAATGACGGTTCGGTGGCCACCGCCATCGCGGGCAAGCCCGCTCCTACAACGGGGGTGGACGGGTGTCCGGGTCATTGGCGGGGCGGCGCCGGCAGCAGCGGCTCGATGAGGGCCAGCGTCGCGGCCAGCGCGCCGCGGCTCTGCCGCATCACCGCCCGCCCCGCCGCGCCGGCCCGCAGGCGCGCCGACCCGTCGTCGAGCCACAGGCGCACGGCGGCGGCCAGGGCGCCGGCATCGTCCACCCGGCGCGCCGCCCCGACATCCTCCAGCGACCGGTAGACGTCCTCGAAATTCGCCACCGCCGGCCCCGTCACCACCGGCACGCCGACGGCGGCCGCTTCCAGGGGGTTGTGGCCCCCGTGCGGCACCAGGCTGCCGCCCAGAAAGGCGACGTCGGCGGCCGCGAACAACGCCGGCAGGTCGCCGAGGCTGTCGACCACCATCACGGCGCTGCCGGCGTCACCGCCCTCGCTCGACAAGGCCGCGTCGAAGCCCTGCTTGCGGCACAGCGCCCTGACCTCCTGCGCGCGCTCGGGGTGGCGCGGTACCAGCAGCAGGGCCACATCGCCGCCCAGGCCCGCAAACGCCTCGAGCACCTGCCCCTCCTCGCCGGCGTGGGTACTGGCCGCCAGCCACACCGGCCGCCCGCCGCGCCAGCGCTGCACGGCGGGCGGCGCCGGTCCGGCGGCCGGCTGCTCGAACTTGAGATTGCCGACCACCCGTACCCCGTCGGCGCCCAGCTGCAGGAAACGCTGCGCATCCGCCGGCCCCCGGGCCGCCACCAGGGTGGCGTTGCCCAAGGTGGCGCGCGCCAGGCCCGCCACGCGCCGGTAGCGCTGCAGCGACAACGCGGACAGGCGCGCGTTCAGCAGGCACAGCGGAATGCCGCGCGCCCCGCAGGCGTGAAACAGGTTGGGCCACAGCTCGGACTCCATCACCAGCGCCAGCGCCGGCCGCACCCGGTCCAGGAAGCGGCCGACGGCGCCGGGCAGATCCCAGGGCAGGTAGCTCGAGGTGATGCGCTCCCCGAACAGCCGCGCCGCCAGCCCGGCGCCGGTCGGCGTCACCGTGGTCAGGTGCAGGGGGACGCCGGGACAGCGTTCCAGCAGTTCCCGTACCAGCGGCTCGGCGGCGCGCACCTCGCCCACCGACACCGCGTGCAACCAGATGCCGCCGCCGCCCACGACCGGCCCGTAACCGAAACGTTCGCGCCAGCGCTGCCGGTAGTGCGGGTCGCGGCGGCCGCGCCACAGCAAGCGCGCCAGCACGACAGGCACCGCGGCATACAAGAGCCCGGTGTACAGGCGTCTCATGGGCGCGGGCCGACGGTGAACGGGTGAGGGCGGGGCATGGCCGCCGATCATAGCACCGCGCCGGTCTGATACAATCGGCCGTCGTGCACACCCGCCCGCCAACCGGCACCCTCGCCCTGCTCGCGCCCCGCTACTGGCCGACCTGGCTCGCCCTCGGGCTGCTCAGGGGGGTGACGCGCCTGCCGTACCGGGCGCAGATGGCCTGCGGCGACCTCATCGGCGCGCTGGCCTGGCGCCTCGGCCGCCGGCGGCGCCACATCGCCGCCGTCAACCTGGCGCTGTGCTTCCCGGAACTCGACGCCGCCGCGCGGCGCAGGCTGCTGCGCCGGCATTTTTCCTCACTGGGCCGCGGCGTGGTGGAGACCGCGCTGTGCTGGTGGGGCCGTGAACGGCGGCTGCACGACAAGGCGCAGATCACCGGCCTGGAACACCTGCAGGCGGCGCTGGCAGGCGGCAGGGGCGTCATCCTGCTCAGCGCCCATTTCACGACGCTGGAGATCGGCGGCCGCCTGCTGGCGCTGCACGCGCCCTTCCACGTGCTGTACCGGCCGCACAAGAACGCCCTGTTCGAACGCGTCATGCACAACGCCCGACGAAGGCGTTTCGACAAGGCCATCCCGCGCAGCGACACCCGCGCCCTGCTGGCCAGCCTGAAGCGCAACCTGCCGGTCTGGTACGCCCCGGACCAGAACCACGGCGGCTCGCACAGCATTTTCGCGCCCTTCTTCGGCGTGCCGGCCTCGACCCTCACTTCAACCGCCAAGCTGGCTGCCTTGAGCGGCGCCGCCGTGGTGCCCTTCTTCCAGATGCGACTGCCGGGCGGCGAGGGCTACCTGCTGACGCTGTGCCCGGCGCTGGAGGACTTCCCCGGCAAAGACGTCGAGGCGGCCACGGCCAGGCTCAACCGCCTGTTCGAGGACGTGATCCGGGAAATGCCGGAGCAATACCTGTGGGTCCACCGCCGTTTCAAGACACGCCCGGAAGGGGAGGCGTATCCCTATTGATGGGGTCAGCGCAGCGAGGACATCACCACCCCAGCCGCAACCGCAGCAGCCCGGCCAGCGTCTCCACCGGCGGCCGGGCCAGGGGCGGGCCGGCGGCCTCTTCCAGGCGTCCGGGGCTTTCGACGAGCCGGTCGATGCGCAGCCGCGCCACCAGCCCCCGGGCCTGCCAGCGGTCCAGCACGGCGCGGTAGCGCGCGTCCGGCGCCGCCTGCGCCGGGCGCAGCGCATACACCGGCTTGAGGGCGCTGACGGCCTCGGCGAGCATGGTCATGCTGTCCTCGGTGACCAGTATGCGGTCGGCGGCCGCCAGGAAGTCCAGCACGTCGCCCTCGCCGCCCCGGCCGTGCCAGGACGCCGCCGCCAGCGCCGTCTCCGGCAGCCTGTCGCGCAGCAGGCGCTGCGCCGCGGCGCCGGTGCGCGGCGAGGTGGCGATCAGCCAGCGCACACCCCGGCGTTCGGCCTGTTCCGCCAGTACGCGGGCCAGCGCCTGCCAGTCATCCCTGCCGTAGCGGTAGCCGGCACCGTTGCCACCGATCAGGACGGCCCGGCAGGGGGTGTCGCCGCCGCAGCCGACCACCCGGCGGTGCGCCAGATCCTGCGGGTCGACGCGGGTGGGCGGCACCTCCAGCACCAGGTTGTTGTCGGCGCCCGGCACCGGCTCCAGGGTCAGCACGGTGTGGAACAGGCGCGGCGTCAGGCCGCGCAGCGAACCCGCGAACAGGTTGGGGACGCCGTAGCGGCGCCCCAGCCAGGCATTGGCGAAGGACGTCCTGCCGCCGGCCGAGACGATGACATCGGGGCGCCGGGCCGGCAACCGCAGGCGGTGGAAGAGCCGCAGCCAGGCCGGTGGCGGAACCGGGCCGGCGTTCAGCAGCAGGCGCAGGGGGCTGCGCAGCAACCCGGCCCGCAGCCGCAGGTCGATCCGTTCCACCTCCAGCGGCCGCAGCCGCCGCAGGGCGTTCACCACGCCCAGCGCCTGGTTGTAGTGACCGGGCCGGCCGTCCGACAGCAGCCACACGCACAGCGCGTCCTCAGCCATGCAGCACCCGGCGGTAGACCGCCTCGGTGTCGGCGGCCATGGCCTCCAGCGTCAGGGAACGGGCCGCGCGCCGCCAGGCCGGCTCCATGTCCGCCGCCAGGACTTCGGGCCCGGCCAGCGCCCGGCGCAACACGGCGGCCAGGCCGGCGGCATCGCCCGGCGGCGCCAGCCAGGCGGGCGGCAGCAGTTCGTCGGCGCCGGCCACGCGGCTGGCGACCACCGGCCGGCGCAGGTGCAGGGCTTCCAGCAGCACGTAGGGCAGGCCTTCGTGGCGCGACGGCATCACCACCAGGTCGGCAGCCGCCATCAATGCCGGCACTTCGCTGCACTGGCCCAGCAGGCGCACCCGGTCGTCCAGGCCGTGGCGGCGGATGCCGTCGGCGAGCGCCTCGTGCAGCGGTCCCTCGCCGGCGATCAGCAGGCCGGCGTCCAGGCCGCGCCAGGCTTCCAGCAGCAGGTCGAAGCCCTTGGCCGGCACCAGCCGCCCGACGGCCAGCGCCAGCGGCCGGCCGCCGTGCGCGAAGCGGCCGCGCAGCACGGCGGTCACCGCCGCCTCCGGCGCCGGCGGCGGACGGATGCCGTTGTACACCACGCTGGCCTCGATCTCCCGCAGCGACGCCGCCACCGTGCGGCTGACCGCGATCACGGCGTCGAAACGCCGCAACGGCCGCTGGTCGCGCTTGATGTTGTGCACCGTCGCCACCATCGGGCCGGGCAGCCAGCGCCGCAGCGAGGCCAGCAGGGCGGCCGCCTTGCCGGCCTGGGCGTGCACCAGGTCCGGCCGCCGCTCACGGAGGATGCGCGCCAGGCGGTACAACAGGAACGGGTTGCGGCGGCCGCGCGCCAGGTCCAGCGGCACGAAATCGACCGTCGCCGGCAGGTCCAGGACATGGCGGGGATGGGCGATGGCCGTGACGCGGTGGCCGCGCTCCGCCAGCGCACCGCTCAGCTCGGCGAAATGGCGTTCCAGGCCGCCGTGCTCGGCGCCGCCCAGTACCTGGCACAGGTTCAGCGTCTCCAACCGCGCCTCCCGGTGCGCATGCGCAGGCGGAACGCCAGCTCCCCCTCGCGGCCACTCACCTTGACGCGCCGCAGCCGCAATGGATCCCGGCAATGCGGATCGTCGATGCCTTCGTCGGTGGTCACGGCGCTGCGGTAGCCGGCATCCGCCACCAGCCGCACCTGCTCCGGCCGGTACAGGCCGAAAGGATAGGCAAAGCTGGTCACCGCCACGCCGAAGCGCTGCTCCAGCCGGCGCTTCGAATCCACCAGCTCGTGCCGCGCCGACGCATCGTCCAGCCGCGACAGGTCCGGGTGGGTGAGGCCGTGCGAGCCGAGTTCGATGCGGCCCGAGGCCAGAAGCCGCTCCACCTGGTCGTCCGACAGCTTGGGCTCGCGCAGCAGCTCGCCGCTGTCGTGGTGCGCCTTGCGCGTCACCGACCAGTCGCGGTCGAAACGCTCTACCACCAGGTACAGGGTGGCGCGGCAGTCGTGGCGCTCCAGGATGGGCAGCGCCTCGGTCAGGTTGTCGGCGTAGCCGTCGTCGAAGGTGATGGCGAAGGCTTTTGGCGGGACTTCGGCGCCGGCCTCGATCAGTTCCCCCACCGTGAAACTGGTCCAGCCCCGCGCTTTCAGCCAGGCGAGCTGGCGATCGAACCGTGCCGGCGCCACCCGCAGGCCGTTGAAGCGGGCGCCCGGGCGCGGCGGCGAGATCATGTGGTACATCAGCAGGCGCGGAAAGCGGTAGTCGATCGGCGGCCGCCACCAGGCATAGCGCCAGGAGAACCAGGCGGCGCCCGCCAGCGGCAGGCCGAG
>JALSRI010000020.1 GCA_026984835.1 Thiohalobacter sp. | reverse complement strand
CGACGCGGCGGCCGTCGTCGCTGATGCCGAGCGCATACACGCCCGCGTCGATGTGGTCCACGGACTGCTTCACCTTGAAGGTGTCCAGGTCCATGACGCGCAGGTCCGAGCGGTATTCGAAGCGCGTGCCGCTGTCGTCGGCGGTGCGCGCCGCGTGGCAGGTGTTGACCACGATGGCGGCGTAGCGGCCGTTGTCGGACGGCACGATGGGGCCGATGTAGTCATGGAAGCCGGTCTTGGGGTCGCAGTTGCCTTTTTCCGTGGCCAGCGATTCCACCTCGATGCGGTCGGCGTGATGATTCTCGAAATCCAGGTAGCCGCCGACGAAGCCGGGGATGTCGACCGTCTGGCCGCCGACGATGTGGCCCAGCGAGCTGGGCAGCAGCACCACCTTGCCGTTCGGCCAGGAGCCGGTCAGTACCACGTCCTTGAAGTTGCTGATGCCCCAGCGGCGCGTGCCGACGCGGCCGTACTGGTCGCCGAAGATGCTGTCGAGGTCGTCGCGCAGCCCCATGGCCTGCACCAGGGCGCCGTTCTCGCTGTTCCAGACCTTGATGCCGCCGCTGTGCTGCTCGCCGTCGGCCAGGGTGTAGCCGCCGTTGCCGCCGGTCACCAGGTACTTGCCGTCCTGGGAGAACTGCACGGCATAGATATCGGCCTCGCTGGCGTGAAGAGGGTTGGCGGTCAGTGCCGTGCAACCGAGCAGGGTTGCGCTGATCAGTCTGGAGAGCTTCATAAGGCGTCCTGGTTTCCTGTTGTCACCGTTGAACGAACACCCGTTTCGGGGTGCGCGTCATGCCGCTGCGCCCGGCGATGCGCCTGGCCCGACCCGTATCCCTGGGGGTTTTGAAGCCAGATGCGCCAAGGTCTTGACGCGGCAATCCGTCTGAGGTATCGGCCAGGTACCCGACGGCTTGAGCCCGCCGTGCCGGGCGCCCCTCCGGGGTATGCCGGCAGGTCATTGAAAAGTCGCGGTTAACAGGTGGCCGCGATGACATGGGCGGGCCGCCCGGAGGGCGTGGCGGAGACGGGGTGGCGGGGTGCGGGCCGTCCGGGGCCGGGGGAGCCGCGGGGCGTGGTTCGCACCCTCATGGTGCAAGAAGGGCGTCAGCCGCGTGACACCGGCCCCCGGCGGGGCTTCAGGATGCGTCGCGCAGGAAGCGGCACAGCCGCTGTTCCGCCCAGTACTGTGGCCGTCCCGGCAGCCGGCCGGCGACGAAGCCGACGTGTCCGCCGTGCGTCGACAGCTCCAGGGTGACGGGCGGCGCCAGCTCGTCCTCGCGCGGGATGGCGTCCGGCGTCATGAAGGGGTCGTCACGGGCGTGCAGGATGAGGGTCGGCACCGCGATGCGGGCCAGGAAGGGCCGGCTGCTGCTGCGCCGGTAGTAGTCGTCGACGCCGGCGAAGCCGTGCAGGGGGGCGGTGACGGCGTCGTCGAAGGCGCGGAAGGTGGTGAGCCGGTCGAGCCGGTCGATGGCGACGGGCAGCGCCATGCGCTGCGCCTTGGCGCGCAGCGAGGCGCGCAGCCTGCCGAGCAGCCAGGCCTGGTACAGGCGCGACAGGCCGCGTTCCATGCGCCGCGCGGCGTTGGCGAGATCGAAAGGCACCGAGACGGCGGCGGCGCGCCGCACCGGCGCGGCCGCGCCCTGTTCGCCCAGCCATTTCAACAGCACGTTGCCGCCCAGCGACACGCCGGCCACGCACAGGCCGGTGACGCCGCTGCGCCGCAGCAGCAGGCGGGCGACATGATCGAGGTCGCCGGTGTCGCCCGAATGGTAGGCGCGCGGCAACCGGTTGGGTTCGCCGCTGCAGCCGCGAAAGTGCATGAGCACCGCGTTCATGCCGGCCGCGTGCAGGGCGCTCAGCAGGCCGGCGGCGTAGTGGGAGCGGATGGAGCCTTCCAGGCCGTGCAGCAGCAGCACCAGTTCACCGGGGCGGCCGGTCTGCGGCGCCCAGTCCAGGTCGACGAAGTCGCCGTCGGGCAGCTCGACGCGCTCGCGCTCCACCGCCGGCGGCCGGGGGCGGCGCAGCAGGTGCGGATAGAGGGTCTGCAGGTGCGCGCCCGGCAGCCACCAGGCGGGCCGGAAGCCGCTGGGCGCGATCACGCCGGCCACGCCGTCGGCCTGCCCGGCAGCGGCTACTGGTGGGCGCGGTTGGCGGTCAGGTGCTCCACCACGCCGGGGTCGGCCAGGGTGCTGGTGTCGCCGAGCTGGTCGACCTCGTTGGCGGCGATCTTGCGCAGGATGCGGCGCATGATCTTGCCGGAACGGGTCTTGGGCAGGGCCGGCGCCCACTGGATGACGTCGATGGTGGCGATGGGGCCGATCTCCCTGCGCACCAGTTCGATCAGTTCCTTCTTCAACTCCTCGCTCGGCTGCACGCCCTTGACCAGGGTCACGTAGGCGTAGATGCCCTGGCCCTTGATGTCGTGCGGGTAGCCGACCACGGCGGCCTCGGCCACGGCGTCGTGCAGCACCAGGGCGCTCTCCAGCTCGGCGGTGCCGAGGCGGTGGCCGGACACGTTGAGCACGTCGTCGACGCGGCCGGTGATCCAGTAGTAGCCGTCCTTGTCGCGGCGCGCGCCGTCGCCGGTGAAGTACATGCCGGGGTAGGTGGAGAAATAGGTGTCCCTGAAGCGCTTGTGGTCGCCGTACACGGTGCGCATCTGCGCCGGCCAGGCGCGGGTGATGACCAGGTTGCCCTCGGCCTCGCCCTCCAGGAGGTTGCCGTCGTTGTCGACCAGGGCCGGCACCACGCCGAAGAAGGGGCGGGTGGCGGAGCCGGGCTTGAGCGGCGTGGCGCCGGGCAGCGGCGTGATCATGTGGCCACCGGTCTCGGTCTGCCACCAGGTGTCGACGATGGGACAGCGGCCGTCGCCCACCACGTGGTAGTACCACTCCCAGGCTTCCGGGTTGATGGGCTCGCCGACCGTCCCCAGCAGGCGCAGCGAGGCGCGCGAGGTCTTCTTCACCGGTCCGTCGCCCTCGCGCATCAGGGCGCGGATGGCGGTCGGCGCGGTATAGAAGATGTTCACCCGGTGCTTGTCGCACACCTGCCAGAAGCGCGAGGCGTCCGGGTACGTCGGCACGCCCTCGAACATGAGGCTGATGGCGCCGTTGGCCAGCGGGCCGTAGACGATATAGGTGTGGCCGGTGATCCAGCCGACGTCGGCGGTGCACCAGTAGACATCGCCGTCGTGGTAGTCGAACACGTACTTGTGGGTCATGGCGGCATACAGCAGGTAGCCGCCGGTGGTGTGCAGCACGCCCTTGGGCTTGCCGGTGGAGCCGGAGGTGTAGAGGATGAACAGCGGGTCCTCGGCGTCCATGGGCTCGGGCGGGCAGTCGCCGCCGGCGCCGGCGGCGGCCTCGTGCAACCACAGATCGCGCCCCTCGTGCCAGGCGATGTCGCCGCCGGTGTTCTTCACCACGATGACGCTGTGCACGTCCGGGCAGGATTCCAGCGCGGTATCGGTGTGGGCCTTGAGCTCCACCTGCCTGCCGCCGCGGCGCGCCTCGTCGGCGGTGATCACCACCCGGCAGTCGGAATCCAGGATGCGGTCTTTCAGCGACTCCGGCGAGAAGCCGCCGAACACCACCGAGTGCACGGCGCCGATGCGGGCGCAGGCCAGCATGGCGTAGGCGGCTTCCGGGATCATGGGCATGTAGATGCACACCCGGTCGCCCTTGTTCACGCCGCGCGCCTTGAGCACGTTGGCGAAGGTGCAGACTTCGCGGTACAGCTCGTTGTAGGTGATGCGCTTGTCGACCGACGGATCGTCGCCCTCCCAGATCAGCGCCGTCTGGTCGCCGCGCGATGCCAGGTGCCGGTCGACGCAGTTGTAGCAGGCGTTGAGCCGGCCGCCCTCGAACCAGCGGATGCGCGGTTCCTCGAAGTTCCAGTCCGATACCCGGTCCCAGCGTTTCGACCAGTCCAGGAATGCGTCCGCTTGTTCCGCCCAGAAGCCGTCCGGATCCTCGACCGAACGGCGGTACATGTCCTCGTAGCTGGCTGCGTCGATGTGCGCCCCGGCGGCGAAACCGGCGGGGACCGGATACACTTTCTCCTCGGACATGGACTTCCTCCTGGCGTTGTCGTTTTCGGCCATTCTACGGAATTCACCGGCGCCGGGCTATGTGCCGGGCGCCACCGGGATGGCGCGCCGCGCCGGGATGCGGGCCGGGTCCCAGCGGGCCGCCGACCAGCACCAGAGTTCGTCCAGATCCAGCGCCTCGTCGGGCAGCGGCTGGCCGAGGAAGGCGAGCACCCGGCGCGCCAGGGCGGCGCCCTCGCGGGTGTCGATGGCGGGCGCGAAGGTCTGCTTGCTGAGCTTGCTGCCGTCGGCGTGCGCGGCCACCGGCAGGTGCAGGTAGGCGGGAGCGGGCAGTCCCAGCAGGCGCTGCAGGTGGATCTGGCGGGCGGTGGAATCCAGCAGGTCGCTGCCGCGCACCACCTGGTTGATGCCCTGGGCGGCGTCGTCCACCACCACCGCGAGCTGGTAGGCGGCCAGGCCGTCGGCGCGGCGCAGCACGAAGTCGCCGACCTCGCGCGGCAGGTCCTGTTCGAAGGCGCCCAGCAGGCGGTCGGCGAAGGCGATGCGGGCGCCGTCCACCCGCACCCGCAGGGTGCGCGCCGTTCGCCCCGGCGGCAGGCCGTTGCGGCAGGTGCCGGGATAGACCACGCCATCCACGCCCTGTTCGCGCACCTCGCGCCGGGTGCAGGCGCAGGGATAGACCAGCCCGTCGCGCGCCAGCCGCTCGAGGGCGGCTGCGTAGTATTCGGCACGGCGGCTCTGGTACAGCACCTCGCCGTCCCAGTGCAGGCCCAGCGCCTCCAGCGAACGCAGGATGGCGTCGGCGGCGCCCGGCACCTCGCGCGGCGGGTCCAGGTCCTCGATGCGCACCCGCCACTCGCCGCCGGCCGCGCGGGCGTCCAGAAAACTGCCCACCGCCGCCACCAGCGACCCGAAGTGCAGGGGCCCGGTGGGCGAGGGGGCGAAGCGTCCACGGTACGAAGGGGACACCTTTTTCACCGCGAAGGACGCGAAGGGAAAATACGCTCCGTTCGGGACAGCGCCCTGTTTTCCGTCCAAACAGGGTTTCCTTCGCGGGTAATCAAACTTCCCCTTCTTGACGGGTTTTGTCCGTGCTTTCCGTGTCTTCCGTGGCTATACCCGGCCAGTTCCCCCGCCGCCAGCAACACATCACGCGCGCTGCTTTTCGCGGATTTCGTCCAGGGTCTTGCAGTCGATGCACAGGGTGGCGGTGGGGCGCGCTTCCAGGCGGCGGATGCCGATCTCGACGCCGCAGGCCTCGCAGTAGCCGTATTCGTCGTTGTCGATCTTGAGCAGCGACTCGTCGATCTTCTTGATCAGCTTGCG
>JALSRI010000019.1 GCA_026984835.1 Thiohalobacter sp. | reverse complement strand
CTCGCCGCGGTCCTCGGCCTGCATGGCGCTCAGCTCGAGCTGCAGCAGGTGGCTGCCGAGGCGGCCGACCGCCAGGCCCAGCGCACCGGCCGGGTTGTTGACCGGCAGGTTGACCAGCAGACCCTCGTTGCCGCTGCCGGCCGGCACTTCGAAGGCCGTGGTCTGGCCGAAGTTGGTGCTGCCGTCACGCGTGCCGCCGACCGTGTAGATGTGGTCATTGTTGAAGCGGCTGGTGCGGCTGAGGCCGAACTTGACACCCAGATCGCGGGCGAAGTCGTTGTTGGCCAGCACGATGCGCGACTCGATAAGCACCTGCCGGACCGGGATGTCCAGCCGCGCCACCAGGCGGCGCACCTGCTCCAGCTTCTCGGCGGTATCCTGCACCAGCAGGGTATTGGTGCGTTCGTCGATGGTGACCTTGCCGCGCTCGGACAGCAGCGAGCTGTCCTCGCTCTGCAGCAGCTCGGCCAGGTCGGACGCCTTGGCGTAGTTGACCTGGATGAAATCCGAGTACAGCGGCGCCAGTTCCTCGATCTGCTTCTGCGACTCGAGTTCCAGCTTCTCGCGTGCCGCGATCTCCTCGGCCGGCGCGATCAGCATGACGTTGCCGTTCTGGCGCTTGGCCAGGCCCTTGGTCTTGAGCACGATGTCCAGTGCCTGGTCCCAGGGCACGTTCTGCATGCGCAGGCTGAGATTGCCGCTGACGGTATCACTGACCACGATGTTGGTGCCGGTGAAATCGGCCAGCAGCTGCAGCACCGAGCGGACCTCGATGTCCTGGAAGTTCAGCGACAGGCGCTCGCCGGTGTAGCCGAACTCGTCCTTCTTGCGCTTCTCCTTCTCTTCCTTGGTGGTGGGGCGCACCTCGATGGTGAACTGGTCGTCTGACTGGTAGGCCAGGTACTCGTATTCACCCACCGGGACGATGGTCATGTGGACCGCATCGCCGCGTGTTTCGGTGTCGATCAGCTTGACCGGGGTGGCGAAATCGGTGACGTCCAGGCGACGCTGCAGTTTCTCGGGCAGGGTGGCGTGGCGGAAGTCGACCACCACCTTGCCGCCTTCCTGGCGCATGTCGACCGGAATGGACGGGTCGGCCAGGGTGACGATGACGCGCCCCTCGCCCTGCTCGCCGCGGCGGAAGTCTATGTTGGTGATGCTGCTGCCGCCGGCCTTGGCCGCGGCCGTCGCGCTACCGGCAACGGGTGTCGCTGCGGCGGGCGCGGCTGATGCGGTGCTGAGGTTGCCCAGCGTGACGACCACCTGGTTGCCTTCGGTGCGCGTCTCGTAGGGCACCATGGTGGCCAGTTTCAGGACCACGCGGGTGCGGCCCTTGACCTCCACGGCTGTGACGCTCTCGGCGGGGCCGATGCCGATCACCTGGGAGCGCTTCTTGAGCTCGCTCTTGGTGGCCGGCAGATCGAAGGCGATGCGCGCCGGGTTGTCTATGGTGAAGCTGGGCGGCGTCTTGGTCGGCTTGGCCAGCGTCATGACGATCTGCACCCGGTCACCGGGCAGGCTCGAATAGGTGATTTCCTTCAGTGCGTTGATCTGCGGCGCTTCGGCGGCGAGCGTCAGCGGCACGTAACTCAGCAACAGGGCGACCAGCAGCAACCCGAGTACGGTTGCAGTCGCGCGAAGCCGGTCCCTCAGGCTTTCTGAAAATCGCGTTGTGTCGAATGTTATTGCATTCATGGTCATGTTCCCCGTTTATTTACTCGCTGAGTGCCAGTGAGGCTTGTCGTTCCATCCATCCTCCGAGGCCATCCGGTACGATTTCGGTGACTTCGACTTCAGATTCGGTGATACGTACGATCTTGCCGTAGTTCTGCCCGACGTAGTTGCCGGGCTGTACCCGATGTATGGTGCTGTCGCTCATGCGGATCAGCGCCCAGGTGTCGCCGGCCTTCTCCAGGGTGCCGACCATGCGCAGGCTGTCCAGCGGCTCCGACTCCAGCGGCTCGCGCGCGCGGTTGAGGTCGGGCGCCAGGCCATTGTTCGAGGCGACCGCCCTGCCCTGCGAGGGGCGCGAATAGCTCGGCGGCGTGAACGGGTCGCGCGCATTGCTGGCCTGGTAGAGATAGGTCTCGTAGGGCGCGAACTCGGGCAGCGGATCGATGTGGGCGTGCTGCCTGGATTTCACCTGCTCGACCCAGGTCTGCAGATCCTCGGTATTGCTGCTGCTGCAGGCCGCCAGCGACAGGGTCAGCAGCAGGCCTGCCAGCGGGCGGGCGGCGCGGCCGTGTTTCGAGCCGTTCACTGGGCACCTCCTTGTTCGTCTTCATCCAGGTAGCGGTAGGTCTTGGCCAGGATGTCCATGGTCAGTTCTCTGCCATCCTTGTCCGGGGTGATGTTGATATCGTGCACCGTCACGATGCGCGGCAGTGCGGCCACGCCGCTGATGAACGAGCCGAACTCGTGGTAATTGCCCTTGACGCGGATGCTGATGGGCAGTTCGGCGTAGAAATCCTTGGGCGCCTCGTTCTGCGGCTTGAACAGTTCGAACTCCAGGCCGCTGGCCAGGCCGGTCTGGGAGATGTCGACCAGCAGCTCGGCGACCTCGGTCTTGTCCGGCAGCTGGCGCAGCATGGCGCCGAACGATTCCTTCATTTCCTCGAGCTGTTGCTCGTAGGCGACCAGATTGGCGGCCTTCCTGGCCTTGGTCTCGAAGGTGGTGCGCAGGGTCTGTTCCTGTTGCTCCGCCTTTTCCAGGCGGATGCCCTGGTCCTTGATGTCGAACCAGTAGCCCAGACCCAGGACACCGACGAGGATCAGGCCGATGACGAAGACGCGCGCCGGCAGCGGCCAGTTGGCGATGTTGCTCAGGTCGAGCTCGTTCAGTTGCGAAAGATCCATCAGCCCTGCTCCTCAGGCTGTTCCGCAGCCTTGTTCATCTGGGTGGCGCGCAGCGTGAACTGTGCGGCGCGCTGGTGCTTGTCTTCCTTGGTCTGGATGACGTCCAGCTTGGGGTTTCCGATCCAGTCGGAATCGTCGATGTTGCGCATGTAGGCGGATACGCGGGCATTGGACTGGGCTATGCCGGCCATGGTCAGTGATGCGCCCTTCTGCGTGATCTGGTTCAGGTAGACGCCGTCCGGCAGGGTCTTCACCAGTTCATCCATCAGGTGCACGCTCTGTGGCCGTGACCGCTGCAGCTGCTGGATGATGTCCATGCGCGCCAGCAGCGCTGTCTTGGTCTTCTCCAGGTCGCGGATCCTGGCGATCTTCTTGTCCAGCTTGGCAATCTCTGCCTGGAGGAACTTGTTGCGCTGGTTCTGGCTCTCGATCATGCCATCCATCTGCATGTGCACCAGCAGGACCAGCAGGGCGCCGAGGATCGCCGTGCCACCGGCAATGACCGCGAACTGCTGCTGTTTCTGTTTGCGCAGTTCCTCGCGCCAGGGAAGCAGGTTTATGTGTGCCATCAGTCGAAACTCCTCAATGCCAGTCCACAGGCGATCAGCAGGGCGGGTGCATCGTTGCTCAGGGCCTGCGGTTTGACCCGCGAGGACAGCGACATGGATGCGAACGGGTTGGCGATGGCGGTATCCACGCCGAGCCGTTCCTGGATCAGTTCAGCGATGCCGATGATGGAGGCGCTGCCGCCGGCCAGCAGGATCTGGTCGACGCTGTTGTACTGGCTGGACGAGAAGAAAAACTGCAGCGAGCGGCTGACCTGCTGGCACATGGCTTCCTTGAAGGGTTCCAGTACCTCGGGTTCGTAGTTCTCGGGCAGGCCGCCCTGGCGCTTGGCCATGCCGGCCTCCTCGTAGGACAGGCCGTAACGGCGCATGATCTCCTCGGTGAGCTGCTTGCCGCCGAACACCTGCTCGCGGGTGTAGATCAGCTTCATGTCGTGCAGCACGTTGAGGGTGGTCATGGTGGCGCCGACGTCGATGACCGCGACGGTCTTCTCGACGCCCTGGTCGGGCACCTGGTCCAGCATCAGCTGGTAGGCGTTCTCGGTTGCGTAGGCCTCCACGTCCACTACCTTGGCTTCCAGGCCGCCGCTCTCGACCGCGGCGGTGCGCATGTCCACGGTCTCGGTGCGGCAGGCCGCCAGCAGCACGTCGACGGTTTCGGGGTTGGTCTCGCTCGGCCCCAGCACCTCGAAGTCCAGGCTGACCTCTTCCAGCGGGTAGGGCACGTACTGGTCGGCCTCCAACTCGATCTGGCTGTTCATTTCGTCGTCCGACAGGCTGTTGGGCATGGGGACGACCTTGGTGATGACCGAGGAGCCGGCGACGGCGACGGCGGCGTTGCGGCAGCGGCTGCCGGCCCGCTTGACGGCGCGTCGGACGGCTTCTCCCACCGCCTCGACGTCCGTGATATTCTTTTCCACCACCGAGTTGGGGGGCAGCGGCTCAACGGCGTAGGCTTCCACCCGGTAACGGTTGCCACTGCGGCTGAGTTCGAGGATCTTCACCGCGGTGGAACTGATGTCCAGGCCCACCACCTGCGGTGTTTTCCGTGTAAACAGTTGCGCTATCTGCACTGTAATTTCCCTTTTAGTACACCGTGTTTGCGGTGCACAAATACGGTTTCGGATTAGATGACAATGGCAAAAGACTGTCAATCAATGGCAACTTTGCCCATCGCCGTTCGATTCCAGTTATCGGACGCTTTATACTGAAGTTTAGAAAACCGCCTGTTTTTTAATTTGAACCGGATCACAAGCCCGCCAAATATATGACGTTCTCCCGCTTCGCAACGCGCTTCCTGCTGGCGGCGGGCTCTGCCCTGCTCACAGCCACAGTCATCGTCACCATAGGGGCCTGGCTTTACATCACGCCCCAGTTACCGGCCATCGACCGCCTCCAGGACGTACAATTGTCGGTACCGCTGCGGGTGTTCTCGGCCGACGGGCGCCTGATCGCCGAGTTCGGCGAGCAGCGTCGCCGCCCGGTGCGCTACGAGGAGCTGCCACAGACGGTCATCGATGCCATCCTCGCCACCGAGGACGACCGTTTCTTCGAGCACCCCGGCGTGGACTACCAGGGCCTGATCCGGGCGGCCGTGGAACTGGTGCGGACCGGGCGCAAGACCCAGGGCGGCAGCACCATCACCATGCAGGTGGCGCGCAATTTCTTCCTCAGTCGGGAGAAGACCTACCTGCGCAAGCTCACCGAGATCTTCCTGGCGCTCAAGATCGAGCGCGCCCTGAGCAAGCAGGAGATCCTCGAGCTGTATCTGAACAAGATCTATTTCGGTCACCGGGCCTATGGCATCGCCGCGGCCTCCCAGGTCTATTACGGTGTTCCCATCGACCAGCTGACGGTGGCGCAGACCGCCATGATCGCCGGCCTGCCCAAGGCGCCGTCGGCCAACAACCCGGTCAGCAACCCGAAGCGGGCGCTGGAACGGCGCAACTACGTGCTGGGCCGCATGTATGCGCTGGGCAAGATCGACATCGACACCTACCGGGAAGCGCTGGCCGAGCCCGACAATGCCAGCCTGCATGCGCCGGTGGTCGAGGTGGAGGCGCCCTGGGTCGCGGAAATGGTGCGCGACTACATGGTCGGGCGCTTCGGTGAGACGGTCTACAGCGCCGGCTACCGGGTCGTCACCACCCTCGACGGCAAGCGCCAGCAGGCCGCCAACCGGGCCCTGCGCAGCGCGCTGCTGGCCTATGACCGCCGCCACGGCTATCGCGGCGCCATTCGTCATGTCGGGCTGGATGACGCCATGACCGAAGAGGACTGGGCGGGGCTGCTCGAGGGCGAGCGTTCGGTCGGCGGCCTGCTGCCGGCCCTGGTGACGGCCGTCGAGGGCCAGACAGCGCGCCTCTACCTGGCCGGCTTCGGCGTGTCGGAACTGGGCTGGGACGGCCTGTCCTGGGCACGCCCCTACCAGACCGTCAACCGGGTCGGACCGGCGCCTGCCAGGGCGGCCGATGTCCTGGCGCCGGGCGACATCGTCTACGTCGAGCGCCTGGCCGGCGGCGGCTGGCGGCTGGCCCAGCTGCCGGAGATCGAGGGTGCGCTGGTGTCGCTGCGGCCCCGCGACGCCGCCGTGCAGGCCCTGGCCGGCGGCTTCAGCTTCTACCGCAGCAAGTTCAACCGTGCCACCCAGGCGCAGCGCCAGCCCGGCTCCAGCTTCAAGCCCTTCATCTACTCGGCGGCGCTGGCCAAGGGCTATACGGCGGCCAGCCTGTTCAACGACGCGCCGGTGGTGTTCGACGACCCGTCGCTGGAGACCACCTGGCGGCCGGAGAACTACAGCGGCAAGTTCTACGGCCCGACGCGCCTGCGCGAGGCGCTGATCCGCTCCCGCAACCTGGTGTCGATCCGCATCCTGCGCGCCATCGGGCCCGGCTACGCCTCACGCTACGTGCGTCGCTTCGGTTTTGCACCGGCGCAGGTGCCGCGGGATCTGTCGCTGGCGCTGGGCAGCGGCACCGCCACCCCCTGGCAGATGGCGCGCGCCTACACCGTGTTCGCCAACGGCGGCTACCTGCTGGAACCCTATTTCATCCAGGCCGTCTACGACGCGGCCGGCGAGCCGCTGTATCGGGCCAACCCGCTGATCGCCTGCCCGGACTGCGAGAAGAGCGCCGGGGACGAGCAGACCACCCCGGAACAGGCAGCAGCGGTGGCGCCGGACCAGGCGCCGCAGGACGCCGAAACGGCCGCCGCCGAAGGCGCGGCGGAGCCGCAGGCGGTCCCGCCGGAGCCGCGCCTGGCGGAACGGGTGCTGCCGGAAACCAACGTCTACCTGATGACCTCCATGATGCGCGACGTCATCCGCCGCGGCACCGGCCGCCGCGTCATGGCGCTGGGCCGCCACGACCTGGCCGGCAAGACCGGCACCACCAACGATCAGCGCGACGCCTGGTTCTGCGGCTTCAACAGCGAACTGGTGACCACCGTGTGGGTCGGCTTCGACCAGGTGCAGCCGCTCGGCAACGGCGAGACCGGCAGCCGCGCGGCGCTGCCCATGTGGGTGGCCTACATGGGTGAGGCCCTGAAGGGGGTGCCCGAGACGCCGCTGGAGCCGCCGCCCGGCCTGGTGACGGTGCGCATCGACCCCGAGACCGGCCTGCTCATGCCGCTGGGGGTGAGTGGCGGCATCTTCGAAACCTTCCGCGCCGAATACGTGCCAAAGGATTACGCCCGCCAGACAGTGGCGGAACCGGGCCAGCCGGAGGCGGTGGAAGAGGAAGTGGAGCCTTTGTTCTGACGCTGGTCTGGAAGGATATAAACGCCAAGACGCCAAGAGCGCCAGGAAAGAAACGAGAAAAGCTTTTTGTTTGTTGCAGGCGCTGCGCGAACGCGCGAGCCTGGACAAAGAAAGTGTTCTTGGCGCTCTTGGCGTCTTGGCGGTTACATTTACCCCGCGCTCCGGCACTGCCGACGACGACACGACGATGAAACAGTCCACACGCGACCAGCAGATGCGGGTGCGCATCGCCCAGGAGGCGGCGCGCCTGATCGCCGACGAGGGCATCAAGGATTTTCACGCCGCCAAGCGCAAGGCGGCGCAGCGCCTGGGGGCGCCCGACACCCGCAACATGCCGCGCAACCAGGAGATCGAGGAGGCGCTGCTCAGTCACCAGCGCCTGTTCCAGGCCGACACCCGGGCCGACAACCTGCGCAACCTGCGGCTGGCGGCGCTCGAAGCCATGCGCTTCTTCGGCGACTTCCGTCCACGCCTGGTGGGCCCGGTGCTGGCCGGCACGGCGGGTGCGCACGCCGACGTCAGCCTGCACCTGTTCGCCGACACGCCGGAAGAGATCAACCTGTTCCTGCTCGAGGCCGGCATCCCCTTCCAGACCTCGCAGCGCCGCTATCGCTTCGCGCGCGACGAATGGCTGGAGTTCCCCACCTTCCGGTTTCTGGCCGGCGAGCAGCCGGTCGAACTGGCCGTGTTCCCCCGCGAAGGCCGCCGCGAGGCTCCGCGCAGCCCGGTCGACGGCCGACCCATGCGCCGCGCCGACCTGGCCGAGGTGGAGTCCTTGCTGGACGAGTCCTGAGGCGGCGCTGTCGCCCGACGCCGGGGCGCCAGGACCGCGAAGGCGGAACGAAACCGGAAATCGGATCTTCCCCTGATCGAGTGGGCGAGCCTGCCTGGCGGGGCTGGTTTGCCGGGGAGGGCGCTGTTCAACCATAAAGGCGTACGGAGGCGCATGGAATATAACCACGAAGGCGCACAAAGGCGCACGAAGGAAAACCGGGGAAAACCCGTTTTAACCGCGAAGGACGCGAAGGAAGATCTTTTCAATATTTTTTCCCTTCGCGTCCCTTCGCGTCCTTCGCGGTTATATTCTTTCCCTCCGTGCGCCTTTGTGGTTGAGGAACCCCCGATCAATCCGGAATCGCCATTCCGGCCCCGGGCGGAATTCGAGGGCATGGCGCGGCATCGGCAACGGTCGGTCTTTTCCGGCACGGGACCGCTTCCTTCGCGCCTTTGCGTCAGGTTTTACGACAGCCGACATCAGACATCCCGCCAGGCGGGCTGCACGGGTGCGGGTTTGTAGTGTCCGGGGTAGGGGGCGCGCGCCACGCCGCTGTCGACGGCGGCCCGGGCCACGGCGGTGGGGACGAAGTCCATCAGGCGCGGGTCGAGCGGCTTGGGGATGATGTAGTCCGGCCCGAATTCCAGCGACTCCAGCCGGTAGGCCATCAGGATCTCGTCCGGCACGGGTTCGCGCGCCAGCGCCCGCAGGCCCTCCACGGCGGCGATCGACATGGCCTGGTTGATGGTGCGCGCGCGCACGTCCAGGGCGCCGCGGAAGATGAAGGGGAAGCCCAGCACGTTGTTCACCTGGTTGGGGAAGTCACTGCGGCCGGTGGCCATGATGATGTCCTCGCGCACCTCGTGCGCCAGCCGCGGGTCGATTTCCGGGTCGGGGTTGGACAGCGCGAACACGATGGGGTGGTCGGACATGGAAGCCAGCATGTCCGGCGTCAGCAGGTCGGGGCCGGACACGCCGATGAAGACGTCGGCGCCGGCCACCGCCTCGGCCAGGGTGCGTCGCTCGCTGTCGACGGCGAACTCGCGCTTGTAGCCGTTGAGATCCTCGCGGCCGCTGTGCACCACGCCCTGGCGGTCGACCATGAGGATCTTCTGCGGGTCGGCGCCCAACGCCCGCAGCAGGCGCATGGAGGCGATGCCGGCGGCGCCGGCGCCCAGGCACACGATGCGGGCGTCCGGCAGGGCGCGGCCCTTCAGTTCCAGGGCGTTGAGCAGGCCGGCGCAGATGATGATGGCGGTGCCGTGCTGGTCGTCGTGGAACACCGGGATGTCCAGCATCTCCACCAGCCGGCGCTCGATCTCGAAGCAGCGCGGCGCGGCGATGTCCTCCAGGTTGATGCCGCCGAAGCCGCCGGCGATGTGGCTCACCGTGGTCACGAATTCGTCGATGTCCTGGGTGTCGACTTCGATGTCGAACACGTCGATGTCGGCGAAGCGTTTGAACAACACGCCCTTGCCCTCCATGACCGGCTTGCCCGCCAGGGCGCCGACGTTGCCGAGCCCCAGCACCGCGCTGCCGTCGGTGACGACGGCCACCAGGTTGCCCTTGGCGGTGTAGCGGTAGGCGGCTTCCGGGTCGGCGGCGATCTCGCGTACCGGCGCCGCCACGCCGGGCGTGTAGGCCAGCGACAGGTCGTGCTGGGATTCGCAGGGCTTGGTGAGCTGGATGGCGACCTTGCCCGGCACCGGTTTTTCGTGGTACTCGAGCGCGGATTTCTTCAGGTCTTCGAACATGGGGCTTTCCGTCGGGTCAGGTTCAGCCTGCCATCATAACAGGACAGGCCGTCGGCATCGCCGTATGGCTCAACGCACGATCTTCAGGCGCTGCCCCGGTCGCGGCTCGCCGTCGGGGTAGAGGTCGTTGAGCAGGCGCAGCCGTTCTTCGGCGTAGCGGTCCAGGGGGGACTTGCGCGCCAGTTCCGCCAGGCGCGTGCCTGCCGTGGCGGTGATGATATGCAAGCGGTGGCCGCGGGCCAGCCTTTTCTCTTCCGCCGACAGCTTGTGGTAGCTGCGCGCCACCGACAGGAAATCGGCGTCGAAGCGGGCCAGGCTGTCGGGCTGGCGGCCGACGCCGATGAACAGGAAGGCGTTGCCGTCGTCATACAGCACCGAGACCCGGGCGCGGCGCGACCCGAAGCCGGTGGAGACGGGGGCGGTCACGGTGTAGCCGCGCAGATGCCCGGCCCGCAGCGGCCGGCCGTCGCGGAAATCCTTCACCCCCAGCTTCTGCAGCAGGGCGCGCGGCGACTGGCCGGCCTCTACCGGCCGCACGCGTACTTCCAGCAGCGCCCGCTTGTCCGGCGCCAGGCCCACCAGCCGGTCGGGGAAGTTCTCCAGCCGCCAGCGCGGCGGGAAGTCGAGGCCGAAGTCCAGGGGACCGTGCACGAAGTGGTTGCGGTGGCGGATGCCGTCGCGCGGGCTGTCGCCGAACACCAGGTCCTCCAGGTGGTCGAGAAAGCCGTTGCGGTTGACTGTGCCGCCGGACACCGCCAGCCGGCCGGCCTCGGCGACCACTTCCTGCAGGCGCCGGTCGTTGGCCGGGTGGGTGGCGAACAGGCCGTGGTAGACGCGTGGCTCGCGGCCCTCCTCGCGGGCGCGCTGGCGTTCGAACCGTTCCTGGTTCTTGAGAATGCCGATGACCTCGATCATGGCGTGCGGATCGTAGCCGGCGCGTGCCAGGTACAGGGCGCCCAGGCGGTCGGCCTCAAGTTCGTGCTCGCGCCCGTAGCCGCTCAGCACCGCCTTGCCGAGCACGTTGAACACGTCCTGCGCGCCCTGCACGCCGAGGCGGGACGAGAGTACCGAGCCCAGCACCCCGGTGACCGTGGCGGCGCTCTGCTGGCGTACTGCATGGCGCGCCGTGACATGGCCGAGCTCGTGGCCCAGCACCGCGGCCAGTTGGGCTTCGGTGTTGAGGTAGGCCAGCAGGCCGCG
>JALSRI010000018.1 GCA_026984835.1 Thiohalobacter sp. | reverse complement strand
CCAGCACCCCGGTGACCGTGGCGGCGCTCTGCTGGCGTACTGCATGGCGCGCCGTGACATGGCCGAGCTCGTGGCCCAGCACCGCGGCCAGTTGGGCTTCGGTGTTGAGGTAGGCCAGCAGGCCGCGTTCGATATAGATATAGCCGCCCGGCAGCGCGAAGGCGTTGACGGCCGGGCTGTCGACCACGGTGAAATGGTAGGCGAGGTTGGGGCGGTGGCTGACCCGGGCCAGGGACTGGCCGACGCGCTCGACGTAGGCGGCCAGCTCCGGGTCGTCGTAGGCCGGTTTCTGCTTGAGGATCTCCTGGTTGTAGCGCCGCCCCAGCGACACTTCCTGGTCTTCCGACATGAGCACGAAATCGGGCTGGCCGGTCACCGGGTTGGTGGCGCAGCCCGCCAGCAGGCCGGTCAGCAGCATGAGAAGCAGCAGGCGCAGGGGGTGTTTCAGGGTCACTGTCGGGGTCCGTCGGTGCCGGGATCGGGGTCCAGCCGGCGCAGCATCGCCGCATGACGGATGGTAACACGCAGTTCGCCCCGCACGGGCCGCAGCCAGCCGCGCACTTCCAGGCGCCGGCCGATCCAGGCCGGGCCCGGCGGGTCGGGGAAATACTTCAGATCGGCCAGCGGGATCTCGGCCACCAGCCGGCCGAGCCGGATGCGGCGCTTGCCGGCCCGGTCCGACACCTGCGCCACCCGGCCGCGTACGAGGCGGAAGCCGTGCTGGCCGAGCGCCAGCCGCGTGGCGTCTGCCGGCCGGTAGGCCGCCAGCGACCACACCCCGCGCCGCGCCTGCCGTGCGTGCCGTTCGGCCCGCTGGTAGCAGTCCTGGCCCCACAGGTTCGGGGGGAAGGCGATGGACCACCCCAGCCCTTCCTCCAGCAGCCGGGCGGCGGCGTTGCCGCCGTCGGCCAGGAACAGGTGTGCCAGGGTGCGGCCGTGGCGGTCCTTGCGTTCAGGGCCATAGCGCAGCCGCACCCGCTGGCCACTGGCGAATACGAGCTGGCGCAGGCGGTCGCGGGCGCGCAGGGCCAGGGGCTCATGGGCGGCGCCGTCGCGGCCCAGTTCCGGGGTGTTGATGCCGATCAGGCGCACCCGGCGGCCGTCGGCCAGGGTCAGGGAATCGCCGTCGTAGACTTGCCGCACCCGCACCGCTTCGTCGCTGCGGTCGGTGTGGCAGTCGGCGCCGGCCGGCGCCAGCCAGGCCGCGCAAACGAAAAAGGCGCCCGCGAGGGACGCCTTTCCGGTGCAGCGCAATGCGGGTCGCATCAGCCTTTTTTCATGTTCCCGTACTTGCGGCGGAAGCGGTCCACCCGGCCACCGGTGTCCAGCATCTTCTGCTTGCCGGTGAAGAAGGGGTGGCACTGGGCGCACACTTCGATGTGCAGGTCCCGGCCCGCCGTGGAACGGGTCTTGAACGTGTTGCCACAGCTGCAGGTGACGGTGATTTCCTGGTAGGCAGGATGGATGTCCGGTTTCATGTCTTCAAGGCCTCAAACTGGCGCGTCCGCGCGGCCCGACCCCGGTCGGGCGTGAAAGGCCGCGAATGATACGGGATCGGCGGGACGGGGACAAGCCCCGGCCGGGCTCAGGCCGGCGGCGCGGCGGGGAAATCCAGCACGCGCGCCTCGGGCAGCGGGCCGGCCCCGTCGTCGCCGAGCCGCTCCAGCGCTTCCTTGAGGCCGCCGGGGCCGACCAGCGAGTCCCACATCATCTCGCTGATGCGGATGCAGGCCGCCATGGGCGTGCCGCTGCGGGCGCGCACCTGGTCGATCTTCCACTGCAGGCAGCGCATGCGCTGCCGACGGTCGGCGGGCAGCCGCTCGATGGCGGCTTCGATCAGTTCGCTGCGACGGGCTTCGAAGGCCTCGGGGTCGCGGCGGGCGAGCTCGGCCCACTGGTCGAAGTCGACGCGGGGCGTGGCGGAGTCGCTGCAGGTCGGGTGTAACTCGGGCATGTCTACCTCCGGCTACGCGTTTCTTCTTTCTTATTGTTTCGAGGCCGAGAATAGCACAGGCGTTCCCTTGCCCCCAATCACCGGGGCGTGGCAGTCAAATGATTGATAATTGGATGAATTTCTGGAAATGTCGGGGTCCGGGCGGGGTGTCCTGGGGCGTTCCTCGGCACTTTGTGGTCTTTTTCCTACAAGAGTCGGGGCCGCTTTCCCCGCCGCTGTCAAACGTTTGGCATCGAGGGAACAAGGACTTGCCGCAGCAGCCCCGGCGGGCGCCGGTTTTCCGTCTAGTCGGCGGGTACGGTGCGGTCGCGGGCCCAGTCGCGCAGGGCCGCGACCTGCTCGGCCATGACCCGGGACAGGGGCCGGGTATGGCCCAGTTCGGCCAGCAGGTGGGGGTCGTCCAGCGGCAGGCCCTGTTCGCGCGCCAGGTAGGTGGCGGCCACCACCGCCTGCTCGATCTCGGCACCGGAGAAGCCCTCGCTGGCGGCCGCCAGCGCCTCCAGGTCGAAGCCGAGCGGATCGTGGCCACGCTTGCGCAGGTGGATGTCGAATATCCGCGACCGGGTGCGGGCATCCGGCAGGTCGACGAAGAAGATCTCGTCCAGGCGGCCCTTGCGGATCAGTTCGGGCGGCAGCTGGTCGATGCGGTTGGCGGTGGCCACCACGAACACCGGCGCCTTGCGTTCGGCCATCCAGGTCAGCAGGCTGCCCAGCACCCGCCGCGAGGTGCCGCTGTCGTAGTCGCCGCTGGCGATGGCTTTCTCGATCTCGTCCACCCAGAGTACGCAGGGGGCCATGGCCTCGGCGCTCCTCAGTGAATCGCGCAGGTTGCGCTCGGTTTCGCCGAAGAACTTGTCGTAGAGGGTGCCGAAGTCGAGTTTCAGCAACGGCAGGCTCCACAGGCCGGCCACTGCCTTGGCGGCCAGGCTCTTGCCGCTGCCCTGCACGCCGATCAGCAGGATGCCGCGCGGCGGCTCCAGGCCGGGGTCGGCGCCGGTGAAGGCGGCGCGGCGGCGGGTCAGCCAGCGCTTGAGGTTGTTCAGGCCACCGACTTCGCTGAAGGCGGCCGTGTCCAGTTCGAACGACAGGGCGCCGCCCTGTTCGAGCAAGTGGTATTTCGCCTTCATCACGGCCGGGAGATCGTCGCCGGTGATGGCGCCGTCGTCGTAGATGGCGCTGCGGATCAGGCGCCGGGCATCGGACTCCGTCAGGCCGCGCAGCTGGCGTACGAGCTGGTCGAGGGTGGCTTCGTCGGTGCGCACCCGGCCGCCGCGGTTGGCCGACATCCAGCGCCGCGCCTCTTCCTGCACCATGCGTCTGAGGGCGTCGGTTCCCGGCAGCGCCGGTTCGAAGCGCGCGCTCAGGGTGTGCAGTTCGTCCGGCAGTTCGCAGCGCGGGCTGACGAACACCAGGGTGTGCGGCGCCTCGCCGTAGCCCATGGCGATTTCGCGGATCATGCGCACCAGGGCGGGGTCCTCCAGGTAGGGATGGAAGTCCAGCAGCAGGTAGATACCGGCCTCGCGGGTGGCGCGGATCTGGCCCAGCACCTGGTCGGGTGGTTTGGCGAAGGCCTGCGGTTCCAGGTCCAGGTCGAGGCGCTGCAGGCCGGTGGTCACCGACCAGCGCATCACCGGCTGCGCGACGCGCAGCGCCAGGCGCGTGAACAGTTCGATGATGCGTGGTTCGTCACGGGTCTCGACCACGATCAGCGGCACGCGCGAGCGCACCAGCAGTTCCAGGTCGCCGAGACTGTCGTTCACCGGCATGGCCGTGCCGGCGCCGGGGCTTTCCTGTTTCAGATCTCTTCCATCCGTGTGATGTAGTCGAGGCGCAGTTCCAGCGGCGTGCCGTCCGCGCCTTCAGCGACCAGGAATTCGGCGTGCGCGCGGGTGCGCAGGTCGCGCGGGCGCAGCACCTCGATATGCGTCTGGCCATCGGCATCGCGCCAGCTCAGGCGCAGCCGACTGCCGTGCAGGATGGCCACCTCGTAGCGGCTGTAGATCTCGCAGTCGATCGGTTCGTAGTCAGTCATCTTCACGGCGGGCGGATACGGCCCGCAGTCGTCCCCGGTAGTCGATTTCTATGCCTATCTCTATGGGTCGGCAGCAGACCGGACAATCTTCAATGCAGGACTGGCTGCCCGCCGTGCAGTCGATGGCGATGTCGAAGGGTTCGCCGCAATAGGGGCAGGCGACGGCGGCGCTGGTCTCAAGCATGTGTGTCCTCCGGCAGGAAGCGGGCCACCAGGTCGTCCAGGTAGCGCCAGCCGCGCTCCGTGTGCAGGATCCGGCCGTCTCGCCACTGCAGCAGACCTTCGCGGACACTGCGTTCGACGCCCGCTTCCAGGCGGGCGGCCGGCAGGCCGGTGGCGGCGCAGAAGTCGGCCGCCGTGAAGGCTTCGCGCAGCCGCAGCCGGTTGAGTGCGAATTCGAACACGGCATCCTCCTCCCTTAGCCGGCGCTCGGCATCGAGGGCAGCGGCGGTGCCGGCCACCGCCAGGTAGTCGCGCGGGTGCCGGCGCCGGCTGCGGCGTACCGGGGTGCCGGCGGCGGTGCTGATCTTGCCGTGCGCGCCGGCGCCGATGCCGAGATAGTCGCCGAAGCGCCAGTAGTTCAGGTTGTGGTGACAGCGGCGTCCCGGTTTCGCCCAGGCCGACACCTCGTACTGAGTATAGCCGCTGGCCTCGAGCAGGGCCTGGCCGCGCGCCTGCATCTCCCAGCGCAGCTCGTCGTCCGGCAGCGGCGGCGGGGCGTGGTGGAACAGGGTGTTGGGTTCCAGGGTGAGCTGGTACCAGGACAGGTGGTCGGGTGCCAGCTCCAGGGCCTTGCCCAGGTCGTCTAGGGCCCCGGCCAGGGTCTGCTCCGGCAGGCCGAACATGAGGTCCAGATTGAGGTTGTCGAAGCCGGCGCCGCGCGCCGCGCGCACCGCGGCACGGGCCTCGGCGGCGGAATGGATGCGGCCCAGCGCCGCCAGCCTGCGGTCGTCCAGGCTCTGGATGCCGAGCGACAGGCGGTTTACGCCGGCGGCCCGGTAGCCCTCGAAGCGCGCCTGTTCCACGGTGCCGGGGTTGGCCTCCAGGGTGATCTCAGCCCCCGGTTTCAGCGCCACGCGGCTGCGGATGCCGGCCAGCAGCCGGTCGATGGCGTCCGGCGGGAACAGGCTGGGCGTGCCGCCGCCGATGAAGACGGATTCCACCGTGCGCCCCCACACCCGCGGCAGCTCCAGTTCCAGGTCGCGCAGCAGGGCGTCGACGTAGGCGTCGACGGGCAGTTCGTCCCTCACCGCATGCGAGTTGAAATCGCAATAGGGGCACTTGCGCACGCACCAGGGGATGTGCACGTACAGGCTCAGCGGCGGCAGGGCGGTGAAGGAGAATTCGCTCATGGAAGGAATGTCGGGCTGCATGGACCGGGAACAGGGCCGGCCTGACGCCGCTGCGCCGGGCAGGGTGGCGCGGGTTCCGGTCGCTTCGTCCGGGTGGGATGTTCCACGCTGTTCCGCTCCCTCGCCGGGGTGGCCGCCGAATGGTGATGGAGGTGCTCGTCAGCGCGCCTTCCGTTCCAGGGCCGCCACCAGCCGGCGCAGGGCCTGGCCGCGGTGGCTGAGGCGGTTCTTGACCCCGGCGGGCAGTTCGGCCGAGGCGCAGCCCTGGTCCGGCACGAAGAATACCGGGTCGTAGCCGAAGCCGCCGCTGCCGCGCGGTTCGAACAGGATACGGCCCTCCCAGGTGCCCTGGAAGATCAGCGGTGTCGGGTCCAGGCCGTGGCGCATGTAGACCATCAGGCACTGGAAGCGCGCCGTGCGTCGCTGTTCCGGCACGTCGTGCAGCGCGTCCAGCAGTTTCTCCAGGTTGTCGCGGTCGCTGGCGCCTTCTCCCGCGTAGCGGGCCGAGTAGATGCCGGGCGCTCCGTTCAGGGCGTCGACTTCCAGGCCGGAGTCGTCGGCGATGGCCGGCAGGCCGGTATGCCGGGCTGCGTTGCGCGCCTTGAGGATGGCGTTCTCGACGAAGCTCAGGCCGGTCTCCTCGATGTCGGCTACGCCGAACTCCGTCTGCGGCAGCACTTCGAGGCCGCTGCCGGCGAGCAGCTCGTTGATCTCGCGGACCTTGCCGGCGTTGCTGCTGGCCAGCACGATGCGGTCGGGCTGGTCCATGTCAGTCTTCCAGCACCCGTCTCTGGGCGTCGATCAGCCCGGCGATGCCTTTCTTCGCCAGGGCCAGCATGGCGTTCATCTCCTCTTCGCTGAACGGGTGGCCCTCGGCGGTGCCCTGGATCTCGATGAACCGGCCATCGCCGGTCATGACCACGTTCATGTCGGTCTCGGCGTTGGAGTCCTCGGCGTAGTCGAGGTCCAGCACCGGCGTGCCCCGGTAGATGCCCACCGACACCGAGGCGACCTGGCCGGTGAGCGGGTCGTGCTTGAGCCTGCCCTTCGCCATGAGATGGCGGATGGCGTCGGCCAGTGCCACGAAGCCGCCGGTGATGCTGGCGGTGCGGGTGCCGCCGTCGGCCTGGATGACGTCGCAGTCCACGGTGATGGTGCGTTCGCCCAGCTTCTTCAGATCCACGACGGCGCGCAGCGAGCGGCCGATGAGGCGCTGTATCTCCAGCGTGCGTCCGCCCTGGCGGCCGCGCGCCGCCTCGCGGCCCATGCGTTCGCCGGTGGAGCGGGGCAGCATGCCGTACTCGGCCGTCACCCACCCCTGTTCCCGGCCGCGCAGGAAGCCTGGCACCCGTTCCTCGACGCTGGCGTTGCACAGCACCCTGGTATTGCCGAACTCGACCAGCACCGAGCCTTCGGCGTGCATGGTGTAGTCGCGGGTGAGCCTGACCTGGCGCATCTCGTCGGGTGCGCGGTTGCTTGGACGCATGGGGGACCTCGAACAGTGGAAACCGGCCGGGATTATAGCCGACCTACTTTTTCATTTCCGGCGCGTATTCGCGGATGGCGCGTTCGATGTCCTCGATGGCTTTCTCCAGGGGGTCCTTCGGTTCTTCCGGCGTGGCCGGCGCGGCTTCGGAGGGGACTTCGGCGGTCACCGGTTCGCCTTCTTCCCCGCTGTCGACGTCCCCCGGTTCCGCCGCCAGCCAGCGCAGGGCCACGGCGCTGATATTGTCACTGTGCGGGTAGCTGGCCTTCTCCGCCCGTTCCGCCAGCGCCTCGACGGCGGCGGCCAGGTCGTCGGCGGCGCACAGGTCGAGGATGTCCTGCTCGGGCAGCGCCGACCACAGGCCGTCGGAGCACAGCAGCAGGACGTCGCCCGCCTGCAGCGCGGCATCGTCGAAGGTGACCGGCTGGGGCGCCACCGCGCCGCCCAGGCAGCGGCTGACGCTGTTGCGCAGCGGGTGGGTGGCGATTTCGGCCTCGCTGATGAGGCCCGACTGCATCATGTCCTCGACCGGCGTGTGGTCACGGGTGCGCGTGACCAGGCGGCCGTCGCGCAGCAGGTACAGGCGGCTGTCGCCGACGTGCGCCCACCAGGCGTGGTCACCCTGCACCAGGCAGGTCACGCAGGTGGTGCGGCACTGCACCGGCGGCTGTTCCCTGCGCCCGGCCTGCACCACCTCGAAATGGGCGTTCTCCAGCATCATCTGCAGGAACACCGGTGGCGCGTTGACGGGGCGGCGCTGCTGCTCGAACTGCCAGGTGAAGCTGTCGACCGTCGTCTGGGAGGCCAGTTCACCGCGCGCGTGGCCGCCCATGCCGTCGGCCACCGCCAGCAGCACGCGGCCGGGTTTCTCGATCACCAGGCAGCGGTCCTCGTTGTTGGCGCGGTTGCCGAGGCGGTTGCTGAAGGTGGCGATCGCCTTCATGACGGGTCCTTCCCCAGCAGGCTGCTGGCGAGCCGGCCGAGGGCCGAGGTCGGGGTGCCGGCTTCGGCGGCTGACCCCCGCAGCAGGGCGGCGCGGAATTCGGTCACGCTCTGGGGGCGCAGCATGGGGTCGGGGTCCATGGCCCAGTCGATGGCGCGCAGCAGGCCGTCCGAATAGCGCTTGCGGAAGGCGATGCGGGCCGGCCGCATCGGGTCCTTGCTGCGACGCTGCGCGGCGGCGGGCGGCGGACGTCCTTCGATGCAGGCGCGCATGGTGGCGCCGATGGCGTACAGGTCGGTCCAGGGGCCCAGGTAGCCGCGGCTGTCGTACTGTTCGGCCGGCGAGAAGCCGGGGCTGATGACCTGGCCGGGGGTGTCCTGGCGGCTCTGCGGGAACCCGTTGACGGCACCGAAATCGAGCAGCAGCGGCCGCCCGCCGCGGCAGATGTGGATGTTGCCCGGCTTGATGTCGAGGTGCAGCAGGTCGTTGTCGTGGATCAGTTCCAGCCCGTCCAGCAGTGGCGGGAACACGGTGCGCAGAAACTTCTCCGACAGCCCGCCGCGGCGTCCCTGCAGGTAGTGCTGCAGGTTCTCGCCGTCCTGGTATTCCATCACCAGGTAGACGGTGCCGTTGGCCTGGAAGAAATTGACGACGTTGACGATATTGGGGTGCTTGAGGGTGGCCAGGGTACTGGCTTCCTGGAAGAACAGCTTGCGGCCGCGGCTCAGGCGGGTGCTGAACTCGGGGTTGCGCGCTGTCACCACGCCATCGCGCTTGCGCCGCGCCAGCTTGTTGGGCATGTATTCCTTGATGACCACCGGCTTGCCGCTGTCGCATTCGCGGGCCAGGTAGACGACGCTGAAGCCGCCGCCGCCCAGCACCTTGCGCAACTCGTAGTTGTCCAGCACGGTGCCGGGTCTGAGGCCTGAGAACTTCTTGCGCATGCCCGTCGCCCGCGCCCGCCTCAGCCCGCCAGCGACGGCGCCCGGGCGAGGAATTCCGCCCGCTCCCGCTCGGAGGGTATGCACTCGCCGAGGGCGGCGATGAACTGTTCCGGTTCACTGGCGCTGCGCGCCTTGTGCTGTACCAGGTTGCGCGCCAGCGGCCCGACGTAGTAGGCCAGCAGCGTCGACAGTTGTTCCATCTGTTCGGCGCTCAGCCGCTCGGCCATGCAGGTTGACGACGCCGGGGCGCGCTTCGCGCCCGCCGACGGCAGGCTGTGCTCGCCGCTGCACTGGTGGGCCAGCGCACAGTGCCGGAAGCGGGTCATGAATTCCTCGCGCTCGCCGGGGTCGGGAATCTTTTCCGCCAGCACCCGGCCCAGTTCCTCCACCGAGCCGGCGCGTGTCGCGCTGTGATTGACCAGGATGCGTGCCAGTGGTCCGACGTAGCCGGCCAGGGTCTGTTCCAGCGTCTCCAGCATGGCCGCCGGCCATTCCGTGCGCGGGTTGTCTATCGAGGCGTGCTCGAGGGCGACGGGCCGGCGTGCCACCACGGTCTCGGACAGGGTCTCCAGCGCCGAACGCTCCTCGTCCAGGCTGCGGGCGGTGTCCAGCAGCCGCTCGCGGAACGCCTGCGCCGATTCGAAGCGCTGGCCGGCGTCGTCGGCCAGGGCGGTGGCGATGGTTTCGCGCAGGGACGCCGGCAGGGCGCGGCCGCGCTCTCCGTCCAGTACGCCGCCGACGAATTCGGCGACCGGCCGGCTGAACAGCTCCTGTGGCTGCGGCTTGCAGCCGGTCAGCATCTCCAGCAGCACCATGCCGACGCTGTACAGGTCGCCGCGAAAATCGACCCGTTCGCCGCGCAGTCCCTCCGGCGCCATGTAGGTGGGTGTACCCACCATGTTGCCGGCCAGGGTGAGTTCCGACTGGTCGAGGCGGGCGACGCCGAAGTCCGCCACCTTGACGCCGCCATTGTCGAGCAGAATGATGTTGGCCGGCTTGATGTCGCGGTGCACCACGCCCTGCTGGTGGGCGTGCGCAAGCGCCGCCAGCACTTCGCCGGCGATGTGCAGGCACTCGCCGGTGCTGAACTGCTGGCCGGTCTCCAGGAAGTAGCGCAGTTCCTCGCCCTGCACGTATTCCATGACGATGAAGTCGTTGCCCTGCTGCTGGCCGAGTTCGTAGACGGTGACGATATTGGGGTGCTGGCAGCGCGCCGCGGCGCGCGCTTCCTGGCGGAAGCGTTCCACGCTCTCCTCGCCGCTGCTGCCGCGCTGCAGGTGCGGGTGCACCACCTTGATGGCGACGGTGCGCTCGATGTCGGGGTCGAAACACTGGTACACGACGCCCATGGCGCCCTGTCCGAGCAGCGCCTTGACCTGGTACTTTCCCAATCTCTCCGGCAGGTTCATCCCCTGTGCTCCCTGGCGTGCTGCCGCGCTATTGCATGGATTCGTTGAGCAGTTTGACCGCGTTGTTGAGGCTGCGCTGCATGCGGTTGAAGGAGCGCGCCAGCGAGCCGATCTCGTCGTTGCCGCCGATGTCGAGTTCTTCCACGGAACCGCTGCCGGTGCTGATGGCTTCGGCGCGTTCGGCGATCAGCGCCACCGGGCGGGTGACAAACCGGTAGAGCAGGATGTTCAGCACCAGGCCGACGACGAGGAAAATGGCCAGCAGCGAGCCCATGAAGACCAGGAACTGGCGCCAGGCGGCCGCCTCCTGGACGGTCTGCGGCACCGACACCACCTGGGCGCCGATCACTTCGTTCAGCTTCCAGCCGAAGCCGTTGGTGGTACCGTAGCGCGCCTTCATGGCGGCCGGCGCGGCGGCGGGGTCGCCGTGACAGGTCAGGCACTTGGGATTGGTGATGCGGATGGGGCGGCTGATATAGAGCGCCGAGCCGGTCGCCGTGGCGCGTTCGCCGCTCAGTTCCTTGTCGTCGGGGTGGGAGCGGAACCACTCGATGATGTCCGCTTCCCAGTCGGCGGCCCGGTTGGCCGGGTTGGTCGGGTTCAGGGCCGCCTCCTTGTAACTGTACTCGGGATAGTTCCGCTGCAGGTTGTGGATGACCTGGGACGCCGCGTAGGCCGGTACCGTCTGCGGCAGAAACTCGGCGCTGTCGAGCTGGCGCAGCAACGGCCGGATCTCGTCCACCGTGTACTTGCGCACCGACAGGGCGCCGCCCAGCAGCATCTCGGCGGAGCGCTGCACGGTGGCCCGGGCATCGCGCTGCAGGATCTGCCAGGAGACCAGTCCGGCCGCCAGCAGGCCGACCACGGTGGTGGCGATGAGGATCAGGTTGAATTTAAGACGCAGACTCATGGCTTCCTCAGGGTGATGTCCAATAACTGCCTGTTAATTCCATGGATAGCGGTTGCCGGGGCGAATCCCTTGAATTCAGCGGCGTGCTCCGCGTACAGTCCGGTTATTCGCGCTGCCGGCTGGGTGTTCATGTCCGAGTCCCGTTTTCCCGTCATCCCTGTCCTGTTCGGCGGCCTGGGCAGCGCCCTGCTGGTCGGGACCGTTTTTCTGAGCCTGAATTATTACCGTGCCGCCGGCTTCGACGCCAGCCTGTTGACTCCCTGCGCCGGCCTGGACGCGGCGCGCGGCAGCGACTGCGCGACCCGCGTCGTGCACGCCTTCCTGGCCGACCGCCACTGGCTGGCGGTACAGTTCAGTCTGATGGTGCCGCTGGCGACGGTCGTGGGGATGGTGGTCGGCCTGCGGGTGTCGCGGGCGCCGCGACGGGCGGGACTGCTGGTCGGCGCGGTGTCGGGGCTGGCGCTGCTGACGCTGCTGGAGCCGGGCCGCCTTGCGGCGCTGGCGGCGCTGGCCGGCGCGGCGCTGGGCGGGCTGCTGGCCGCCTTCCGCCTGGAGCGGCGGTCCTGAACGCGACGGCGGCATCCCTCCTCGCCCGCCCCGGGCCGGCGGCGGGCGATCTGCGCCGCTCTGTCCTGATCGACCAGCTGCGGCTGCTGGCCGAGCAGACGCGGGCCGCCTTCACCGGCAACCTCGTCGTCATGCTGATCATCACATGGGCCCTGTGGCATCAGTTCGACCGGCACCTGCTGCTGGGCTGGGGCCTGGCGCTGGCGGCCTCGGTGGCGCTGCGCGCGGTGGTGGCCAGCCGCTACCTGGCCCGGGTGGATGAGCTGACGGACGTGGGCCGCTGGCGGCGCCGCTTCGTCTTTGCCATCGGCCTGCTCGGCCTGCTGTGGGGTGTGCTGCCGGTGCTGTTCTTCCCCAGCGACAGCCCCTGGCTGACCATGTTGATGGTGCTGCTGATGTGTGGCCTGGCGGCGGCCGGCATCGGCTCGCTGTCGGCCTACCTCCCCACCTACTATGTGTTCGCCGTTCCCATCATGGGGGCCATGACGGCGCGCTTCTTCTTCGAGGGCTCGGCGATCTCCACCTTCGTCGGGCTGGCCGGTATCGCTTTTCTCGCCAGCTGTCTGGTGTGGGCGCGCAACCTGCACCGTGCCACGCGCGCCTCCATCGAACTGCGCTTCGAGAACATGGATCTGGTCGAGCAGTTGCGGCGCCAGAAGGATGCCGCCGACCGCGCTCGGGAGACGGCCGAGCAGGCCAGCCTGGCCAAGTCGCGTTTCCTGGCCGCCGCCAGCCACGACCTGCGCCAGCCCCTGCACGCCCTGGGCCTCTACGTGGGGTTGCTGGAGGGTGAGCGCGACGCCGGCCGCATCGACGCCCTGGTCGCCCGCATCCGCGATTCCAGCGCCGCCCTGGAGGCCCTGTTCAACGCGCTGCTGGACATCTCGCGGCTGGACGCCGGGCGGGTGGATGTGAACCGCCGGCACTTCCGGCTGCAGGACCTGTTCGAGGCCCTGGCGGCAGAGTTCGACATGCAGGCGCGGCAGGAGGGCTTGCAGCTGCGGGTGGTGCCGACCTCGGTGGTGGTGTATTCCGACCCGGTACTGGTGGAACGCATTCTGCGCAACCTGGTGTCCAACGCCATCCGCTACACGCCCTCCGGCAAGGTGTTGCTCGGTTGCCGCCGCCGTGGCGACGGGGTGCAGGTGTGGGTGGTGGACAGCGGCACCGGGATCCCGGCGCGGGAACAGGAACGCGTGTTCGACGAGTTCCACCAGCTCAACAACCCCGAGCGCGACCGCAGCAAGGGGCTGGGTCTGGGGCTGGCCATCGTTCGCCGGCTGGCCGGGCTGCTCGGCCACGGCATCGAGTTGCGCTCGGAGCCGGGTCGCGGCGCCAGTTTCTGCCTGGCGCTGCCGGCCGGTGATCCGGGCCGGCTGGATGTGGCCGGCGCCGAAGCGACGCCGGTGGTCGACAATCTGCGCGGCCGCCGGGTGCTGGTGATCGACGACGAGGCGTCCATTCTCGAGGCCATGCGCGATGTGCTGGAGGGGTGGGGATGCCAGGTGTCCTGTGCCGATTCCATCGCTGCGG
>JALSRI010000017.1 GCA_026984835.1 Thiohalobacter sp. | reverse complement strand
AGCCGGCCTCGCCGAGCTTGTCCAGGGCGGCATCCGTGAGCTCCAGTGACAGATCCCGCTCCGCCAGCCGCTGGCGCAGGTAGTCGATCTGGATGTTCGCGATGGCCCGGATCTGCTCGCGGCCCAGTGGATGGAACACCACCACCTCGTCGATGCGGTTGATGAACTCCGGCCGGAAGTGCGAACCGACCACCTCCATGACCGCGCCCTTCATGCGCTCGTAGTTCTCCTCACCGGCCATCTCCTGGATGAGCTGGCTGCCCAGGTTGGACGTCATCACGATGACCGTGTTGCGGAAGTCCACGGTGCGGCCCTGGCCGTCGGTCAGGCGACCGTCGTCCAGCACCTGCAGCAGCACGTTGAACACGTCCGGATGGGCCTTCTCCACCTCGTCCATCAGGATCACCGAGTAGGGCTTGCGCCGCACCGCCTCGGTCAGGTAGCCGCCTTCCTCGTAACCGACATAACCGGGCGGCGCGCCGATCAGCCGCGCCACGGAATGCTTTTCCATGAACTCGGACATGTCGATCCGGATCAACGCCTCCTCGGTGTCGAACAGGAAGTCGGCCAGCGCCTTGCACAGCTCGGTCTTGCCGACGCCGGTCGGGCCCAGGAACAGGAAGGAGCCGTTGGGCCGGTTGGGATCGGACAGGCCGGCGCGTGAGCGCCGGATGGCATCGGACACGGCCCTGACCGCCTCGTCCTGACCCACCACGCGCTTGCTGATCTCCTCTTCCATGCGCAGCAGCTTCTCGCGCTCGCCTTCGAGCATCTTGGACACCGGAATGCCGGTCCACTTGGACACCACTTCGGCGATCTCCTCTTCCGTGACCTTGTTGCGCAGCAGCTTGAACTCCTGCGTCTCGGCCTTGCTGGCCATCTCCAACTGCTTCTCGAGCTCCGGAATGCGTCCGTACTGCAGCTCGCCGGCGCGCGCCAGGTCACCGGCGCGCTGGGCGGTCTCCAGCTCCTGGCGGGCGCGCTCCAGCTCTTCCTTGATGTGCTGGGTGCCCTGCACGGCGGCCTTCTCGGCCTTCCAGATCTCTTCCAGGTCGGAGTACTCGCGCTCCAGCTTGTCGATCTCTTCCTGCAGGTTCTCCAGCCGCTTGCGGGAGGCCTCGTCGGTCTCCTTGGCCAGCGCCTCGCGCTCGATCTTGAGCTGGATCAGGCGCCGTTCCAGCTTGTCCAGCTGCTCGGGCTTGGAATCGATCTCCATGCGGATGCGGGCCGCCGCCTCGTCGATGAGGTCGATGGCCTTGTCCGGCAGCTGCCGGTCGGTGATGTAGCGGTGCGACAGCGTGGCCGCGGCGACGATGGCCGGGTCGGTGATCTCGACGCCGTGGTGCACCTCGTAGCGCTCCTTGAGGCCGCGCAGGATGGCGATGGTGTCCTCCACGCTGGGCTCGTCGACCAGCACCTTCTGGAAGCGCCGCTCCAGGGCGGCGTCCTTTTCGATGTACTTGCGGTATTCGTCCAGGGTAGTGGCGCCCACGCAGTGCAGCTCGCCGCGCGCCAGGGCGGGTTTCAGCATGTTGCCGGCGTCCATGGCGCCCTCGGCCTTGCCGGCGCCCACCATGGTGTGCAGTTCGTCGATGAACAGGATCACCTGGCCTTCCTGCTTGGCGAGATCGTTCAGCACCCCCTTGAGGCGTTCCTCGAACTCGCCGCGGAACTTGGCGCCGGCGATCAGCGACCCCATGTCCAGGCTCAGCAGGCGCTTGCCCTTGAGGCCCTCGGGCACTTCGCCGTTGACGATGCGCTGCGCCAGGCCCTCGACGATGGCCGTCTTGCCGACGCCGGGCTCGCCGATCAGCACCGGGTTGTTCTTGGTGCGGCGCTGCAGCACCTGGACGGTGCGGCGGATCTCGTCGTCACGACCGATGACCGGGTCGAGCTTGCCCTGCTCGGCCTTCTCGGTGAGGTCGATGGTGTATTTCTCCAGCGCCTGGCGCTGGTCCTCGGCGTTGGGGTCGTCGATCTTCTGGCCGCCGCGGACGTTCTCGATGGCCTGCTCGATGGCGTCCTTGCTGGCCCCCGCCTTGCGCAGCAGCTCGCCGACCTGGCCCTTGTCCTCCAGGGCGGCCAGCACGAAGAGTTCCGAGGAGATGTACTGGTCGTTGCGCTTCTGCGCCAGCTTGTCGGTCAGGTTCAGCAGCCGGTTGAGATCGTTGGAGACGTGCACCTCGCCACCCGTTCCCTCCACCGTCGGCAGGTGGTCCAGCACCTCGCCCAGCTGCGAGCGAAGCAGGTTGACGTTGACGCCCGCCTGGGTCAGCAGGTGGCGCACGGTACCGCCTTCCTGGTCGAGCAGCGCCACCAGGACGTGAACGGGTTCGATCTGGTTGTGGTCCAGGCCCAGGGCCAGGCTCTGGGCCTCGGACAGGGCGATCTGGAACTTGCTGGTCAGTTTGTCCATGCGCATGGCAAGGGGTCTCCTCGTAAGAATTCGTCGTCTGCCAACCTATATGGGTGGATGCCGGGGGGATTTCAAGGACATGGCAGGGGGAATACCGCGCTGGCCGGCAATGCCCTTGACAATCAGGCCATTACATCCGCCCGGCAGCACCGGCGAAGAACAGGCCCGGATGAACGCGGGTGGGGGTGGGCGAAGGGAACCCCACCCGGATTCCACGGCGCTGTACCCGAACGCCAAGGTGCGAAGACGCCAGGGCCGCCGAGACGGAACGAAACCAGAACCCTTGCGTTCTTCTGCGTTCTTTGCGCCTTTGCGTCAGGTTTTACGACCGCCGTTCCTACCGGTAGGTCTTGCGGCGGAACAGGTCGCGGCGGCGGCTGACCAGGCGGTCGAGGAACAGCAGGCCGTCGAGGTGGTCGAGTTCGTGCTGGACGGCGCGGGCCTCGAAGCCTTCCATGTCGAATTCCCGGTGCCGCCCGTCCGGGTCCTGCGCCTGCAGGCGGATCCGCTCGGCGCGGATGACGTTGCCGGTGTAGTCGGGCACCGACAGGCAGCCCTCGCGCCCGACGACGTACCCCTCCCAGTCGACGATCTCGGGGTTCACCAGCACCAGGCGGCCGTGATTGGGCGTGTTTTTGCGTCCCGACACGTCGACGATGACCACCCGCTCGAACCAGCCCACCTGCGGCGCCGCGATGCCGACCGCCGCCGGCCCGTCCAGGCGCGTCTCCTCCAGGTCGGCGATGCGCTCCAGCAGCCGCTCGTCGAAACGTTCGACCGGCGCGGACACCTGGCGCAGGCGTTCGTCCGGGTAGGTGAGGATCTTCAGGACCGGCATGGGCTACCCGATCAGGGTGTCGATGGGGCGCACCTCCACCTTGATGCCGCCGGCCTGCAACGGTTCCAGCGCCTGCCTGAGCGCGTCCACACCGCCGGCGGCGGTACCCTCGATGTGGAGGACATAGACCGGCTCGTCCTCCGTGCCCCCGATGTCGGACTCCAGATCCAGGATGTTGAGTCCGGCGTCGGCCGCGGCCCGGGTCACCTGGGCGACGATGCCGGCGCGGTCGGCGCCGTGCACGGTGATGCAGACGTCCGGTTCGGGGTGCCGGTGCAACTGGGGGTCGACCGGCTCCAGGTGCAGGCTCAGCCCCAGCTCGTCGGCCACCGGCCGCAGGGCGGCCTCCAGCTCGGCCGCACCCTTGTCGGTCTGCGCCATGAGCAGGACGCCGAAGTTGCCGCCGAGCCGCATCATGGAGGTCTCGCCCAGGTTGCAGCCCGCCTCGTACAGGGCCCCCGTCACCTGCGCCACGATACCCGGCCGGTCCTTGCCCGCCAGCGTCACCATGAACCAGTCCGACATGCCTCGTCCTCCGAAATCAGTGCAGGGTCGAATGGGTGACCGCGATCAGCGCCACGCCCGCCCCGATCAGCAGCAGCTGCTTCAGCGTCTCCCTGAATTCGACGCGCTTGTGCAGACCGGGAATCAGGTCCGCGACCGCCACGTAGATGAAGCTGGACGCAGCGACCGCCAGCACGTAGGGCAGCACCGCCTGCACGTGCTGCAGGCTGTAGTACGCCAGCACACCGCCCACCACCGTCGTGATACTCGACAGCAGGTTGAACATCAGCGCGCGCGCACGGCTGAAACCGCTGTGCAACAGAACCGCGAAGTCGCCGACCTCCTGGGGTATCTCGTGGGCCGTGACGGCCAGGGCCGTGACGATGCCCAGGTGCAGGTCGGTCAGGAAGGCGGCGCCGATCAGGATGCCGTCGATGAAGTTGTGGATACCGTCGCCGATCAGGATCAGCACCCCGGCACTGGGGTTGTGGGTCTCGGCCTCGCCGCCGTGGATCTCGCAGTCCTCGGCGTGGCAGTGGCGCCACAGCACCAGCTTCTCCAGCAGGAAGAAGCCGAACAGACCCGCCAGCAGCGCCGCGGTGACGCTGTGGTAGTCACCGACGCCGGGTGCCTCCAGCGCGTGCGGCAGCAGACCGAGCAGCGCCGCGCCCAGCAGCGCGCCGATGGCGAAACTGACGAAATGCGGCAGCAGGCGCAGGCGCAGCCCGGCCGGCAGCAGCAGAAAGGTACCGGCCGCCAGCACGCTCAACACACCACCCAGCAGGCAGAACAGCAGAATCCAGACCAGCAGCGACATTCGGGAAATCCGGGCAGGAACTGCCGCCGCATCATACAGCAAGGTATGGCGCATAAAAACGGACGCTTGGGCGGCTGCCGGACCGGCACCCGTGCCGGCCTCCGGGCCTCAGGGCTGCAGCCAGACGAGGGACGCCATGCGGCCGGTGATGCCGTCGCGGCGGTAGGAATAGAAACGATCCCGGTCGTCGAAGGTGCACCAGCCGCCGCCGGACACCCGGGTGACCCCGGCCGCGGCCAGGCGCAGGCGGGCCAGGGCATAGAGGTCGGCCAGCCAGCGGCCGGCGCCGGCCGGCCGGAAGGCAGCGGCGGCACCCGCGTCGCGGCCGACGAAAGCCGAGCGCACCTCGTCGCCCACCTCGAAGGCATCCGGCCCGATGGCCGGACCCAGCCAGGCCAGCAGCCCGGCGGGTTCGGCTGGCAGCGCCGCCACGGTCGCTTCCAGCACGCCGGCGGCCAGGCCGCGCCAGCCGGCGTGGGCCGCCGCCACGCAGGTCCCTGCATCGGCGCAGAACAGGACCGGCAGGCAGTCCGCCGTCAGCACGGCGCACACCCGCCCCGGGACGTCCGTCCACACGGCATCCGCCTCGCCGCCCCGCCCCGCCTCCAGCACGTCTGTGCCGTGCACCTGGCTCAGCCAGGCCGGATCGCCCGGCAGACCGAAGCGGCTGCGCAGCAGGCTCCGGTTGCGGGCCACGTGCGCCGGCCGGTCGCCGACATGGGCGGCCAGGTTGAAGCCGTCCCAGGGTGGCCGGCTGACACCACCGACCCGGGTGGTGGTCAGGGCGCGCACGGCGGGCGGCGCCGGCCAGTCCGGGCGCAGCGCGTCC
>JALSRI010000016.1 GCA_026984835.1 Thiohalobacter sp. | reverse complement strand
GCAAAGCGCTGTTTCGGCAACACTCCGTTGAACAGCCGGTGCATGCCGGTGTCAGGATCGCAGACCGACATCGCACCCAGGGTGTCACCGTGGTAGGCGTTGCGCAGGGCGATGAAGGTCTGCCGCCGGGGCTGGCCTTCGGCCTGCCAGTACTGGATGGCCATCTTCATGGCCACTTCCACGGCCACTGATCCGCTGTCAGCGAAGAACACATGCTCCAGACCCTCGGGGGTCAGTTCGACCAGGCGGCGACCCAACCGGGCGGCGGGTTCATGGGTCAGCCCGCCGAACATGACATGGGCCATGTGGCTCAGTTGCCGTTCGATGGCCGCATTCAGGCGGGGATGGTTGTAGCCGTGCACGGCACACCACCAGGAGGCCATGCCATCGATCAGTTCCCGTCCATCGGACAGTGTAAGGCGCACGCCCTCGGCCGATTCCACGGCGAAGGGGGGCAACGCCAGATCGCGCGGCGCATAGGGGTGCCACAGGTGGTCACGGTCCCACTGCAGCCAGCCGGTCCGGCCGCTGTCGTTCATGCGTCGCGTTCCCGGTCATCGCGCAGGCGCGCCAGGCTTTGCCTCAACGCACGCAACAGGCTCTTGCGCCCAATGCCGGGCGGAGCGGAGCGGCCCATCAACAGGCAGGCGATCAGCCGTTCGCGCTCAGCGGCTTCCAGCACGCGTTCATCCCTCAGCGCATCCATCAGCCAGCGGGCGAGCTCGGCCTCCGCCAGATCCAGCCCGAAATGGCCATCAATGACCGCTGCAAGGATATCGGTCTGCAGCGGCGGCGCTTCCTCCTCGCCGGCGTCAAGCAGACGCAGCAGGCCGCTCACATCAGCCGGGTGGATCGCTCGGGCATGGCCGCGCAGGTGCAGCGGCAGATCCCGCTTCAGGCGACGGGCCAGCCCGGTGACCTCCGGCTCGAGCTCGGAATTGAACGCGCGCAATACCGCCACCGCCGGCCGCCCGGAAGACTTGCCGCGGCCACGCCCCAGGTGCAGCGCGCGGTAGCCGCAGGCCCGCCAGAATGGGGCCACCTCGGCATCCAGCGCGAAACTGCTGCCGATCCAGTCCATGCCCGCCTCGCGGGCGTCCTGTTCGGCCCGCTCGATCAGCGCGCGGCCAATGCCCTGACTCCGCTGTTCCTCGCGCACCGCGATGCGCTGGATGCGCCAACCCTTGTGCCGGGCAAACCCGCGCAATCCAACCTGAGCCGTCAGCATCTGCGCCAGCAGGTGCCCCTGCGGGCGGCGGCGGCCCATGAATACGGCTTCGGCGGTTTCCTCATCGAAGCCGCCTTCCTCGTTGATCTGCAGCACACCGACCACGGCAGTACCTCGCCGCGCCAGGTACAGCCGCTGATTCGGGTCTTCCAGCCACTGCCGCAGATCCGAGGGCCGGTAACGGTAGTGTGCCGACAGCATCAGGGTCTGGGCCTGCCGCAGGTGATCGGGCTGCGCGATCAGCGCGGCGCCATCGACCGCTTCAATCCTCAGCGGCTCCTCCTCCGTGGCCGGTGGCAGGTCTTCCGGCTGCAACAGCAGGCTGCGGTTCAGGCCCAGTTCCAGCAGATCTCCCTGCCCCCAGCGCACCGCCTGCTCCAGTCCCAGCTGACGCATGCGCTCGCCCTGGTCGCGCTGGAAACGCAGGCGGAAGCCCTGGCCAGTGCCTTCGTAACCATTGAGTGTGGTGGCGAGCAGCGCCCTGTCGGCCAGTTCCAGGCAATCCTGAAGCAACGAATAGGGCAGCATGGCCGCCTCGTCGATGATCAGCAGTTCCACCCGCTGCCCGCGGCGAACCAGCTCATCCGGAGCGACGAACGAGCGCTGATCCTCTGGCAACTGCTCCAGCAGCACAGCGGCGTGCCGACGCGAAGGCGCGGTGACGATGAATTCCTGGCCGCATGCGGCCGCGTAGCGCCCGAGCAGGGTACTCTTGCCGCGGCCGCGGTCGGCGGCCAGCAACACCCGTTCCGGGCCCATTTCGGGCCAGTCGGTGTTGAGCCAGTCCACGGCCCATTCCTGGTCTTCGGTGAGGTCGCCGAAGAAGCGGGTCTCGACTACCGTGGGCAGCAGGGGCACGCGACTCCCCGGCCGCCACAGGGCGCCGATTTCAGCCATTTGATCGAGCAACCAGCCCAGCAGACGGCCTTCGCCCTGCAGACCCTGCCAGCGGCCATCGGGATCCTTGGCGGGCGCGCCACCCTCCGGCGTTATCAGCAGCAGGCCACCACCGGCACGCACCAGCCCCGCCGCGATGCACAGGGCATCGACCGAAAAACGGTCGAAGGCATCGAGAACGACCCAGTCGCTTTCCTGTCCAAGCAGGCTGGAGGCACGGGACACCGGCACCGCCGGGGACAGGTCCCCGCGATCGGAAAGCACCAGCACTTCTGCCGTTTCGCGCAGTCGCTCTACACGATGCAGACAGGCACCACGATCAGCGGCCAGCGGCACCAGCAGACGCTGGCCGCTGGAACCGAGACGCTGAAGCAACAGTGCCCAATCGGCCTGCTGATCGTCCGTGCCGGCTGTAGTGACTTCGTTCATTGTGTTAGGCTCGCGTATCGATTTCGCCGGAGTTTATCATGACCAAAGACCAGCAAACCCAAATCGAGGCCGCGGCCTTTCGCGGCCTGATCGAGCACCTGCGTCAGCGCAGCGATGTGCAGAATATCGACCTGATGAACTTGGCCGGCTTCTGCCGCAATTGCCTCGCCAAATGGTATCTGGCAGCCGCCAGGGAACAGGGACTGGAGATGGATTATGCCGAAGCGCAACAGGCGATCTATGGCATGAGCATCGAGGAATGGAAGGCCGACTACCAGAAGCCGGCCACGCCGGAACAACTGGAAACCTTCGAGAAAACCAAGCCGCTGCATGCGAAAATCAGCGGGCACAACTGAACCTACTAACCGGAGAACACGAAATGAGCATGACTCTCGATGTGGAAGGCATGAGCTGCCAGCACTGCGTGGCCAATGTAAAGAAAGCCGTCGAGGCCGTGGCCGGCGTCAACAGCGTGGAGGTGGACCTGGAGGCCGGCAAGGTGACGGTGGACGGCTCCGCCGATGCCGAGGCGGTCAAGGCCGCGATCACCGGCGCGGGTTACAGCGTCAAATCCTGAATGCGCGGGCCGGCGCCTCAGCCGCCGGCCTGCTCCCGCAGTTCGCGGCGCAGGATCTTGCCGATATTGGTTTTCGGCAATTCGTCGCGGAATTCGATGATCTTCGGGACCTTGTAGGCGGTCAGCTCCTTGCGGCAGTGTGCAATGACTTCTTCCTCGGTGAGGCTGTTGTCGTTGCGCACGATGACGGCCTTGACGATCTCGCCACTGCCTTCGGGATCGGGTACGCCGATCACTCCGACTTCCAGCACGCCCGGTACCTCCACGATCACCGACTCCACCTCGTTGGGGAAGACATTGAAGCCGGAGACCAGAATCATGTCCTTCTTGCGGTCGACGATATAGACGAACCCATCTTCATCCATGCGCGCCACATCGCCGGTCTTCAACCAGCCCTTTTCGTCGAGTACGAAGGCGGTTTCCTCCGGGAGATTCCAGTACCCCCTCATCACCTGCGGGCCGCGCACGCACAATTCTCCCACCTCGCCGATGGGCAGGAACTCGCCATCCTCGGAGCGGATCGATACCTCGGTGGACGGTACCGGCAACCCGATACTGCCGTTCCAGTCGGTCAGGTTCATCGGGTTGATGCACACCGCCGGCGAGGTTTCGGTGAGGCCATAGGCCTCCAGCAACGGCGCGCCAGTGACCCGCCGCCAACGCTCCGCCACCGCCTGCTGCACCGCCATGCCGCCACCGAGCGTCAGCTTGAGACGGGAGAAATCGAGATCGGCAAACCCCGGTGTGTTGAGCAGCCCATTGAACAAGGTATTGACGCCGGTGATGGTGGTGAACTTCACCTTGCCCAGTTCCTTGACGAACCCCGGCATGTCGCGTGGATTGGTGATCAGGTAATTGAGCGCGCCCTCCTTCATGAACACCAGACAGTTCGCCAGCAGTGAAAAGATGTGGTAGAGCGGCAGCGCGGTGATGATGATCTCACGCTTTTCCTCGACCTTGTCCTTGATCCATTCCGCGGCCTGAAGCATGTTGGCCACCATGTTGCGGTGGGTCAGCATCGCGCCCTTGGCCAGTCCGGTGGTGCCGCCGGTATACTGCAGGAAGGCGATGTCTTCGTGACCGATCTGCGGCTTCGCGTAGGGCAGCGAAGCGCCGGCCTTGAGCGCCTGACGAAAACGCACGGCCCCCGGCAACGAGAAGGGCGGCACCAGCTTCTTCACCCGCTTGACGACGAAATTGACCAGGGCCGATCGGGGAAAGCCCAACAGGTCGCCCAGTTGCGTGGTGATGACATGCTGCACCTCGGTATCCGCGATGACCTGTTCCAGGGTATGGCAGAAATTCTCTACCACCAGAATCGCCTTGGCACCGGAATCGCGCAACTGGTGGCGCAATTCACGGGGCGTGTACAGGGGGTTGGTGTTGACCACGGTGAAGCCGGCGCGCAGCACGGCGAAGATGGCAATGGGGTTCTGCAGAATGTTCGGCATCATGATCGCCACCCGGTCGCCCTGTTCCATGCCGGGCAGAGACTGCAGGTAGGCTGCCAGGTCGCGCGTCAGCCGGCCCATGTCCTCGTAGCTCAGGGTCTTGCCCATGTTGCTGAAGGCCGGCAATTCGGCGAATTTCTCGACCGATTCGTCGAACACTTCGGCCACCGACGCGTAACGGGAGGGGTCGATTTCGGGGCTGATGCCCGGGGGGTAGGATTTCAGCCAGGGTTTGTCCATGTCCTCTACCTCTTGGAATTCTTGTCGTCCCGCTGGCCGGGATAACCCCATGTTACCCCGATTCTCCCTCCGGCACCATCAGGCCGCAGCGCTGTGGCCGGCCTCCACTTGGCCTTCCAGTTCACCCGGTTCGAAGGCATCCACCGCGATGACCTGCAACATCGCTGCACGGGCGGTTCTGAGGCGTTCGACCTCCTCGCCGGAAAGGCGTTCATCGGCACTCAGGCGCTGGAACCATTCATCCCAGCCCATCAGCGGCGGCTTTTCCAGCTTCAGCGCGCGCAGGCGTTTTTCCACCGGCTCCGCGGCCACCACCTTGCGCAACGCCACTTCCAGGCGGCCGGTGATGTCATCTTCATCCATCGACACGAAGATGCCCCGTGTCAGCCGATCGCGGGCCGCTCCGGGACGGATCACCAGTGCCGCGACCCGGTGCCCGAGCGCATCATTGGGTTGCCGCAGGCTCAGACCTAGCGGAAACACCAGCAGCCTCAGCAGCAATCCCAACGGCTTGACCGGGAAATTGCGCAGAATCTCGTCCAGAGCATGCTGGGTCTGATACAGGCAATGCTTGACGCTCCACTCGACCAGCGGCAGATCCGCCCGTGGTCGGCCGTCATCCTCG
>JALSRI010000015.1 GCA_026984835.1 Thiohalobacter sp. | reverse complement strand
GTAGGAGCGGGCTTGCCCGCGATCCCGGCGCAGCCGGGGTGAACGGTCGGGGGCCGCCGTACCCATCGCGGCCAAGGCCGCTCCTACAGGAGGGGCTTGTTACCAGCGGCGGCCGGGGGTGAACAGGGGCACGCCCTTGCGGCGGAAGAAGGGGATCAGCACCATGCCGGCGATGAAGCCGCCGATGTGGGCGCCGAAGGCGACGCCGCCCTGCTGGCCGCCGGCCGCGGCCGAACTGATGAGCTGCATGACGAACCAGAACACCAGTACCCAGCTGGCGGGGATCTGTACCGTGTGGATGAAGAAGCCGAACGGGATGGCGACCAGCACCCGCGCGTGGGGATACAGCAGCAGGTAGGCACCCAGTACACCGGAGATGGCGCCGCTGGCACCGATCATGGGCACGGTGGATGCGGGGTCGGGCAGCGCCTGCGCCATGACGGCGGCGATGCCGCACAACAGGTAGAAGACCACGAAACGGGCGTGGCCCATGGCGTCCTCGACGTTGTTGCCGAAGATCCACAGATACAGCATGTTGCCGAGCAGGTGCATCCAGCCGCCGTGAAGGAACATGGACGTGAAAATGGTCATCCAGGCCGGCAGTACGGCCAGCTCCGGCGCCAGCATCTTGCCGCCGACCAGGGTGGCGGGGATGACGCCGAGCGCATAGACCGCCCGCTCCAGTTGCCGGCCCAGTGACAGCTCCCACAGGAAAACCAGCACGCACAGCACGATGATGCCGATGGTGACGTAGGGCGTGATCTCGGTGGGATTGTCGTCGTGCAGCGGAATCATGCGCCGCAGTATACCTCAAGCCCGTCCCGCCCGACCGTCACCCTGGCACGTCCCGCCGGACCTCATCCCAGCACGACAGGCTCCACTTCCAGCTCCCCGACCGCCGTCTCCGTGGCCAGCGCGGCCCGGTAGTGCGGGTGCAGATCGAGCGGCCGCAGCAGCAGTTCACGCCCGTGCAGAAAGGCGCGGTCGCCTTCCAGGCGGGTGTCGCGCAACTGGGCGATGCCGTGTTCGCCGGACAGCTTGACGGCCGCTTCCTTGCGCGTCCAGAGTTCGAAGAAGCGGCCGCTGTCGCCGTCGATCCAGGCCTGTTCGGCGGCGCTGAAGACGCGCGCGAAACGCGCCGGCTCGATCGGCCGCAGCCGTTCCACGTCCAGTCCCACCAGGCCTTCGTCGGACAGCGCGCAGGCCACCAGCTCGCCGCTGTGCGAAATGCTGAATCCGGGCAGTTCGTCGCACAGCGGCTTGCCCTGGGCCGTGGTGCGCAGGCCGGCGAGCCGGAAACCGGTGATGCCCCGGCGCGCGGCGGCCCGCTTGAGCAACTGCAGGCCGGCCAGCGACTGCAGCAGGCGCTGGCGGCGCTGCTGACGCTGCAGGCGCTCGCGAAAGGAGGGCGGTAGCTCCGCCAGCCAGTCCCGCTCCCGCGCCCGGCTGACAGCCGGCAGGCCGTGCAGGTACACTATGTGGATCATGAGTTGCTTCCTGTTCCTGCCACCGTCGCCGCGGCCATGACGGCGGCTGTCGACGGCGCGCTGTTGCCGCCCGGTCCTTCCGAACCCTGTGACTTCGACCGGCTCGAAGACCGCCTCGGCTGCATGCGCCGGCTGTTCGAGGACTGGGGTGACGTGGTCCGGGTGCGTTCGCCGCAGCGCGGCGCCGACACCTGGGTGATCAGCCGCCCGGACCTGGTGAAGCGGATCCTGGTCTCCAACCACCGCAATTATACCAAGGGCGCCGGCATCGAACGCGTGCGGGTGCTGCTCGGCAACGGCATCATGACCAGCGAGGGCGAACTGTGGCGGCGCCAGCGGCGCATGATACAGCCTGCCTTCCAGCGCGGCGCCATCGAGGGCTTCCTGCGCCTGATGACCGACGCGGCGCTGGCCGCGGCCGACCAGTGGCGCGCGCACGCGGCCAGCGGCCGGTCGCTGAACCTGAGCCGCCAGGTCAGCCTGTCGACCCTGGACGTGGTGCTGCGCGCGCTGTTCGGCGACGACCTGGAACGCCTGTGTGACGCCGCCGGCGCCAACCCCTTCGAGCTGGTCAGCGAGGACAGGGCCCGTGATCTGCAGTTCGCGGTGAAGTTCCGCGCCCTCGGCAGCCGGGTGATGGAGCTGGTCGAACGGCGTCGGCGCGAGGACCGTCATCCACCCGACCTGCTGGGCCTGCTGATGCAGGCGCGCGACCGCGGCGACGGCCGCCCCATGCCGGACCGCCTGCTGGTGGACGAGGTGCTGACCCTGGTCGTGGCCGGCCACGAGACCACCGCCGCCGCCCTGACCTGGACCTGGTATCTGCTGGCCCGCCATCCGCAGTGGCTGCGGCGCATCCGCGCCGAGGCGCAGGCCCTGCGCCCGGAGCGCGGCATCGGCCTCGACGACCTCAGGCCGCTGGCCGCCACCGGCCAGGTGATCCGCGAGGCGCTGCGCCTGTACCCGCCCGGCTGGCTGTACACGCGCCGCGCCGTCGCCGCCGACCGCCTGGGCGAGTATGGCGTGCCGCCCGGCACCGACCTGTTCCTGTGCGTGTGGCTGCTGCACCGCCATCCGGACTACTGGGACGACCCCGGCGCCTTCCGCCCCGAACGCTTCGCCGACGGTGGCGAGGCGGCGCGCCAACGCTATGCCTGGATCCCCTTCTCGGCCGGGCCGCGCCACTGTGTGGGCGAGGGCTTCGCGCTGGCCGAGATGAGTATCCAGGTCGCGCTGCTGGCGCGCGATTTCGACGTGGAACTGCCGCCGGGCGAAGCGGAACCGGGCCTGGAGGCGGACGTCAACCTGCGCCCCGACCGCGACATCCACCTGCGGGTGCGGCATGCCTGAGGCCGGCGCGCAGACGCTGCCGGGGCTGCTGCGCGCCGCGGCCGGCGGCCCGGGTGGTATCCGCTTCCTGCGCGCCGGCGGGGCGACGCAGATTTCCTATGCCGCGCTGTTGTCGCGCGCCACCGGCCTGCTGGCCCGCCTGCAGGCGCGCGGCGCGCGGCCGGGCGATGCCGTGGTCCTGTTCCTGGACCACAACCCGGCCTTCGTCGATGCCTTCTGGGCCTGCCAGCTCGGCGGCCTGGTGCCGGTGCCGCTGACCGCCGGCGCCGGCGGCGAGCCGTTGCGCAAGCTGGAAGCGGTGGCGGCGCTGCTGGAGGCGCCGCTGCTGTTCACCGGCCGCGAACTGTACCGCGCCGCGCGTACTGCGCAGCCGGTGGCCTGCGATGCCTTCGGCGATCGCGTGCTGCTGCTGGAAGACATCGCCAGCCTGCCGGACTCCGCCGACCTGCACCCGGCGGCGCCCGGCGACACGGCGCTCATTCAGTTTTCGTCCGGCTCCACCAGCGACCCCAAGGGGGTGGTGCTCACCCACGCCAACCTGCTGGCCAACCTGGACGCCATCATCGGGGCGGCCCGGGTCGGGGCCGGCGACGTGGCGCTGAGCTGGATGCCGCTCAGCCACGACCTGGGCCTGGTCGGCTCGCACCTGATGCCGCTGGCGGCCGGCCTGCCGCAGACCCTGATGGACACGGCGCTGTTCGTGCGCCGCCCCGCGCGCTGGCTGCAGGCGGTGGCCGAATACGGCGCCACGCTCACCTGTTCGCCGGATTTCGGCTACCGCCACTGGCTGCAGCACGCCGGCGGCGAGATACCCGCCGACCTGTCGTCGCTGCGGCTGGTGTTCCACGGCGCCGAACCGGTGTGCGCCGAGACCGGGCGCGCCTTCGCCGCCGCGCTGGCGCCGGCCGGCTTCGACCCCCGCGCCCTGTTCCCCGTCTATGGGCTGGCGGAAGCCTGCCTGGCGGTCAGCTTCCCCGAGCCGGGCAGCGGCATCGCGTCCCTGCACGTGGCGCGCGGCCGGCTGGCGGTCGGCGATGTCGTCACGCCGGTGCCGGCAGGTTCACCCGACGCCCTGGAACTGGCGGCCCTGGGCCGGCCGGTGCCGGGCTGCGAGCTGCGCGTCACCGGCGACGACGGCGCGGTGCTGGACGCGGATCGCGTCGGGCACATCGAGATCCGCGGCGCCAACGTGACGGCCGGTTACTACCGCAATCCGGACGCCGATGCCCGCTGGCGCCGTGGCGGCGGCTGGCTGGACACTGGCGACCTGGGTTTTCTGCATGCCGGTCGGTTGTACGTCGTCGGCCGCAGCAAGGACCTGCTGTTCTGCCGCGGCCGCAACCATTTCCCGCACGATCTGGAAGCGCTGCTGGTGCGCCACGCCGGCCTGCCGGCCGGCAAGGTGGCGGTGTGCGGGGCGCGGCGCGCGGCGGGCGGCGCCGAGGACATCCTGGTGTTCGTGCAGCAGCGCGGCGACCCCGGTGAGTTCGCCGGCACGGCGGCGCGCGTGCGCGAGACCCTGGCGCTGCACGCCGGCGTGCGCGCCGACCGGGTGCTGCCGGTGCCCAGGCTGCCGCGCACCACCAGCGGCAAGCTGCAGCGCTACCGGCTGGCGCAGGGCTGGACGGCGGGCGAGTACGACGGCTTGGCGGCGCGGCTGGACGCCGTGCAGGCGGCCGGTGCGGAGCAGGCGGCCGGCGAGGTGGAACTGACCCTGCTGGAGATCTGCAACCGGATGCTGCCCGGCCAGGCCATCGATCGCGACCGGAACCTGTTCGAACTGGGCGCCGATTCGCTGCTGCTGGTGCGCATCCACGAAGAGATCGAGGCCGCCTTCCCGGGCCGCGTCGAGGTCACCGACCTGTTCGACCACCCGACCATCGCCAGCCTGGCCGGCTACATCGAAGACGTTACCCCGACGAGTACAAGGGTGGAGTGACGAAGGAACCCCGCCGTGCCCGCCCGGCTGCTGCTCTCTTGCAGGAGCGGGCTTGCCCGCGGTGCTGGCGCGGCCGGGGCGAGCGGTCGGGGGCCGCCGGGCCCATCGCGGCCAAGGCCGCTCCTACAGGGCGGTGCTGCGAATGCGGGTGGTCTCTTGTAGGAGCGGGCTTGCCCGCGATCCCGGCGCAGGCGGGGCGACGGGTCGGGGGCCGCCGGGCCCATCGCGGCCGGAGGCCGCTCCTACAGGGCGGTGCTGCGAATGCGGGTGGTCTCTTGTAGGAGCGGGCTTGCCCGCGATCCCGGCGCGGCCGGAGCGACCGGGTGGGGGCCGCCGGGCCCATCGCGGCCGGAGGCCGCTCCTACAGGGCGGTGCTGCGAACAGGGGTGGTCTCCTGTAGGAGCGGGCTCGCCCGCGATCCCGGCGTGGCCGGGGCGACGGGTCGGGGGCCGCCGGGCCCATCGCGGCCAAAGGCCGCTCCTACAGGGCGGTGCTGCGAACAGGGGTGGTCTCCTGTAGGAGCGGGCTTGCCCGCGATCCCGGCGCAGGCGGGGCGACCGGTCGGGGGCCGCCGGACTCATCGCGGCCGGAGGCCGCTCCTACAGGGTGGTGCGGCGAATGTCACCGTGCCCATCCGTCGGCCGGAATGCAACGGCGTGGGTGGGGCTGCCATTCAATCGTACAG
>JALSRI010000014.1 GCA_026984835.1 Thiohalobacter sp. | reverse complement strand
GAGACCGAGAAGCAGGTCATCGCCCACCTGGAAGATCATCTCCAGCGCCTGCCGGAGGCGGACGGAAAAAGCCGCGCCATTCTGGAACAGATGAAGATCGACGAAGCACACCACGGGGCGATGGCCAAGGCGGCCGGCGGCGCGGAGCTGCCGGGGCCGGTGAAGGGCCTGATGAAGCTGATGTCGAAGGTGATGACGGGGACGGCGTACTGGCTGTAGGGCGGGGTTCGCCGTGCTCACCCCGCCCTACCGGCGCGGCAGGTTGCGGCCGTAGAAAATTTCCATCATTTCGTGTTCCACGCGCCTGCCGATGGCGCGCTTCTCCTTCGCCGACAGCGCCTCCTCGCCGATGCCGAACAGGTAGTCGTCCAGCACGAATTCCTTCAGTCGCATCTTGGTGTGGAACAGGTTCTCCTGGTAGACATTGACGTCGATCATCTGGTAGCGCTCGCGGGTGTCGCGCGACAGGAAGTCCTGGATGGAATTGATCTTGTGGTCGATGTAGTGCTTGCGGCCACGCACGTCGCGGGTGAAGCCGCGCACCCGGTAGTCCATGATGACGATGTCGGACTCGAAACTGTGGATCAGGTAATTGAGCGCCTTGAGCGGCGACACCTTGCCGCAGGTGGAGACGTCGATGTCGGCGCGGAAGGTGCTGATGCCGTTGTCCGGATGGCTCTCCGGGTAGGTATGCACCGTGATGTGGCTCTTGTCCAGGTGCGCCACCACGGCGTCCGGCAGCGGGCCGGGCCTCGGGTCGTTGGTGGTCTCCACCGGTAGCGCTTCCTCGGAGATCAGCATGGTGACGCTGGCCCCCTGGGGCTCGTAGTCCTGGCGCGCGACGTTGAGGATGTTGGCGCCGATGATGCTGGCTACGTCGGTGAGGATGCCGGTCAGGCGCTCGGCGTTGTAGGCCTCGTCGATGTACTCGATGTACTCCTGGCGATCGGCCGGCGTGTTGGCGTAGCAGATGTCGTAGATGTTGAAGCTGAGGGTCTTGGTCAGGTTGTTGAACCCGTGCAGCCGGATCTTGCGGGCGGACGACTTGCGCGGCATGACGGCCTACCCGCAGGCACCGGCAATGGGCGGGTGGTAGATGAGCTGCACGGTCACGCCCTCCGGGTCGGCGCAGTAGAAGCTGCGCGCGCCGTCGCGGTGGGTGCGGGGTTCTGCCTTGATGGTGACGCCGTTGGCGGCCAGGAAATCATGCCAGCCGTCCACGTCTTCCGGGCTACGCAGGATGAAGCCGATGTGGTCGAGCTGCTGGGCGCCGCCCGGGTCGAAGTCCGGGGCGGCACGGTGCAGGGCCAGGTTGTCGCAGCCGGAGCACAGGTAGACGTTGTCGGCGTCGGGCCGCCATTCCACCTGCATGCCCAGCAGGTCGACGTAGAAATGCTCGGCGGCCTCGAGGTCGCGCACGTAGAGTGCCACGTGACGCAAGCCGGCAGTGGGTGCGGGTCGCTGCATGTCAGTCGGCCTCCCGGATTTCGTAGTCATGGCGGATGGCGGCGGTCTTGCCCAGCATGATGGACGCGGAGCAATACTTCTCGGCGGACAGCTGTACCGCGCGCGCCACTTTTTTGTCCGCCAGGCCGCGGCCGGTGACGACAAAGTGGACGTGGATGCGCGTGAACACCTTCGGTTCCTCGTCGGCGCGCTCGGCGGAAAGCTCCACCACGCAGTCCGTGACCGGCTCGCGCAGCTTCTTCAGGATGTGGATGACGTCGAAGGCGGTGCAGCCGCCCAGGCCCAGCAGCAGCATTTCCATGGGCCGCACGCCCAGGTTGCGGCCGCCGTGCTCCAGCGGCCCGTCCATGACCACGGCGTGGCCGCTGCCCGATTCGCCGACAAAGGTGGCGTCCTGAACCCACTTGATGCGCGCCTTCATTTCCAGCTCCCGACGTCGTCGTTGTGTGCGCCCCGTCACAGAACCGCGCCGGCTCCCGGCCGGCCGGGCTAATGATGCCGGCCGTTCAACCGATATATGAGGGACAAGGGCCCGCGAAGGTACATTCAGATGCTTGCAAATACAATACCCGCACACCCAGGAGCAGTGGAAAAATCCACCGGAAACAGTTCCATAGACGGCTTTCTGGCGCACTGCCACCGGCGCCGCTACCCGGCCAAGAGCGTCATCATCTACGCCGGCGACCAGCCCGATGTGCTCTACTACATCGTCGAGGGCTCCGTGACCGTGCTGATCGAGGACGAGAACGGCCACGAGATCGTGCTGGCCTACCTGAACCCGGGCGACTTCTTCGGCGAAATGGGCCTGTTCGGCGAGGACAGCAACCGCAGCGCCTGGGTCCGCACCCGCACCCAGTGCGAGCTGGCCGAGATCAGCTACGCCCGCTACCGGCAGCTGGCCGGCGAGGACCCCGGCATCCTGTTCGCCCTGGCCGCCCAGATGGCGGCGCGCCTGCGCCACACCAGCCGCAAGGTCAGCGACCTGGCCTTCCTGGACGTCACCGGCCGGGTGGCCCGCACCCTGCTGGACCTGTCCAGGCAGCCCGACGCCATGACCCACCCGGACGGCATGCAGATCAAGATCACCCGCCAGGAGATCGGCCGCATCGTCGGCTGTTCGCGCGAGATGGTCGGCCGGGTGCTCAAGTCCCTGGAGGAACAGGGCCTGATCTCGGCGAAAGGCAAGACGATGGTGATCTTCGGCACGCGGTGAAACGCGACCACTCCGACGTCCTGCCGGCGGGCCGTTCGCCGTAAAGGGCTGGACCCACAAAACCATCACCGCCAAGACGCCAAGGGCGCCAAGAAAAACCTTCGTTGATTCCTGGCTCCGCGCGCAGCGCGCGAGCCAGAAAACCAAGGGGTATTGTTTTTCTTGGCGCCCTTGGCGTCTTGGCGGTTTATTTCCCGTGCCCTCGCCGCGACGTGGCCAGGCGCATCCACCACGTCCTAACCCGCGAACAACTCCCGCAACTTCTCCCCCGGATCCTCGGCCTTCATGAAGGCCTCGCCCACCAGGAAGGCGTGCACGCCGTGCTCGCGCAGGTGCCGCACGTCGTCGCGGCTGTGGATGCCGCTCTCGGTCACCAGCAGGCGGTCGGGCGGCAGCCGCGGCAGCAGCTCCAGGGTGGTGTCGAGCGAGGTCTCGAAGGTGCGCAGGTTGCGGTTGTTGACGCCGATCAGCGGCGCCGGCAGCGCCAGGGCGCGCTCCAGCTCGGCGGCGTCGTGCACCTCCACCAGCGCATCCAGGCCCAGTTCCGTGGCCAGCGCCAGCAGCTCCGCCAAGCGGGCGTCGTCCAGCGCCGCCACGATGAGCAGGATGCAGTCGGCGCCCAGGGCGCGCGCCTCGACCACCTGGTAGGGGTCGATGGTGAAGTCCTTGCGCAGCACCGGCAGGGCGCAGGCGGCGCGCGCCTGCCGCAGGTAGGCGTCGGCACCCTGGAAGAAATCCTGGTCGGTCAGCACCGACAGGCAGGCAGCGCCGCCTTTTTCATAGCTGGCGGCGATGGCGGCCGGGTCGAAGTCCTCGCGCAGCACCCCCTTGCTGGGGGAGGCCTTCTTGACCTCGGCGATGACGGCCGCCTCGCCGGCCCCGATCCTGGCCCGCAGGGCGCGCAGGAAGCCGCGCGGCGCATCGGCCGCCCCGACCCGCCGGCGCAGCTCGTCCAGGCCGAGGCGGGCGCGGCGCGCGGCGATCTCCTCTTCCTTGCGGCGCAGGATCTTTTTCAGGATGTCGGGGGTGCTGTCCATGGTGGCGCTCTTCGTTCGGGGGGTTTTCTAACCGCGAAGGACGCGAAGGGGGCGAAGGGAAAACATCCATGGGTCAGGCGCGCCCGGTGCGCCGGGTGGAAAACAACCGCGTTTTCCTTCGCGTCCTTCGCAGTCGACCTTCATGCCCGCTCCTCGCCCAGCGACCGGGACAGGCGCACCAGGTCGTCGAGCTTGCGGCCGGCGGCGCCGCTGGCGAGGATGTCGCCGGCGCGTTCGACGCCGGCTTCCAGGTTGTCGGCGAGGCCGGCCGCGTAGAGGGCGGCGCCGGCGTTGAGGGCCACGATGTCGCGCGCCGGGCCGGGCTCGCCGGCGAACACGCGGCGGATGATGGCCAGGCTCTCGCGCGCGCTCTCCACGGCCAGCGCCGCCAGGTCGCCGCGCGGCAGGCCGAACCGCTCGGGCGTGATGTCATAGGTGGAGACCGTGCCCTGCTTCAGTTCCGCCACCCGGGTCGGTGCGGCGATGCTGATCTCGTCCAGGCCGTCTTCCGAATGCACCACCAGCACGTGCTCGCTGCCGAGCTGCTTCAGCACGTAGGCCAGCGGCTCCACCCAGTCGCCGCTGAACACGCCCAGCACCTGGTTGGGCGCGCCGGCCGGGTTGGTGAGCGGGCCCAGCAGGTTGAACAGGGTGCGCACGCCCATCTCCCGGCGCGGACCGATGGCGTGCTTCATGGCGCCGTGGTGCTTCGGCGCGAACATGAAGCCCACGCCCAGTTCCTCGATGCAGCGCGCCACCTGCTCCGGCGACAGATCCAGGTTGACGCCGGCCGCTTCCAGCAGGTCGGCGCTGCCGGACTTGCTGGACACCGAGCGGTTGCCGTGCTTGGCGACGGTGCCGCCGGCGGCCGCCACCACGAAGCAACTGGCGGTGGAGATATTGAAGGTGTTGCTGCCATCGCCGCCGGTGCCGACGATGTCGACAACGTGTTGGCCGCGCACCGCCACCGGCGTCGCCAGCTCGCGCATCACCCGCGCCGCGGCGGCGATCTCGTCCACCGTCTCGCCCTTCATGCGCAGGCCGATCAGAAAGCCGCCGATCTGCGCCGGCGTCGCCTCGCCGGTCATGATCAGGCGCATGACGGCGGACATATCCCCGGACGACAGGTCGCGGCCCTCGGTGACGCGGCGGATGGCGGATTGCATGTCCATGTTTCGACTCCGGCTGGATGAACCCTAATATTAACCGCCAAGACGCCAAGAGCGCCAAGAAACCCAAAAAAGCCGGTTTCTCCGGCTCCGCGAGAAGTGCGGAGCCGGCACAGACAAAGTTTTTTCCTGGCGCTCTTGGCGTCTTGGCGGTTATTTCTACCCCAGAAAATTCCTCAACATGTCGTGCCCGTGCTCGGTCAGGATGGATTCCGGGTGGAACTGCACGCCCTCGACCGCCAGTTCGCGGTGGCGCACGCCCATGATCTCGTCCCTGTTTCCTTTCTCATCCTCGGTCCAGGCGGTGACTTCCAGGCAGTCAGGCAGACTCTCTTTCTCGATCACCAGCGAATGATAGCGCGTCGCTTCCAGCGGGTCGGGCAGGCCCTTGAACACGCCGGTATCCTTGTGGTGGATCATGGAGGTCTTGCCGTGCATGATGGCGCCGGCGTGCACGATGCGGCCGCCGAAGGCCTGGCCGATGCACTGGTGACCCAGGCACACGCCCAGGATGGGAATGCGCCCGGCGAAGGTCTGGATCGCCTCCACCGACACCCCGGCCTCGTCGGGCGTGCAGGGGCCGGGCGAAATGACGATGCGCTCCGGCGCCAGTTCGCCGATCTCCTCCAC
>JALSRI010000013.1 GCA_026984835.1 Thiohalobacter sp. | reverse complement strand
CCTGTAGGAGCGGGCTTGCCCGCGATCCCGGCGCAGCCACCCCTCAATGCAGCAATGCGAACATCTGCCGCCGGTAGCGGCCGACCCGCGGGTCGTCTTCGCCCAGCAGCCCGAACAGGCCCAGCAGGGCGCGGCGGGCGGCGCCGTCGCCGTAGCGGGGGGCGCGCCTGAGCAATTCCATCAGGGTCTCCAGCGCCTCGTCGTGGTGCCCTTCCAGTACCTGGCGGGCGGCCAGGCGGTAGCGGGCCTGCGGGTCGCCCGGGTCGGCCTTCACCTGCTCTTCCAGCGTGGCGCGGTCCGGCGCCTCGGCCGCGGCCCGGCCGAACTCCAGCAGCGCGGCCAGGCTGCGGCCCTGGTCCGATTCACGGACGTCGGCGGGCAGGGCGTCGAACAGGGATTCGGCCCGGTCCGGGTCGCCGGCCTGCAGGCTCAACTGCGCCTGCGCCAGTCGCAGGCGGCTGTTGTCGGGGTCTTCGGCGGCCGCCTCGTCCAGCATCGCCAGCGCCTCGGACGGGCGGCCCTGGTCCGCCAGCGCCAGGGCCCGGGCCAGCACCCGGTCCGACTCGCGCTCGATCCAGGGCTCGATCATGGCCCGCAGGGCCGCCTCCGGCTGGGCGCCCATGACCTCGTCCACCACCTCGCCGTGGCGATACAGCCGCAGCGTCGGCAGGCTGCGGATGCCGTGCTGCGCCGCCAGTTCGCGCTCCACGTCGGTGTTGACCTTGGCCAGCACGAAGTTGTCGCCGTAGTCGGCCGCCAGCTTCTGCAGCACCGGCATCAGCATCTTGCAGGGCGCGCACCAGTCGGCCCAGAAATCCACCAGCACCGGTACCCGGCGCGAATTGTCGATCACCACCGGTTCGAAACTGGTGGCGTCGACTTCGAAGATGTTGCTCGTGTCGTTCATGGACTGTCTCGTGTGTCTGGGGGTGACGGGTTGTGACCCTTTCAGGGGTGCTGCGGGGGGCTGTGCCAGCCCATCGCGGCCAAGGCCGCTCCTACAGCGTCGTGGTGTCCCCCCTTGTAGGAGCGGGCTTGCCCGCGATCCCGGCGCAGCAGGGGCCGTTCATTCCAGGGGTCGGTGGTCACCAAACCCATCGCGGCCAAGGCCGCTCCTACAGCGTCGTGGTGTCTCCCTGTAGGAGCGGGCTTGCCCGCGATCCCGGCGCAGCAGGGGCCGTTCATTCCGGGGGGGCGGTGGTCACCAAACCCATCGCGGCCAAGGCCGCTCCTACACGGGGGGTGAATGGGGGTCGTGGGGGGTGAGTTCAAGCAGGCGGCGGCTGTGGGTGAACAGCAGGCTGGTGCGGACGCGGTGCTGCGGCCACAGCCGCGCCACGGCCTCGCCGTACAGACGGAGCTGCGGGCGGTAGCGTTCGGCCAGCCGCCGCAGGGCCTGGTCGTCGTCGACCGGGTGGGTCTTGTAGTCCACCAGGTGTACTTCGCCGTCGCCGACCACCAGCCGGTCGACGACGCCGTAGACCGTGGTGTCACCGTCCAGGTATTGCACCGGTATTTCGTTGAAGGCCTGCCGGTACCGGCAGGCGTCGAACAGCCAGGCCAGCGCCGGTTCGTCCAGCAGGCGGCGCACCTCCCGCCACCAGGCCTGCAGCGGCGCCGCGTCGTCGGCCAGCGCCAGTTCGCGTGCCACCCGGCGGGCGATGTCGCCTGGCTCGCCGGCGCAGGCGAGCTGCAGCATGCGGTGGATGGCCAGGCCGCGCAGCACGCCGCCGCCGGTGGCGGCCGCCGCCTCTTCGTCGGCGGCGTGGCTGGGGGCGATCTCGCGCCACTGTGGCGGTTTCGACAACGGCCGCGACAGGCGCGGGTCGGGCGCCACGGCCGGGGGCGCGGCCGCGGCCGCGGGCGCCGCGGTCCGCGGCGGGCGGCCCGACTCCAGAAACCGGCCGCCGCCGTCGAGTGGTGCCGCCGCCTGCAACGCGGCCTCGATGTCGCCATACCAGCCGCCGGCCTCGCCGCGCGCCGGCTGGCCGCCGCTGATGAACAGGAGCTGGCGCGCCCGGGTCAGGGCCACGTACAGCAGGTTGGCCGATTCGCGCGCCTCTTCCAGGGCTTCCCGGTCCAGCAGGTCGCGGCTGACCGCGTCCAGTTCGGCGCTGCGGCCGGCCAGCAGCAGGTGGGTGGGGCGGTCGGCCTCGGCCGGCCAGCGCACCAGGGCCTGGAAGGCCTTGCGGTTGCGCTCGCTGCGGGCGCTGTCGGCCAGGAACACCACCGGCGCTTCCAGCCCCTTGGCGGCGTGGATGGTCATCAGGCGCACGCGCCGGCCGCCGTCGCTCTCCGGCGGCGCCTGGTCGGGCGCGTCCTGTTCCAGGCCGCGCAGTTGTCGCAGGCGGTTCAGGAAGTGCGGCAGGCTGGGGTAGCGGCCGGCGTCGACTTCCAGCGCCAGTTCCAGGAAGCGCACCAGGTTGGCGCAAACGCGCGGCACCTGGGTGGGGTGGACGGCCGCCCGGTAGCGTTCCAGCAGGCGGGTCTGGTGGAAGATGCGGTCCAGCAGGTCGTGGATGGGAATGCGGCCGGCGCGCTCGCGCCAGTCCGACAGCCGTTGCCAGGCGTGGTGCAGCGGGTGGTCGCCGGGCAGCCCGGGGGCCAGCGCCGCCAGCCGTTCGATCCAGGGGCCCGGGCCGGCCTGCGCCAGGGCCTGCAGATCCTCGTCGGCGGCCGAGAACATGGGCGAGCGCAGCACCTGGGCCAGTGCCAGGTTGTCCTGCGGCGTCATCAGCACCTGCAACAGGGTTTCCAGGTCGCGCACCTCCAGGCTGGCGAGCAGGGTGCCGCGGTCCATGCTGAGGTAGGGGATGCCGCGCTCGCGCAGGGCCTGCTCGTAGTCGGCCAGGTGGGTGCGCGAGCGCAGCAGGATGACGATGTCGTCGTAGCCGGCCGGGCGGGCCGCCCCGTCGGGTCCGAGCAGCACGGGCTCGGCGACCAGCGCCTCGATGCGCGCGGCGATGGCCTGGCCTTCGCGCCAGGCCGGACGGCGCCGGTGGGCCTCGCGCGGTCGCCGCAGGGGGTTGCGCAGGGCGTCGTCGTCTTCGGGTGCCGGGCCGTCGTCTCCGGGGTCGTCGAACAGCGGCCACAGTTCGACCCGTCCCCACAGCTCCTGCCGGTGGGTGGCGTGCGGCTGGAAGCCGTGCAGCCGCCCGGCCAGCGGGCCGTCGCCGAACACCCGGTTGACGCAGTCGAGGATGGCGGGCGCAGAGCGCCAGGAACGGTCGAGGTGGAACTCGCGGCCGCGCAAGTGGGCCTGCATCCAGCGCGAGGCGGCGTCCAGCAGCGCCGGGTTGCCGCGCCGGAAGCGGTAGATGGACTGCTTGGCGTCGCCCACCAGGAACAGGCTGCGGGCGCGCCCGGTGTCGCCGGCCGCCAGTTCCTCCAGCAGCGGCAGCACCAGCCGCCACTGGGTGGGGTTGGTGTCCTGGAATTCGTCGATCAGCAGGTGGTCGATGCGCTGATCGACCTTGTACTGCACCCAGTGGGCCTGGCCGGCGTCGCCCAGCAACTCGCAGGTCTTCCATTCCAGGTCGGCGAAGTCCAGCAGCCGGCGCTCGCGCTTGATGCGCTGGTAGTGGTCCAGCAGGCGGGCGCCGGCGCGGTACCAGGCGGTGCCGGCGCGCAGGGTGCGGAGACGCGCGAACTGTTCGCGGCGGATCTCCAGGGCCGCGCACAGCCGCTCGTTCAGTTCCAGGAAACGCGCCTCGCCTTCCACGCCCATCTTTTCCTGCCGGCTCTTGTTCGAGTTGCGTGCCAGGCGTTTGCCTTTGCCAGTGAAAAACGCGCTTTCCAGCCCTGTTGCATCGGCCTGCGAAAGGGCGGACCGGATGCGCGCGGCGTAGCCGTCGTTTTTCTTGCCCGGATGGCGTTCCAGCAGTTCCACGAATTGCGCCAGTTCGCGGCGCCGGCCGTCGGTCCAGAATTCGGCGTCCGGGTCCAGGTCCGGGGCGATGTCCAGCCGCCGCCGCAGCCAGTCGATGGCGTAGCCGACCGGTTCCCGCTTGCCCTGGGTGAAGGCCCACCAGTCGCTGCGGTGGTCGACGAAGCTCATGAGCGCCTGGCGGCTGTTGTGCAGGCCGCCGCAGACCTCGAACAGGGTGTCCAGCCAGGTCGCCGGCGCCCGCTCCGGTTCGGCCGTGGCCTCGGCGACCAGGGCGTTCCAGGCCTCTTCCTGCAGCAGGCCGGTGGCCTCGGCCAGCTCGAAGCCGGGCGGCAGGCCGGCTTCCTCGGCGAAACGGGTGAGCAGGCCCTGGCAGAAGCTGTGGAAGGTGGTGGCGCGCAGCGGCAGTTCGCTGTACAGCAGTTCCTCGAACAGGCACCGGGCGCGGCGGCGGGTGGCCGCGTCGGGCGTCTCGCCGATCTGCGTCAGCAGGGCGTCCAGCCCGGCGTCGTCCGCTTCCAGCAGCGCCCGCAGGCGCTCGTCCAGGCGTTCGCGCATTTCGGCGGCCGCCTTGCGGGTGAAGGTGATGGCGAGGATGCGGTCGGGCCGCGCGCCGGCCAGCAGCAGGCGTACCAGGCGCGCGGTCAGCAGCCAGGTCTTGCCGCTGCCGGCGGAGGCCAGCACGCTGGCGTTGAGGCCGGGGTCGGCCGCCTGCAGGGGGTCAGTCATCGCTGAGCACCTCGCCCTGCCAGGCATCGCGGCGGCACAGGCCGGAGAACTCGCAGTACCGGCAGGTGGCGTCGTCACCCCAGGCCGGCAGCGCCGCGCCCTGGCGCAGTTCCCCGGCCAGGGTGCACAGGCGTTGCGCGACCCGGGTCTTGATCCGTTGCAGGGCCTCGCCTTCCAGCGCCACCTTGCCGTTGATCCCCCGGGAGCCCAGTTGCAGGTACTCCACGCGCCGGGTCTCGCCGTCGCGCAGCAGGGCGTAGCCGGGCAGTTGCACCGCCTCGCCGCTCTCCACGTCGTCCTGCTTCGGCACCTGCCCGGTCTTGTAGTCGACGATGGCGCGCGGCCCGTCGGCCAGCCCGGCGGCATCGCGCAGCCCGGCCGGGCGGTCGACGCGGTCCAGCCGGCCCCGCAGGCGGACGCCGGGCGCCAGCTCGCGCTCCAGCGCCTGTTCGCAGGCTTCCACCTGCCAGTCGTGCTGGCGCGCCATCTGCCAGTCGATATAGGCGGGAATCTGCTCCAGCCACTGGCGCAGCCAGCCGCGGGCCAGGAAGTTTTCCCGCTGGGCGCGCGCGAACAGCCGCCGCGAAATGTCTTCCAGCAGCCCGATGGCCGCCTGGCGCCGGTCGGCCCCCAGTGGACCCCGCCAGGGCCCGGGCAGGCGGCCGACGCCGCAGTGGAAGGCCTCCAGGGCGCGGTGCACCAGCTCGCCGTAGTCGTTCTTCTGCAGCGCCTCGCGGATCTCTTCCAGCGGCGCCAGGGCCAGGCCGTCGGCGGCGAAGAAGCGGTAGGGGCAGTCGACGAGACGCTGGTGGCGGCCGGCCGACCAGGTCTGCGGCAGGCGGTCGGCCGCCAGCACCGGGCGAGGCTGGCACTGGGGTCCCGCCGGCAGTGGCCGGTCGTCGCCGCGCACGCGGCTGCCGGGGTGGGCGAGCAGGGCGGCCAGTTCGCGGTCGTGCAGGCTGCCGCCCCAGGCGTTGTGGTGGAAGGTCTCCAGCAGCGCCAGCCAGGGGCTGGGG
>JALSRI010000012.1 GCA_026984835.1 Thiohalobacter sp. | reverse complement strand
CATCGACCTCGGAATACTTTCTGCCGTCGAACGACCACATATAGCGATCCATGACACCGGTCAGATGCAGCTCCACCTCGCGCCCGGGTGGCTGCCCGCTGCGCTGTTCAAGGCTGCGCAGATCGGTATAGACGAGCACGCGGGTGCCGGTGTTCTCCAGGCCGCTGCCGGGCTCGTGCAACCGGCTGCAGGGGAACTCGGCCACCATGGCGTTGCCCGGCCCGTGGTGGTCCGGACCGTGCCGCGGCCGGATCCTGCCCGCCGGCGGCAGTTCGTCGCCGGCCCGCGCGGGCATGGCCATGCCGGCCATACCGGCGCCGTCGCGGGCCATGCCCATATCCGCCATGCTGCGCAGTGGCCGCGGCCGGCGCCGGGGCAGCGGCGCCGACATGCCGGCCCGCGGCGCCAGAGTGCCGCGGGCGTAGCCGCTGCGATCCATGGCTTCCGCAAACAGGGTGTAGGCCCTGTCCTCCTCGGGCTCGACGATGACGTCGTAGGTCTCCGCCACGGCAATGCGGAACTCGTCCACCGTCACCGGCTGCACATTCTGGCCGTCGGCCTGCACCACGGTCATCTTCAGGCCGGGGATGCGGACATCGAAATAGGTCATGGTGGCGGCGTTGATGAAGCGCAGCCGCACCTTCTCGCCGGGTCGGAACAGGCCGGTCCAGTTGGACTGCGGCGCCTGGCCGTTCATGAGATAGGTGTAGGTATAACCGGTGATGTCGGCAAAGTCGGTCGGTGACATGCGCATGCGCGCCCAGGCCAGCCGCTCGGCGAGGGTGGCGCGCCAGCCGTGCTCGGTTACGTCGTGGAAGAAGTCGCCGACGGTACGCTTCTGGAAGTTGTAGTAGTCGCTCATCTTCTTGAGCCTGGCGAGAATGCGATAGGGATCCTCGAAGGTCCAGTCCGACAACATCACCACATGCTCGCGGTCGTAGTGAACCGGATCGGGACCGGCCGGATCGATGATGAGCGGGCCGAAGTGACCGAGCTGCTCCTGCAGGCCGGTGTGGCTGTGGTACCAGTAGGTGCCGTTCTGCCGGACCGGAAACCTGTAGACGAAGGTCTCACCGGGGCGGATGCCGGCATAGCTGACGCCCGGCACGCCATCCATGGCCGTCGGCAGGATCAGCCCGTGCCAGTGCAGCGAAGTATCCTCATCCAGGGCGTTCGTCACCCGGAGAACGGCATCCTGTCCTTCGCGCAGCCGCACCAACGGCCCGGGCAGGGTGCCGTTGACCGTGACGGCGGAAGCCGCCCGGCCGCCGATGGAGAGCCGGGTGCGCCGGACCTCCAGATCCAGTTCAACCGGCCCGCCGGCCATCGCCCCGGAACGGCGCAGGCCGGCCGCCGGGGCCGCCCAGGCTGGCAGCAGGCTTTCGAGACCGGCCAGCAGGCCGGCCGCCGCCGAGGCCTGAAGAAAACGACGGCGTGGAAACCGTGGAAGGCGCTGCATGGTGCTCACCAGGCCTTGGGTGACCAGTTGGTGTCCTCGCCCTTCTTCGCTTCGCCGACCCGGACGACGGTCGGCGCCGTGTAGCGGTACGGTGG
>JALSRI010000011.1 GCA_026984835.1 Thiohalobacter sp. | reverse complement strand
TCCGTCATGCCGTGCGCTCCTGTTTCCCGCTAGCGGACCACCGCCATCTGGTGACCTTCGCCGGCCGGCAGCGTGATCTCGCCCAGCACCTTCAGCCGTTTCTGGTCCACGACCCAGATCCGGGGCGTGGAGCGCGACGAGACATAGACCTTGCCTGTCCCGGTGATGGTATTGAGGTGGTAAGGCGCCGGTGCCAGCCCGATACTGCGCCGCTTTCCGGTCACGGTATCCAGCGCCACCAGTTTCTGCGCCTCTTTTACGGATACGAACAGCGTGCTGCCGTCTTCGCCGAGGTCGAGTCCGTGGAGTTTGCCTCCAAATGTCCAGGTCTGTTTCACCTTGCCGGCGGCCACGTCGATCGCCGTCACCTTCCCTGCCCCGGGGTTGGCGGCGAACAGGGTGCTGCCATCGGGCGCCAGCGCCAGGTGGGTGGGCCCCGGCCCGGCCGGCAGGCTGCGTACCACCTTCCAGTCCGGTGTCGCAATCTCGCTGACCGTCCCGTTGCCGCTGTTGCTGATGAACAGGGTTCGGCCGTCGGCGCCGAACACGGCGTAGTTGGGTGCGGGGCCGGTGGCCACGGTCTTCACCACCTGGTTGCTCTGCAGATCGACCACGCTGATGTTGCCGCGCGTCGGATGGGTGGCAACGGCGTAGCGGCCATCGGGGGAAATCGCAACATGATGAGTCCAGCCGGCCACCGGTATGGTCAGCATGACGTGGCCATGCGCGGGATGGATCAACGCCAGCTTGCTGGTGGGCGCATCGGCTGGCTGGCCCGCGGCCGGTGGCGTCTCCTTCATGCTGCCGGCCAGCAGGTATTCGCCGTCCGGCGTCGCGGCCAGGCCGTGCGGGTTGTCGACGCCGGAATAGCTGGCGGTGATCCGGTCCGTCGCCGCATCCACCGCGATGACCTGGTTGCCGGAACCCAGGGGAATGTATACCGTGGGCGAGGCGCCGGCCGCGCCCGTCAGCATGCCCAGCAGCATCGCCAGGCCCAATCCGGACAGTCTGTTCATGATCCGCTCCCTCCGTCGCTGGCCGTGGGCGCCGCCCGCCGCGAACGAGCGGCGGCGCGCCCGGATGACACTCGATTCAGGCGGCCGCCCTGGCCTGCAGGGCCTCCCGCACCCGTTCCAGCCGGCTGCGCACCTCGCGTGCCAGGGTTTCGATGTCGGCCTTGTCCACCAGCCCCAGCACGGCGGCGGGATCCATGAAGGCCACCGTGACGCTGCCGTCGTCTTCCTGACGGACCACCACGTTGCAGGGCAGCAGCAGGCCGATATCGGGATCGGCCTGCAGTGCCTGGTGCGCGAGTGGCGGATTGCAGGCGCCCAGAATGCGGTAGGGTGCCTGTTCCACGCCAAGCTTGGCCTTGAGTGTCGCCTGCACGTCGATATCGGTCAGGACACCGAAACCTTCGTCCTTCAGGGCGGCCGTCACCTTGTCGACGACCGTGTCGAAATCATCGTGAAGTCTTGTCGAGAATCCGTACATGATCGTTCCTCCTGTTTCGTTTGGTTCGCCTTAACATGACTGCACACGAAAGACCCACGCATGCCCTCAGAGTTCCGCACTTAGTGATGGTGGCCCCGGACCCCCGGCTTCACCTCCAGATTGTCGACCTCGGTCTCTTCCAGGTAATGCACGAAGGCCCGGCTCAGCCGGTCCGCCAGGCCCTGGCCCAGCGTGGCGCCGGCCCGGGCGATGGCTTCCTCTATCTGGGCCTCGGTGGCCTCCAGCAGGTCGTAGGTGATGTCGATACGATCGCCGTCCACCTCGACACGACGGATACCCATCATGGAGCGGATGCTGTCGGTCACCCGCTGCGCCAGCGCCGGCGACAGGGGTTCCGCCAGCCGGAGGCGGCGCCGCTTGAGCACTTCACGCCCTTCCTGTCGCGGCGCCTTGTGGCCGGCGGCCCCGATGTAGAGGTGCGGATTGCGGAGGAATCGCTGCTTGCACTGCTCGGAACAGAAGGCGAAGTGCATGCCCAGGTAGTCGATCGACAAGCGATGGGGGTCCACCTCCATGTCACACACCGGATCCCTCACCCTGTCTGCCCCGCCAACCATCGCATCTGCCCTCCGGCTCGTTCTCGACGATCTGATGGACTCAATGTAAGACCTGCCACCAGCACACAGGTCAAGCGCCGGCCGTTCTGCATGCCCTCATGACTATAGTCCATGCGGCCATAGCTGCAACGTGAGAATGCAGGCGATGGGTTCGAGGCCACGCCTATAGTCCATGCGGCCATAGCTGCAACCCGCGCGGTGCGGCTGCTACACTCGCCCCGTCCACCCGACCTTCACGGAGTACCCGAACATGACGCTTGCCCTGGCCATCGCCCTGTCGCTCATCGTCCTGAGCAGCCTGATCCACTTCGGCGCCCTCCGCATGGTGTCCGGGCGTCTTGCCGGCCGTCCGGTGGGCGTGGCGCAACTGCTGGTGACCGTCCTGGCCACCTTCGTGGCGCATGCCCTGGTCATCGGCCTGTATGCCCTGGTCTACGGCTTCATGACCACCAGCCCGGAACTGGGTCATCTGAGCGGCGATTTCAAGGGTGGCGCGGTCGAATTCATCTACTACTCGGCGGTCAGTTACACGTCCCTGGGCCTGGGAGACATCTGGCCACACGGGCCGGTGCGACTGATCACCAGCCTGGAAGCCATCAACGGCCTGTTTCTCATCGGCTGGTCGGTCACCTTCACCTACCCGCTGCTGGATGCCTGCTCACGGCAGCCGGCGAAGGCAGGCGCCTGATGGCCCGGCAGCGGATCACCGTCGTCGGCAACGGCTTCGCCTCGCTGTTCTTCGTCGGCCGGTTCGCCTTCCCGCGCCTGTGTCCGGCCGCGGCGAGCTGGCTGGCGCGCCTGGACAGCCGCCACGAGGTCACCGTGATCGGCAACGGCCGCTTCGTATACTTCCCAGCCATCCCCGAGTTCATCACCGGCCACAAGACGGCGCGCGACATCACGCTCGACATACGCCCCTACCTGCGGCGCAGGAACATCCGCTTCATCGACGCCCGTGTGAACGACGTGCGCGACGGCGGGCGCACGGTGGTCACAGACCATGGCAGCCATGACAACGATGCCCTGTTCATCGGAACCGGTCCCGCGTTCCGGCTGGACGACATTCCCGGCACCGCCGAACACACCTACTCGCCCTGCTGCGGGCCGGAGCAGATGGAAGCCTTCATGCAGCGCCTGAATGCACTCGATAACGGCACCATCTACGTGGGTTTCAAGCTCAACAAGCAGGATGGCTTCGTGGCCGGTCGCGGCGGGCAGATGTACGAGTGCGCGGCCCTGCTCGACTACGCCCTGAAGCAGAGAGGCGTGCGCGAGCGGTTCGAGATCCACCTGTTCTCGCCGGACATCGCGCCGGGCGAAACGGGCATGATCACCGACGCCCTGCGGGCGCGGAATATCGTGCTGGACTACGGCTATGAACCGGAAGCCTTCGTCGAGGGCGGCATGCGTGACCCTGGCGGCGCTTTCCGCCAGGCTGACCTGGTGCTGTTCACACCCGGCATCCACGCACCCGACTGGGTCCGGCAGTCCTGCCTGCCGGTTACCGCGGGAGGACACATCGACGTGGACCGCTATGGTCAGGTGCGTGGACTGGAACGGGTGTTCGCCGCCGGCGATTGCGCGGCCCACGAAGACCCGCCACCCTGGGTGCCACATCAGGCCCACATGGCACAGCTCCGCGCCGAGGCCGCGGCCGACAACCTCAAGGCCGTCCTGCGTGGCCAACAACCCTCACGCACCTATCGCTTCGAACTGTCCTGCATCCTCAACATGCAGAACGACGCCCTGTGGCTGCATGTCGCCAGCGATGGCAAACCCCCTTTCCATGGCCTGTTCCCGCGTCATTCGAAGCGGCTGGTGCGCGTCAAGGAGGCCTTCGAACGCCTGTACCTGTTCTACCTGCGCCACCTGTAGCTCATAGCTCAGTCGCCGTGGCGCTGGCAGACGTCGCAGGGTTTCCAGCGCCGGCCGTCCCGCGCCAGCAGCGCATCGGACTCCGGCGGCCCCCAGGTGCCCGC
>JALSRI010000010.1 GCA_026984835.1 Thiohalobacter sp. | reverse complement strand
TGCTGAGACCTCCCTGCCTTTCCTATAGCACAAACCGGCGCCAGCGGTATGAAGGGAGCCGCCCGACCCGGTTTTTTTCCACGTGATGGCGGACAGTTCGGGGCGGTGGTCGGCCGCTGTCAGCGGGTCACTCGGGCGCCCCGGCGGCCAGGGCGCGCGCCTTGCGTCGCTGCAGCGCCGCGCGCCGTTCGGCCTCGTCGAGCTCCGGCATCCAGTGGCGGGTATGGTGCCGCACCAGCCCGGCCAGCAGCTCGATATGGGCCGGCTGCGCATTCAGGCAGGGGATGTAGTCGTACAGCTCCCCGCCGGCCGCCAGGAAGGCGTCGCGGTACTCCAGGGCGACCTCCTCCAGCGTCTCCAGGCAGTCGGCGCTGAAACCCGGGCAGATCACGTGCAGCCTCTTCACCCCCTCCGCGGCCAGGTCGCGCACCATCGTATCGGTGTAGGGTTGCAGCCACTCGCGCGGGCCCATGCGCGACTGGAAACTCAGCCGCCAGCGCGATTCGGGCAGTTCCAGCGCCGTCGCCAGCAGGCGGGCGGTCTTGAGGCATTCGCAGTGGTAGGGATCGCCGGCCAGGAAATAGTCCTTCGGTATGCCGTGGAAGGACATCAGCAGCACCTCGGGCTCGCCGTGCCGGGCCCAATGGTCGCGCACACTGGCGGCCAGCGCCGCGATATAGCGCGGGTCGTCGTGGTAGTGGTTGACGAAGCGCAGCTCCGGTATCCAGCGCCGCTGCCGCAGCCGCGCGCTGACGGCATCGAAGGTCGAGGCCGTGGTAGTGGCGGAATACTGCGGGTACAGCGGCAACACCAGCACCCGGCGCGCGCCGGCCGCCCGCAGCTCCCCGAGGCCGGCGTCGACGGAAGGGTTGCCGTAGCGCATGGCCAGCGCGACCTTCACGGGCGCGTCGGCGTCCTCCTCCAGGCGCGCCTGCAAGGCCCGTTGCTGCTGGCGGGACACGTCCAGCAGCGGCGATCCGGCCTCGGTCCAGATCTTTGCATAGGCCGCCGCGGTACGGCGCGGCCGGGTGGTGAGAATGACCAGGTTGAGCACCAGCCACCACAGCGGGCGCGGCAGCTCCACCACGCGCGGATCCCACAGGAACTCCCTGAGGTAACGCCGCACGTCCGCGGGACGCGGCGAGTCGGGCGTGCCCAGGTTGACCAGCAGCACGCCCAGGCATTCGTCCTGGTCGTGGCGGCAGTCGCTGTGATCGCTCGTCTTCAACGCGTCGTCCGGGCGGCGGGGTCGGTCACCATAACAAATAGCGCACCGCCAGCAAACCGCCTGCCGAGGTCAGCCCCAGTGGCACACCGACGCGCCAGCCGAGCCCCCGGCCGCCGATCACGGCCGCGATGCCGGCCTTGACCAGGCCGTTGACGGCGGCCGCGATCACCACCCCGGTGGCCGCCGTCTGCAGGGACAGATCGCCCCGCGCCATGCGCGCCAGCGACAGGGTGATGGCGTCGACGTCGGCGACGCCGGAAGCGGCCGACAGCATCAGCACGCCGGCGTCCCCCAGCCACAGCTTGAGCCCTTCGCCCGCCAGCATCACCAGCGCCAGCAGCATGCCGAAACCGACCGCCGCCCTGAGTTCGAGCGGGTTCTCGACCGGCACCGAGGTAGGCTCGCGGGAGCCGGCGGTGCGCCGCCAGTACAGCAGCGCCGACCCGTAGATCAGCCCGGCCATCACCAGTGCCGGCCCCAGCAGCGGCTGGAACAGCGCCGGCTCGACGATGGTGGCGACCAGCAGCATGCGCGGAAACATGGTGCCGCAGGCGATCAGTATGCCGGTGGCCAGCAGCGGCGCGCTCTGCGGGCGCGGCCGCGCCAGGCGCGCGAAGTGCAGCGTCAGCGCCGTCGAGGACACCAGCCCGGCCGACAGGCCGGTCAGCACCGTGCCCTTGCGCGGCCCGGCGATCTTGATGATGAAATAGCCGAGGAAGGAGATGCCGGCGATCAACACCACCATCCACCAGATCTGGTAGGGATTCAGCGCCTGCCAGGGGCCGAAGCCGCGATTGGGCAACACCGGCAGCAGCACCACCGAGATCAGCAGCAGTTCCAGCCCGGCGTGCAGTTCCTCGGCCTGCAGGGCCCGCAGCCAGCGATGCAGCACCGGTTTGAAACTGAGCAGCAGCGTGGTGAGCACGGCGAAGGCCGCCGCCACTGCCGGCTCGCCCAACGCCGCCACGCTGCCCAGCACGAAGGTCAGCAGCGCCGCCACCAGGGTGGTGATGCCAATGTCTTCGGTATGGCGCAGATTGGCCAGGTAGCTCACCACCAGCACGCCCGCCACGGCGATGAAGGCCAACCCCAGCAGCAGCGGACCCAGCTGCTCCGACAGCAGCCCCAGCGCACCACCCAGCAGGCCCAGCAGACCGAAAGTGCGAACGCCGGCGATGCGCTTGCCTTCCGCCACCTCGCGTTCCTTCCAGCCGCGCTCGACCCCGATCAGCAGGCCGATGGCCAGGGAGATGGCCAGCACCAGGAAGACCTTTTGTTGCGCGGTCGTCAGCACGCGGCCACCTCGCCAGTGATTCGAATGGCCGGACTGCCTCGGCGCCCCGGCTCTCGGGGATAATATACAGCCTGGTCAGAGAATTACCGAATCGGCGGCGGGCTCCGGGCGAACCGGCGGCCGTGAATGGGGGGGAACGAAGAACGCGCTCCCCCTTACACCACCACCGCCACCTCGACCGCTCCCTCCTTGCGCAGCACATTGATGCCGACGTCGTTGGCATGGCGGGTCAGCTCCAGCTCCACCACCGCGCTCCCGACCCGCAGGTTGTCGATGTGAACCCGGTGCAGGTAGTCGGGGAGCTGCGGGTGGTCGAAGCGCACCTGCGGGCTGTCGGCCGAGAAGTGCAGGCCCAGGCAGGCCTGCAGCAACTGGAACACCACGCCGCTGGCCCAGGCCTGCGGCGAGCAGGCGACGGGATAG
>JALSRI010000009.1 GCA_026984835.1 Thiohalobacter sp. | reverse complement strand
CGTCCCTTTCGACCGAGCATGGCTGGCCGCGTGACTGGCAGACACAAGATAGCCTGGAAACCCCAGAACTACGAGGCCCGGGTGGCCAGCGTGCGCATCCGCTGCCTGAAGCCCCTGCGGACGCTGCGCCGCCAGGGCCTGCCCATCGAGTTGTACCGGGAGCGCCACGAGCGCGACTACCGGCTGATCATCTTCTCCAAGGCCTACCACAGCCGCGACGTCGAGCTGGCGCGGCGTCTGAAGGCGCGCGGCGTGAAAATCGTCTTCGACCTGTGCGACAACCACTTCCTGCTGGCCGCGGAGCGCGTCGCCCGCCTGAAGGCCATGTTCGAGCTGGCCGACCACTGGGTGGTGTCCAGCCAGGCCCTGGCGCGGGTGGTGCGGGAGGAAGTGCCCCTGGAGCGGCCGCTGACCGTCATCGAGGATGCCGTGGAAGAGGAACTCCACGGCCCCCTGCTGGACCTGGCGGGACGGGTTCGCGCCGCCGCGCAGTTGCGCCGGCTGCGGCGCTTCCTGGATGCGCCCGGCCACCGCGAGGCCCTGCACCTGGTCTGGTTCGGCAACCACAAGGCCAGCTACGGCGATTCGGGCCTGGCCCACATGCGCAAGCTGCGGCCGCTGCTTGCGAAGCTGCACGCGGGCAGGCGGCTGACCCTGACCGTCATCAGCAACTCCCGCGAAGCCTTCGATGCCGTGTTCGGCGACTGGACGCTGCCGTTGTGCTACCTGGACTGGAGCGCGCACAACTTCTTCGACGCCCTGCGCTGTCACGACGTGGCCGTCATCCCCATCGAACAGAACGCCTTCACGCGGGTCAAGACCAACAACCGCATCGCCCTGTCGCTGTCGCTGGGGCTGGGCGTGGTGGCCGACGCCATCGACAGTTACCGGGTGTTCTCGGACTGCGCCTTTCTGGACGACTGGGAAGGCGGCCTGTCTGCCTATCTCGAAGACCGCGGTCTCGTCAGGCAGCATGCCGAATGCGCGGCCGCAGTGATCTGCGAACGCTTCAGCCTGCCGGTGATCGCAGGACGGTGGCAGGCATTGATCGAGGACGTTCTCGTCGCCTAGGCCTTGCGGTACAGCGCGGCGAGTTCGTCGCCCCGGCCGCCAGCGCAGCGCGATTGGGTAAATTGCGGGAACTTGATAGAATACCGGCGTCTCGCACCCAGTGGCCCAGCGGCGGAACGACGTGAACAGACTGGATGAATGCCGAATAATCGAACTGCCGGTGATCAGCGACGTCCGCGGCAACCTGTCCTACATCGGGCAGAATCGCCACATCCCCTTCGAGATCCGCCGCGTCTATTACCTCTATACGACGTGCCCGGCGGTGCCACCCGGGGCGGCCACGCCCACAAGGCCCTGCACCAGCTCATCATCGCCATGTCGGGCAGCTTCGACGTGGTGCTGGACGACGGTGACCGGAAACGGCGATTTCATCTCAACCGCTCCTATTACGGCCTGTATGTGTGCCCCATGGTCTGGCGCGAGCTGGACAACTTCTCATCGGGGTCGGTGTCGCTGGTGCTGGCGTCCGACTATTTCGACGAAAGCGACTATTTCCGCGACTACGACCGGTTCGTGGCCTCTGCGAGAACATCCACTTGAACGTGCCCTTCCTGGATCTGCGCGCCGCCTACCTCGAACTGCGCGACGAAATCGACGCCGCGGTGCGCGGGGTGCTGGATTCGGGGTGGCATGTGCTGGGCGCGCAGGTACGACCCAAGACCTGCACGCCGCCGCCACTGGCCTGTGCGCAAAAAGTATAAAATGCCTGATCTCGTTATGCCAACATACTGTGGTTGGATGAGCTTGAATATAATGCCCTACTTGTAATGGGCGTCACAGTTCAAACGATCTTTCATGACTGGGATATTCTGATATTCCATATGGAGTGGAGCGTTCATACGTTCTTTGCGGCCATGCTCGACCACCGGATTGCGCTTATCCCGATCGAAGTGAATGAGTTTACGCGGGTAGAGGCCAACAACCGCATTGCCCTCTCGCTTTCACCTTACCTGGGGGGTGGTGGACGACAGCATGGCTAGCGACCAGGAATTCTCCGACTGTGAATTTATAGATGATTGAGAGTCCGGGTTGTCCGCTCTCGAAGGTCCGGAACTCATCGGGCAGCATGCCGATTGTGCAGCAAGGCTGATTGGCGAGAGGTTCAGTCTGCCTGTGATTTCCCGGCGCTGACGCGCATTGATCGGGCAACTGCTTGTGGAAACCTGAATGTGGCTGCCGCCGCTGTTCCATCGATCAGTTGTATGAACCGAACCAGGCTATCAGCCGTTTCCAGCGTGAAGCCCCGCCCGTGGTGTTCTCCGCCGCTGTTTTTCGACTGCCGGACCATTCGGCATGCTCGACAAGGGAAAAGGGTTCATTATCGAGTTGTACAACCTTTAGCCCCAGGGATTCGATCTTGCGCGACACGGAAATTTCGGCGGCGATGCACTCTCCGTACGTGCTGCCGATGGGGAAGCCATCCAGCCTGTCGAGTGTACTTCCACGCAGTGCCCATACCAGAGCGCGTGCATGACGCCCGGTTGGCCCGGGGTCAATACCGTGGCGGGCCATGAAGTCCAGGTAGGAGGCCGCGTCCCCCATTTTCTGCCTGTCGTGATGAAGGTGTTTATGGCCGGCTTGCCTCTTCGCTTTCAATTTTTCCCAGGGTTTGTCCCACCTGGCGTTTATCGACTCGCCGACCAGGCCGACCTCCCGGGGGGCGAGCCTTTGCGCAAATTTACGTCCCCAACTGCCACCTGTTATCATGCATTCATCCTGGAGAAACAGGTAATACCGGTAGTTCCTGTGATTGCGCCAGCCAAAGTCCCAGGCGCCGATATTCATGCCGGTATTCTCTCTTTCATGCAGATATTTGATACCCCTGTCCGGAATGACGGGTTGTTTGCCGTTTGCCCGGTTTATTACCAGGCAGATGTCATATTCGATGCCTGCAGGTGAGCGGCGTAGCGAATCCAGCAGACGATGCAAGTGGTCTGTAGGACGTGCGGCGAAGTAACTGATGACGACCAGTAGCTTGTCTGCAGGATCCGGGGACATGGGGGGTGGATATGTCTGTCGATTGCGTTTACTGTGCGAGTCGGCACGTGACCCGTACTGGCTGGTCAATACGGTAGCAGAGCGTGGTTTCAAGTTCCACAGTAAATGATTTGGACCGGATCATGAGAATCTTTATCTATTGCCCCGCCGGTTACACATCCGGCGGGCCGGAGGCGCTGCATCAACTGGCGCACAAGGCGCGGCAGAAGGGTTTCGAAGCTTCGATCGTGTATTATCCGGAAAACCAGCCGCACACGGTGCCCGAACCCTATGTCTCGTACAATGTAAAGGTTGCCCCCAGGGCCGTCGATGACACCGATTCAGTTGTCGTGGTTCCAGAGGTGGCGACGGGAATGTTGTGGAAGTTCAAAAAGGCCAGCCGGATTGTATGGTGGCTCAGCATAGACAATTACTTCAATAGACGGGTAAAACGTGGCTGGAGAAAACGCCTCAAGGACCATTTCAGGGGTTCGCGGGATTTTGATTTTCGCAGTTATCCACGGCTTTACCATGCAGCACAATCTGTCTATGCGCGTGAGTTCCTGGAGAATCGGGGTATCAGAGACGTTTTCATGCTTACCGATTACCTCAGGAAGGAATATGTTGATCACGCACTGCATGCGCTCGGTAACGAGAGGAGCAATGTAGTTGCCTACAATCCATTGAAGGGTTTTGAATTCACCGAGCGCCTTATTCAAACTGCAACCTGTGATGCGCGCTGGACCCCAATAAGGAACATGACGCCGGCAGAAGTACGGGAGCTTCTATCCAGGGCCAAGGCGTATATTGACTTCGGAACCCACCCCGGACGTGATCGGTTGCCGAGAGAGGCAGCGGTCTCTGGGTGTTGTGTGGTGACCGGGCTGCAGGGCAGCGCCGGTAATCCGCTGGATGTTCCGGTACCGGATAAGTACAAGTTTAACGAGAATGATGAGTCCGTGTTTTCGAAAGTAGACAGCGTATTGGCGGATATCCTGAGCAACTACCAGGACCGTGTTGCTGATTTCGAAGAGTATCGGCGACAGATTGTGATGCAGGAGAAATCTTTCGAGGACGAGGTTTCCACTATTTTTTCGAGACTGAGAAAATGAGCGGTAACAAGGTGATCGGGCGGGTAGCGGTTGCGGGAGCGGGGTTTTCCGGTGCCGTTATTGCAAACAGTCTGGCAAATGCCGGATATTCCATCGACGTGTTCGAGGAGCGCCGCCACATCGGCGGGAACTGTTTTACCTATCGGGATAGTGAGACAGATGTGCTCGTGCATAAGTACGGACCGCATATTTTTCACACGGACCGCGAGGATGTGTGGGAGTATATCAATGGTTTTTCACGGTTCAGGCCCTACATCAACCGCGTAAAGGCTGTTTCCCGTAATCGAGTTTATTCCCTGCCTGTCAACCTCCATACCATAAACCAGCTGTACGACACCTGCCTGGACCCGGCCGGGGCGAAAGCGCTGATAGAATCCGAGTCGGACCGTACGATCACGAATCCGCGGACATTCGAGGAACAGGCGTTACGTTTTGTCGGGCCAAAGCTTTACAGAGCGTTTCTATACGGTTACACGAGAAAACAATGGGGCTGTGAGCCGAGTGAGCTGCCGGCGAGCATACTGAAGCGCCTTCCTGTGCGTTTCAATTATGATGATAACTATTTCTCACACCCGTTCCAGGGTATGCCGGAGGACGGATATTCGCCGATCTTTGAAGCGCTTCTGGATCACCCTAACATTAGTTTGCATCTGGGTGTTGCGCTGCCGGATGACCACCGGAGCGGTTACGAGCATACTTTTTATTCCGGAGCGCTAGATGCCTATTTTGACTACAAATGTGGTGACCTTGGCTACCGGTCGCTACGCTTTGAGGAGATCAGGGCGGACGGCGATTTTCAGGGGTGTGCTGTTATCAACTACTGTGACTACGATGTTCCCTACACGCGGGTAACGGAGCACAAGCATTTTGCACCCTGGGAGGAGCATGAAAGAACGGTTGTGTTCCGGGAGTACAGTTTCGCGGCAACGCGTTCGGATATACCGTTTTACCCGATCAGGCTGGCGGCCGATAGGATCAAACTGAAGAAGTATATCGAACTGGGAAAGGGGACTGCCGGAGTCACATTTGTCGGACGTCTCGGTACATACCGTTATCTCGATATGGACAAGACCATTTACGAGGCGCTACTGGTGGCCGACAAGTTTGTCGAGTGCCGTCGGGCAGGTACAGAAATGCCAGCCTTCGTTATATCGCCATCAGGTGAATCGTGAAAGTGGCCGATTTAGTGGGAAAGTGTTTCCCTGATCCTTGTCGCCACGTATTCCAGTTCATCGGTCTGGCGTTGCCCTTGCCAAGTGCATAGGCGGACAAAGACTGCTACGGGTCGGCATCAGCGACTGAGTGCTTAAGCATCGTGCAACTAGGCGATAAACTGTATAGAAACACAATATCGCAATTCCTGACAGGCTCCTTTTCACGGTTTTGCCGATACTGCCGTTGCAGCGGTTGGGTGTCTTGTCCGAGGCCAGGTGCTCATCCAATCCAATTCGGCCTTCATGGACGCCTCGGCGAGCTACTTGATCAGCGGTGTCAGAATGCCGCACTGATCACTGATGTCTTTGTCTTCACGTAGCGCCTTGATGGCTGCATCCATATCAAGTTTGGTGTCGTCTTTCATGTGTCATTCCTCCTGTTGCCAGTTTAAAGAAATGACACAGAATTCTGAACACTGCTCAGGTGATTAGCTGATGGCTTCCGCTGTTCTCATCGCTAATCGATGCACGAGGGGGCAAAATCGTTCATGCCCTCTATCATGGAATATTCGCTTATTACCCAAGCAATCAAAACAATCTGAGTCCCTCTTCATGGACGCTGTTGCGGACCCTCTCATGCTAGCAGCGCGCGGATACGTTCGCTGACCCCCTCGAGCTCGTCCGCCGGCCGCTCGCGCGGCGGCACGAAGGGGTCGCCCAGCGGTACGGCCATTCCCTTGTCGTACAGCAGCTGGTGGATCGCCGTCAGATCCCGCGAGTAGCGGATCAGGCCGAGCCGGTAGAGGGCCTTGCCGAGGCTGAGCAGCAGGCGGTCGCCGCCACGTTCCGGTGCGCCGCCATGCAGCCAGTTGCCCAGCACCTGCTGCAGGCGGCCCGCCGTGCCGCGCCGGTAGGGCAGGGCGTAGATGGCCAGCGGTTTTCCCAGCCGCGCCACTTCCACCATCATGGAGACGCTGTCGCCGGTGACGACGAAGCGGTCCGCCAGGCCCAGCAGGGCCAGGTAGGGGTTGTCGCTGGCGTCGGCGGACCAGCGGTACAGGCGGCTGTTCGGCGGCAGGTGCGCCTCCAGCGCCTCGACCACTTCGGGCGGCGTGCGCCGGCTGGTGGAGATATAGAGAAAGCCGTCGCCGGCTGCCCGCCGCGCCCGCTCCAGCAGCTCCAGGGCGGCCTCGGCGTCGAAGCGGAACGGCTTGGTCTGGCCGCCGATCAGCAGGGCGGTGAGGGGGCGGGGCAGGCCGGCGAGGCGCTCGCGCCAGGCCTCGGCCGCCCGGGCGATGGCGGCTTCGTTGCTGCGCATCAGCGGCAGGTCGAGCTTGAGCACCCTGGGGTCGTCCGGCATGCGGTACTGGGTGGGCACGATGACCAGCGAGAAGCGCTCCATCCAGCGCTTGGGGCGGCCCAGCAGCACGATCCGGCTGTGGCCTCCGGACTGTTCCTGGATCCACAGCGCCGCCATGGAGGGGCGGCGCCCGACGGTCAGGATCAGGTCGGGCCAGGGCGGTTGCAGCTCGTCCGAGCGTTCCGGGTCGAGGTGGTAGAGCGACGCCTTGAAGCGCGGCTTGCCCAGCACCCATTCGGGCCTGGGCAGCACGCGCTTCGTCTGGTACGGCAGGCCCAGCGCCTCGGCGATGATCTGCACCTGGGCGTTGTCGCCGGGCTTGTCGCCGATGACCAGCCAGATGCGCGGCGCGTCCTGCGCCGGCGTGCCGCCGGTGGCCGGTGCGGTGTCTGTCGTCATGCGGTGAGGCCGTTCAGGCGGCGCGGCGCCGCTCCTGTTCACGGTAATGCGCTTCCCACTCCAGCATGTTCCTGCGCGCGTCCTGGACGTAGGCGCTGCGGCGGATGCCGGCAATGAGCAGTCTGTTCACCAGGCGGCCCCAGGGCCGCAACGGCCGGTCGACGTCGAAGAACAGCACCACGCGCTGCTGGTCCGTGTTGTTCTGCACCTCGTGTTCGAAATAGTCGTCGAACACGATGCACTTGCCTTCCTCCCAGTGCAGCACCTGGTCGTCGACGCGGATCCAGCAGTTGTCCCGGTCGGCCGGGATCTGCAGGCCGAGATGAATGCGGATGATGCCGTTGGTGGGGCCGTGGTGCGGCGGAATGCGGTAGCCGGGCGCCAGGATGGAGAACCAGGCGTTGCGGATGTGCGGCACCGCGTCCAGCAGGCGCGCGGTCTCCGGGCAGCGCGCGCAGTTGGGGTCGAAGCGCTCGCCGAACACGTAGAACACGAAGGTCTTCCAGTTGTCGCCTTTCGAGATGCGTTTCTGGTCCGGTGACAGCTCGTGGAACGAGGGCAGCTCGTCGCGCGTCTCCAGGACCTGGCCCAGCTCGGCGCGGATCCTTTCCCAGTTGGCCTCGAAGTCCGCCGTCCAGGGGAACACCGACTTGTCGAACACCGGCGCGTCGCCGATCAGCGACTGGCGGGAGATCACCCGGCTCATGGCGCCGATCAGCTTCTTGCCGGCCTTCTTGACCTTCTTGCGGCGGTACTTGCGGATTTTCTGTTGCATGGTCATGGGGATCACCTCGAGGGTGTTGAATGTCAACCGCCAGGACGCCGGGGACGCCAGGAAGAGAACACTTCGTGTTTCATGGCGCCGCGTGAAGCACGGCAGCCATGAATGAAGACCCGGCGCTCCTCGCGGTCACTGGTTGAGAATGGCCACACTTCCTCTAACGGAATATACCACGCCGGTACAGGCGCCAGAACAGTCCCCAGACGAAGATCAGTGGCCAGCGCCGCACCCGGTCCGGGATTTCGACCTTCTGGCCGGAGTGGCGTTCCAGCTTCCAGGCGATGTAGTCCAGGCCGCCGTCGAAGGTGAACAGGGCCTTGAGCAGCCGCAGCACCGACAGCAGCTTGCCCTGCAACCGGCGCAGCGGCCAGGCGAGACGCGCCAGGAGGCGCGCCCGGCCCGGTATGTCGGCGCGGTAGCGGGCCTGGCCGCCGCTGCCTTCGATGTGCAGCGGCCAGCGCAGCCCGGGCGCGGCGGCCCGCGTCACCGACACGTAGTAGTCCAGCGCCGCGTCGGTCAGTTCGGCGGCCCGCCCCGACGACTCGGCGCGCAGTTCGGCGGCGTAGCTGAGGGCCAGGCCGCGCTGCCACAGCTCGCGCACCGTGCCCGCGGCCGGCAGCCGGGGCAGCACCCGTTCCAGGAAGGTGCGCACCGCCGCCGACAGGCTGTCCATGACCTCTTGCCGGACCCTGTCGTCGCGGGCCCAGGCCAGGGCGATGGGCTGGGTGAAACGGCCCCACAGGTAGGAATGGAACCAGCGCCGGGTGCCGCGGCGCAGGTCGGCTTTCGACAGCACGGCGTACTTGGCGCGCAGCACCCGCCCGTCCACGGGGATCTCGATGTAGTACACGTTGGGCGGCAGCAGCCGGTTGGCGGCGGCGCGCAGGCCGGCACCGTAGAGGTGGCGGTAGCCGTCCACGATCAGGTACAGGTCGACCAGGCCGTCGAACAGATCGCCGCTGCGCAGGCAGGAACCGTAGAACAGCACGGCCTCGACGGCGTCGCCATGGCGGGCGCGCAGGGTGTCGACCAGGGTGGCCAGCGCCGGCGACGGCGGTGTTCCGGCCCCGGGGCGGGCGCCGTTCACCGCTCTATCCTGGCGAAGGTGACCACGCCGCCGCTGCGGATGTCGACCGGCCCGGCTGCGCGGCTGGCCTGGAACAGCTCGCCGTCGAGGGTGAAGGGACCGTCCAGGGACAGTTGCAGGCTGTCGAGGTTGCGGCTGCGGTAGCCCGCCGCTTCGCTGAGGTGGTGGTCGGGGCGGCCGCGCAGCAGCGCCGGCAGGTTGCGGATCAGGCGCGGCGCGTCGTAGCGCACCAGGGTGGTGTGCAGCGGGCCGTCGCCCTCGCCCCACCAGGGGCGCATGCCGAGGAACAGCCGTTCCAGGGTGCTGGACAGCAGCAGCAGCAAGTCTTCGGGTGGTCGTTCCGGACCGCCGTCGAAGGCCATCGAAGCCGTCACCGGTTGCACGAAGCGTGGATCGCGGCGGGCGATGCCCCACAGGGTGCGGGCCATGGCCAGGCCCGGGCCGATCTCGTTGCCGATGCCGCGCGAGTGCACTTCCCGCTGGCAGTACTCGATGCCCTGGATGATGGCGCCGGCGCCGAAGAACATGCCGTAGACGGCCGCGCTGCCGGGCGCCGGCTCGACGCGCAGCACCGCGCGGCGCAGCAGCCGGCAGCGGCCGCGGCCGCTGCCGGCCCAGGCGCACAGGTGCTGCACGGCGCGCTCCAGGCTCCCGCGCAGGCCGACGTCGCCGACGTTCATGTTGGTGGTGCCGCCGGGCAGCAGCACGATCAGCGGCAGGCGTTCGAAGGGGCTCGCTTCCAGCAGCCGTCCCAGCACCTGGCCGACCGTGCCGTCGCCGCCGTTGATGGCCAGCACGCCGACACCCTGTTCCGCCAGCCGCGCCAGGGCGGCGGGGATGTCGTCGGCGCTGCGGGTCAGGCAATGGTGCACGCCGGGGTGATCTGCGACAATGCGTTCCACCCTGCCGGGCCGCCTGCGGTTGCGGCCGCTGTGGGGGTTGCTGATGATCCCGACCGGCAGGCCGCCCGCGCAGGCGGCCGCTTCGCCGTTGCGCGGCGGTGATGTGGGATCGATGATGTCCATGGTGTCGTTCAACCGGCACAGAGTGTACAGCCCCGCCGGCGTCGAGTGAATGAAAGAAACCCTGACCTTTGCCCAGCTCTCCGACCCCCACCTGTCCACGCTGCAGGGGGTGCGCTGGCGCGATCTGGCCAACAAGCGCGTGCTCGGCTACCTGTCGTGGCGCCGCCGGCGCCGCGCCGAGCACAGCGGCGAGGTGCTGGAGGCATTGCAGCGTGACCTGGCCCGGACCCGTCCCGAGCACCTGGTCATCACCGGCGACCTGACCCATATCGGTCTGCCCGACGAGTTCCGCCAGGCGCGCCGCTGGCTGGAGACGCTGGGCGGTCCGCACGAGGTGACGGTGGTGCCGGGCAACCACGACGCCTATATCCACGCGCCCTGGAAGCACAGTTTCTCCCACTGGCAGCCGTACATGGCGTCGGACGGCGAAGCGGACACCGATCCCGAACACCTGTTTCCCAGCCTGCGCGTGCGCGGGCCGGTGGCCTTCATCGGCCTGTCCAGCGCGCGGCCCTCCGGGCCCTTCTTCGCCACCGGCAGCCTGGGCCCGGAGCAGTTGGGGAAGCTGGCGCGGCTGCTGGACGAGACCGGGCGCCGCGGCCTGTTCCGGGTGGTGCTCATCCACCACCCGCCGGTGCCCGGCGAGGAGAAATGGCGCAAGCGGCTCAAGGATGCGCGGGCGCTGTGCAAGGTCATCGGGGAACACGGCGCCGAACTGGTGCTGCACGGCCACCGCCACCGGGCCAGCGAGAGCGGCATCGAGATCCCGGGCCAGAAGGTGCCGGTGTTCGGCATTCCCTCGGCGTCGTCGCTCGGCCACAAGCCGGGCCGCATGGCGCAGTACTACCTCTACCGGCTGCAGCCGGCCGGCGACCGGTGGAAACTGGACATCAGCGTGCGCGGCTATTCACCCCGAGGTCACGCCTTCGCCCAGGTGCACGAGCGGGTCGTGGAGATCCCCCGCCAGACCACCTAGGGCGGGTTTCGCAGGGTGGGGTGACCGAAGGGAACCCCGCCAGGATTCCACGGCGCTGTGCCCGAACGCCACGGCGTAAAGACGCAAAGACCGCCAGGGCGGAATGAAACAAAAGCCTCTGCGTTCCTCCGCGTTCTGCGCGCCTTCGCGTCAGGTTCTGCGACCACCGTCCCCGGCCAGCTTCTCCTGCACCAGCACCCGGTCCGCCACCGAATCCACGTCGACCGCGGCCTCCGCGCAGGGCAGCACCACCGCCCCCAGCCGCAGGCCCATGCGCTTCGACAGGCCCTGCATGGCCTGCTGCAGCGACAGCCGTCCGAGCAGATAGCGCACCACCGCCCCCCAGCCGATCAGCCTGACCAGCCGCAGCGGGTTCTTGCGCTCGTTCTCCACCTGGCGCCAGTAGTCCGCCACCCGCCGTCCCTCGGGGGTCAGGAAGGCGAACAGGTTGCAGCCGCAGTAGTCGCCGTCGCGAAAATGCAGCACCGTCTTCTTCATGCGCGGGAAGGCCTGCCGCACCAGCGGGTAGGGCGCCAGGCCGACGGTGACGTCGACATCCTGCGCCCGGCTGCCGGCGCAGAAGCGGTCGACGATGTCGGCGTTCAGCAGCGGGTGGTCGGCGGTGGTGACCAGCACCGGGGTGCCGGGGTCGATGGTCTGCATGGCCTGCCAGGCACTGGTGCTCGGCGTCGGCTGCGGTTCGCGCCAGTCGATGGCGCAGGCGTCGATGAGCGCCAGCAGGGCCGGCTCCTGTTCGAGCTGGTCGCGCCGCGGCCCGGACAGCAGGCGCCGGTCCACCGAGTGCGCCTCGTCCAGCGCCTTCAGCACCCGCAGCACCATGGGCGTGCCGTCGATCTCGATCAGCGCCTTGCAGCAGGCGCCGGTCTGCTCCACCAGTGGATCCGGTCGGCCGCGGTCGCCGGCCAGCACCAGGGCCGTGAAGGACGGTTGTGGTTGCGGATCGGGCATGCGGCCGGGATCAGAGGGTTTTTCCGTACACGCGGTAGCGCTTGTAGGCGACCCCGCCGATGGTCTCGATGATGTTGCGCATGCCGTGGTTGTCCTCGAGGATCCAGGACAATTCTACCTCATGGACGCCGCGGCGGATCAGTCCGCGGCGCACCGCGTCTATGACCATGAAGGCCAGCGCCGGGCCCAGCCGGGTGTGCTGGTACTCGCGGCGCACCCCCATCAGCGCCACCCGCGCCGTGCCCGGATGGCGCACCTTGAGGCGCCACAGCAGTTTCAGCCAGCCGAACGGCAGCAGCCGGCCGTTCAGGTCGCGGGCGGCTTCGTTGATGTTGGGCATGGCCACGATCATGGCCACCGGCCGGTCGTCGATTTCGGCGATCTGGACGAAGTCGTCGTCGACCAGCAGGGTGAGCAGTTCGCCGATGTCGGCGAATTCGGCGGCGGTGAAGGGCACGAAGCCCCAGTTGGCCGACCAGGCGTCGTTGAAGAGGTCGCGCAGGATCTCCAGTTCGTCCTTGAGCCGCTTGCGGCGCAGCGCGCGCACCCGCACCCGGCGGCCGGCGCGCTCGGCCAGTCTGGTCATCACCGCCGGGGCGTCGAAGTCGGGGGCGATGCGGTAGGCCAGCAGGTCCTTGATGCCCCGGTAGCCGGCCGCTTCGATGTGTTGCCCGTAATAGGGGCGGGCGTGCCCCATCATGATGCTGGGCGGGGTGTCGAAGCCCTCCACCAGCAGGCCGCATTCCTCGTTGATGCTCAGGTTGAAGGGACCGCGTACTTCCACGCAACCCTGTTGTCGCAACCAGGCTTCGGCGGTTTGCAACAGTTGCCGGAACAGGCCGGCGTCGTCGGCGCCTTCCAGCATGCCGAAACAGCCGACCCGCCGGCCGTGCTGTTTTTCGTACAGGCTGTCGATCTGGGCGCTGATCCGGCCCACCGGGCGGCCGTCCCGGAACGCCGTCCAGGCTTGCCAGCGGGCGTGTTCGAAGAAGGGGTTCTTTGGGGTGAGCCGTTGTTTTTGCTCGAAAAGAAGTGGTGGCACCCAGGTCGGGTCGGTGGCGTAGATAGCCCAGGGCACGGCGATGAACCGGTCCAGCGCGCGGCGGCCGGTAACGGCCTCGATGCGCAGGCCTGCTGTGCCCGTAGCTTCCATCAGTGGCTGAACTTTCCGTTTGGGTCCCGGTCTTGAGCCTCATCGGATGGTACAGACGGTGTCACATTGCTGCAACTTTGTGTCGTATTTGCGACACAGCACACGGAATTCACAGGGCGCGCCGGTAGCCTGTCGGTGGTGCCCCCAGACTCCCCGATTTCTGGCATGAAAACTGCTTAATGTTCGGGGACTGGATTTTGAAATGCTGTAATTTCGCTGGCTTGGCAGTTTTCTTGACCAGACCATCCGGTATATCGCCGCTGGCGTCGCCGAACGGCGACAGGCTGGCGGGGCGCTTTGGGGATGCCGGAGATGTCATCAGAAAGTGTTGTGTTTTAATTGCATTGAAGGAATAATGCACATCCGGACAACCCGGGATTGTCTGGCACCCCGGCAGGCGGCTTCCCGGCGAGGGCGAGCCGCAGGGGTTGGTGCATGGATCCCACGCAGATGACGGGGTTTTGCCGGCGCGGTGGCCATCCCGGGAGAGGGTCACCGTAAACAAGAATTTTGGGTCGCTTCTGTGGATTTGTGAACAGGGGCGTGAACGTTTCGAAAACCAAATTAGGGAAGAAGTCCGCCTTGGGCACAGAACCGACACCAACTCTACACGACCTGGCGTTTCGTGCCGCTGATTTCCCGACTCTGACCGAAGCTCTGGATTATGCAGCGCAGGGACGAACCGGTGCGAACTTCTACACGGGACGCGGCGAAATGTACGCTTCGCTGCCGTACGCGGCGCTGCGCGAGGAATCGCGCGTGCTGGCGCGCAAGCTGCTGGGCATGGGGCTCGAAAAGGGCGAACGCGTTGCGCTGGTAGCCGAGACCACGCCGGACTTCCTGCGTTTCTTCTTCGCCTGCCAGTACGCGGGCCTGGTGCCCGTATCGCTGCCGGCCTCGGTCAATCTCGGCGGCCACAAGGCCTACGTGGGGCAGTTGCGCGGCCTGCTCAAGAGCAGCGAGGCGGCGGTCGCCATGGCGCCACCCGGCTACCTGTCCTATCTCGAAGAGGCGGGCCGGGACCTGGGGCTGCGCCTGGTCGGCGATCCCGAGACCTTCGACCGGCTGCCGGAGGCGGACGTCGACTTCCGGCCCGTGGAGCCCGCTGATATCGCCTATATCCAGTATACCTCGGGCAGCACCCGTTTCCCGCGCGGCGTGGTCATCGAACAGCGCGCGGTGATGAGCAACCTGGCCGGCATCATCCGCCACGGCGTGAAGATGGGGCCGGGCGACCGCTGCTTCTCCTGGCTGCCGTTCTACCACGACATGGGCCTGGTCGGCCTGGTGCTGGTGCCGGTGGCGGCGCAGACCTCGGTCGACTACCTGGACACGCGCGACTTCGCCATGCGCCCGCGCCAGTGGCTCAACCTGATGACCCGGACGAAGGCGACGATCTCCTTCAGCCCGCCGTTCGGCTACGAACTGTGCGCGCGCCGTCTGCGCCCGGGCGAGGCCAGCAAGTACGATCTCAGCAACTGGCGCGTGGCCGGCGTCGGTGCGGAGATGATCCGCTCCGAGACCCTGGTGCGCTTCGCCGAGGCGCTGGCGCCGGCCGGTTTCAACGACAAGGCCTTCCTGGCCTGCTACGGCATGGCCGAGTGTTCGCTGGCCATCAGTTTCGCGCCCCTGTTCGAGGGCCATTCCACCGACTGCGTGGACGGCGACCACCATTCCGATCACCAGGAGGCGCTGCCCATCGAGCTGTCGGAGAATCCCGGCCGCACGCGCTGCTTCGTGGAATGCGGCCAGCCGCTGCCGGAGTACGAGGTGGAGATCCGCGACGATGCCGGCCGGGTGCTGCCCGACCGCCGCAGCGGCACCATCTTCGTGCGCGGTCCCAGCGTCATGTCCGGCTATTTCAATGCGCCGGAAGAGACCGCCGACACCCTGTCGCCGGACGGCTGGCTCAATACCGGCGATGTCGGTTACCGGGCCAACGGCAGCCTCATCATCACCGGCCGCAAGAAGGACCTGATCATCATCAACGGCCGCAACATCTGGCCGCAGGATCTCGAATACCTGGCCGAGCACCAGCCCGAGGTGCGCATCGGCGATGCGCTGGCGTTCTCGGTGCCGGGGCCGGACGACGAGGAGATCTGCGTGCTGGTGGTGCAGTGCCGCGAGTCCGATCCCAACAAGCGCGCCGCGCTCATCGACCGCGTCACGCGGCTGGTGCGGCTGGAGCTGGGCATCGACTGCTACGTGGAGCTGGTGCCGCTGCACACCCTGCCGCGCACCTCGTCGGGCAAGCTGTCGCGTTCCAAGGCGCGCCAGAACTTCATCGAGTGCCACGACCTCGACAAGCTCGGCAGCGTGGCGGCGGAGGAAGTCGAGCTCAGGCAGGGTTCGGTCTGACGCAGCCCGGCGTACCGGTCTGAAATAACCGGCTCCGGCCGGTTATTTTTTTGGAGGGCGCAGTTCCCGTGTCACAACTCGTCGCCGTCACCGGCGCCACCGGCTTCATCGGCACCTGCCTCTGCGCGCGGCTGCGGGGCGCCGGTCACCGGGTGCGCGCCCTGGTGCGTCGCCCGGAGAACGCCAACGGCCTGCGTCGGGACGGCGTGGAGACCCTGGCCGGCAGCCTGGAGGACGCCGCCGCTCTGGAGATGCTGGTGGCCGGTGCCGACGCCGTCATCCATTGCGCCGGTTCGGTGCGCGGCGCCACCCAGGCCGATTTCGACCGCGTCAACGTCGCCGGCCTGCAGCGACTGCTGGCGGCGCTGCAGGCATCGGATGCGCCGCCGCGCCTGCTGGCGCTGTCGTCGCTGGCGGCGCGCGAACCGCAGCTCTCCTTCTACGCGCGCAGCAAGCGGCGCGGCGAGGAGCTGCTGGAAGCCTCCGAAGCCGTCGCCTGGACCGCCCTGCGTCCGCCCGCCGTCTACGGTCCCGGCGACCGCGAGTTGTTGCCGCTGTTCCGCGCCATGGCCCGCGGCGTGGCGCCGGTTCCCGGCTCCCCCTCGGCGCGCTTCTCCATGCTGTTCGTGGACGACCTGGCCGGGGCGGCGCTGGCCTGGCTGCAATGCGAATCGCACCCGCAGGGTATCTACACCCTCGACGATGGTCGCCGCGGCGGCTACGACTGGCACGAGGTGGCCGCCATCGTGTCGCGCCTGTGCGGCCGTCGCGTACGCCTGCTGCGCCTGCCGGTCGGCCTGTTGTCGCTGCCGGCCTGGCTGAACCGCACCGGCGCCAGGCTGTTCGGCTACGCGCCCATGCTGACGCCGGAAAAGCTCAACGAACTGCGCCATCCGGACTGGGTCTGCGACAGCGACGCCCTGATCCGCGCCACCGGCTGGCGGCCGCGGGTGCGGTTGGAAGAAGGGTTGGCGCGGACACCGGGATGGGGGTGTGACAGGCGCGGGGAAGGGTGAGCACGTCATCGCGGCCAAGGCCGCTCCTACAGGGCGGTGCTGCGAATGCGGGTGGTTTTTTTGTAGGAGCGGGCTTGCCCGCGATCCCGGTGCAGCCGGGAGGACCGGGCGGCGGCCGCCGGACCCATCGCGGCCGAAGGCCGCTCCTACACAGCGGTGCTGCGAACGCGGGTGGTCTTTTGTAGGAGCGGGCTCGCCCGCGATCCCGGCGCAGCCGGGTGACCCACCGGCCGGCGGCCACCCCCATCGCAGCCAGGGCCGCTCCTACGGGCTTGTTACG
>JALSRI010000008.1 GCA_026984835.1 Thiohalobacter sp. | reverse complement strand
GCGGTGCTGCGAACGCGGGTGGTCTTTTGTAGGAGCGGGCTCGCCCGCGATCCCGGCGCAGCCGGGTGACCCACCGGCCGGCGGCCACCCCCATCGCAGCCAGGGCCGCTCCTACGGGCTTGTTACGACGGGGGGCAGCGTCTTCCCCGGGTTCAGTATCCCCGCCGGGTCGAACTGCCGCTTGATGGCGTGCATCAGGCGCAGGCTCACCGGGTCGAGTTCGCGCGCCACGTAGTCGCGTTTCACCAGGCCGATGCCGTGTTCGCCCGACAGGGTGCCGTGCAGGGCGATGACGGTGTCGAACAGTTCATCCAGGCAGGCTTCGGCGCGCCGCTGCTGGTCGCCGTCGTCGGGGTCGAACAGCAGGTTGACGTGCAGGTTGCCGTTGCCGGCGTGGCCGAAGTTGACGATGGGTATGCGGTGGCGCCGCGACAGCTCATCCAGTCGCTTCACCAGCGCCGGCATCTGCGACACCGGCACCGCCACGTCCTCGTTGATCTTCTTGGGCGCCACCTTGCGCAGCGCCGGCGACAGCGCCTTGCGCGTGTCCCACAGGGCCGCCACCTCGCCGGCGGAACGGGCCTGGTGCAGGTCCAGCAGGCCTTCGACGCGGGCGGCGGCCTCGAGGTGCCGGGCCAGTTCGTCGAGCTGGTCTTCGTTGCCGTCGACCTCGATCATCAGCAGGGCGCCGGCCGCGGCCGGCAGTTCGATGGCCGTGCTGTCGCGCACCATGTCGATGGCGGCGCCGTCCATGAATTCCAGTGTGCAGGGCACCACCGGCTGGGCCATGATGGCCGACACCGCCGCCGCCGCGCCGTGCATGTCGCGGTAGACGGCCTGCAGGGTGCGGCGCGCCGGCGGCAGCGGGGTGAGTTTCAGGGTCGCCTCGGTGATCACCGCCAGTGTGCCCTCGGAGCCGATCAGCAGTCTCGTCAGGTCGTAGCCGACCACGCCCTTGGTGGTGCGCACCCCGGTGTGCAGCGTCTCACCGTTGCCGGTCACGGCCGTGAGCCCCAGGGTGTTCTCGCGCGGCGTGCCGTATTTCACCGCCCGCGGACCGGCCGAGTTGTAGGCCAGGTTGCCGCCCAGGGTGCAGACCGCGGCGCTGGTGGGGTCGGGCGGCCAGAAGAAGCCGTGGGCGGCGGCGGCCTGCTGGATGGCCTGGTTGGTGACGCCGGGCTCGGCGATCAGCAGGCGGTCGTCGGCCTCCACGGCCAGGATGCGGTCGAGGCGCTGCAGCGACAGCACCAGGGCGCCGTCCAGCGGCACCGTGGCGCCGGTGGTGCCGGTGCCCTGGCCGCGCGGCACCAGCGGCACCCGCGCCTCGCAGCAGGCCGCCACCACGGCGGCCACCTGCTCGTGGTCCGCCGGCAGCGCCACGGCGCAGGGCTGCGCCTGCAGGGTGCTGTTGTCGAAGCCGTAGGCCAGCCGGTCGGCCGGGTCGGTGAGCAGGTGCCGTTCGCCGACGATCCGCGCCAGGCGGTCCAGCAGGACCTGGGTCAATCCAGGTACTCGAACAGCTTGACGATGCGCTGCACGCCGCTGATGCCGCGTGCGGCGTCGGTGGCGGCTTCGCCCTCGGCGTGGGTGACCAGGCCCATCAGGAACACGGTGCCGTTCTCGGTCACCACCTTGACGCGGGTGGGATCGAAGTCCCCCAGCTTGACCTTGAACAGCGCGCCCTTGACCCGCGAGGTGATGAGGGCGTCGCTGGAGCGCGTCATCATCGAGCTCGGCGCCGCCAGCACGATCTCGTTGTGCACGCGGCGCGCCTTCTTGTCGGCGCGGGCGATGTCGCCGGCGCGCTTGCGCAGGGCCTCGGTGGGCGCCTCACCGCTCAACAGCACCACGCCATTGAAACTGGTGACGTTGATGTGCGCCTGCTTCATGCCGGGTTCGCGCGCCAGCGCGGTGGCGATGCGCAGTTCGATGGCCTGGTCTTCGACCACGGTGCCCGCGGTGCGGCGGTCGTGGACGACGGAGGCGCCACCGACGGCGGCGCCACCGACGATCAGCGGCGCGCAGCCGCTCGCCAGCAACTGGGTGGCCAGGACGAGCACGACGGGTTTCCAGCGGATTTTCATGAGTGGAGCTCTCCTCTTGTAGCGCGGTTCGATGGCAGTCAGGTGCGGAACGCGTCCCGTATCCAGTCGATCAGGATGCGCCCGCCACGCAGTTCGATGGCCACCACGTCGAAGCGCACCGGCGGCGCATCGATGCGGTACTGCTGCAGGTAGCAGCGCGCACAACGAATGATGCGTCGCTGTTTGTGCGGGGTGACCGATTCCGTGGCGTGTCCGTAACTGCCGGCATGGCGGTATCGTACCTCAACGAACACCAGCGCGTCGCGGTCTTGCATGACGATATCGATTTCGCCGCGCCGGCTGCGGTAGTTGCGTGCCAGCAGGCGCAGGCCGCGTTGTTGCAGGAAGCGGCAGGCCATCTGTTCGGCCTGCTGTCCGCGTTGCTGTGAAAGGCCCATGTTTCCTCCCTGAAGCATGGTCGTGTGGGGTGCAGGATCAGCGCCGGGTCGACTGGCTCCTGCCGGTACTGTCGTCTGACGGCGACAGGCTCAGAGGTTCGGGGCGGCCGCGTCTGAAGCGCGCCCAGACCAGTTCCCGGTGCAGCTTGCGCTGGCCATCCATGGTCAGGATGCCGGTGGCGCCGCTGTAGAAGCCGAAGCCCTGGGTGTTCAGCGTGTCCAGCCAGGGGATGACCTGGTAGGCGTCGGTGCCCAGTGCGAACAGGCGCTGGTGGCGGGCGGCGCGGCGTGGCCACAGGCGTTCGATGCGGTTGCGCAGGTCGGCCCAGTTGCCGGCCGCGTCCAGCACCCAGGGGATGTCGCAGAACATCAGGCCGTCCATGTCGCGGTCGTGCACCGGGTCCGGTTTGCCGGTGTAGACGTGCGAGGTGCTGTAGACGGGCAGGTCGCCGGCGCGGTGAAAGCGAAGCTGCGGGCGCAGCAGCCGCGCCTCGCGCGGGAAGGCGGCGATGAAGATGCCGTCCACGTCCTGGCGGCGGCGCGGTTCGAAGGCGATGGACCGGCCCAGCAGCCGTTCCAGGGCGCGGTGACGCTGCTTGCTGCTGTCCAGGTTCAGCGCCCGCTGGATGGGGCCGGAGAAGTCGGCGCTGCCGCGCCGGAACGACTGGCTCTCGCGCAGATCGCCGTCCAGCAGTCGCCAGCGCTGCCCGAAGGCCGACAGCAGGCGCTGTCCCCAGTGATTGTCGGGCACGATGGCGATCATGCGCTGCAGGCCGTCGGCGCGGGCGCGCTCGGCGACCTGCTGCGCCTCGTCTTCCGGCGACAGGCCGAACTGGTACAGGGGCAGGTCCGGCGCCAGCTCGTCGTCGATCTGGTTGAGCGCCAGCACCGGCACGTCGAGCTGCCCCGAACGGGCGAGCTGGCGGATGTTGTCCTTGAGCAGCGGGCCGATGACGAACTGTGCGCCGTCGAGCAGGGCCTGCTGGTACAGATCCCACACCGACTGGTCGGCGGTACCGGTGTCGTAGACGGTGAGCACCGGGCGCTGTTCGTCGTCCCGATACAGGGCCGCCAGCACACCGTCGCGGATGGCGGCGGCCGATTCCGCGGTGCGACCGCTCAGCGGCAGCAGCAGGGCGATGCGGTCGACGCGTTGGCCGCCGCGGCCCAGTTGTGCCTGCAGGCGCGGCAGCAGGAAGTCGCGCGCCGGGTGATCGGCGTAGCGCAGCTGCCAGGCGTCCAGCGAGCGGTACAGGGCGGTGGTGTCGCGCAAGTCCTGGTGTACCAGCAGCACCAGGTCGATCCAGCCGGCCAGGGTGGCGTCGGCGGCGGCCGCGCCGCGCAGCCGCTGCAGGGCTTCGTCCGGCAGCCCCGACAGCAGCTGCCAGATGGCCAGCTGGTTGTCCAGGCGTTCGTCGTCGGGCAGCAGGCCGTCCAGCCAGATCAGCTGACGGGCCGCTTCCAGGGCATCGCCGGCCAGCCGGTAGGCGCGCGCCTTCAGCCGGTAGTAGGCGGCGCCGCCGTCCGGCAGGGTGTCGGGCTGGCGGATGCGGTCGAGTTGCTCCAGCGCGCTGTCGACGTCGCCGCTGTCCAGCGCGATGCGGGCGCGTGCCAGCAGCAGGCGGTCGAGCAGAGGCGTGTCGAGCAGGGCGACATCGACGCCGTCGAGAACGTCGGCGGCTTCCTCGCGGTGGCCGCCTTCGAGCAGGTATTCGGCCGCTTCCACCCGCAGTGCGGCGGCGCGGGCGTCCGGCTCGCCGGCCGCGCGCTGCAGATAGAGCTGGGCGGCGCCGAGGAAATCACCCGCGGCGGCGCGCGCCCCGGCCTGCTGCTGCCAGCCGGCGGCGCCGGTCGCCGGCGCGCGCAGCGATGGCGGCGCACAGGCCGTGAGCGCGGCCAGCAGCGTCAGCAGCAGGAGGGCGGGAAGGCGGGCGCGGGGCTGGGCGGACACGGTCGGCGTGGATCGGCATCAGGGGAACAAGATGGTATTGTAGCGGCGCAAAGGGGAAACTTCATGCCCGTATCATCCGAATCCGCCCCTGCCGCCGGGACCCTGTTCGTGGTCGCAACCCCCATCGGCAATCTCGGCGACATGACGCCGCGCGGCGTCGATGTATTGCGGCAGGTCGACCTGATCGCCGCCGAAGACACCCGCCACAGCCGTCGCCTGGCGGAGCATTTCGGCATCACCACGCCCATGCTGGCGCTGCACGAGCACAACGAGCGCAGCGTCGCCGCGCGGCTGGTCGACCGCCTTCGGCTGGGTGAGTCCATCGCCCTGATCTCCGACGCCGGTACGCCCCTGATCAGCGATCCCGGCTACCAGCTGGTGCGCGCGGCGCGCGGGGCCGGCGTGCCGGTGGTGCCGGTCCCCGGCGCCAGCGCCCTGGTCGCCGCCCTGTCGGTGGCCGGGCTGCCCACCGACCGCTTCGTGTTCGAGGGTTTTCTGCCGCCGCGCCAGGCAGCGCGCCGCAAGCGCCTGGCGGCGCTGAAGGATGAGCCGCGCACCCTGGTGTTCTATGAGGCCAGCCACCGCATCGTCGACAGCCTGCGTGATGTGATGGAGGTGTTCGGCCCCGGGCGCCGCGCCCTGCTGGCGCGCGAACTGACCAAGGCGTTCGAGACCACCCTGTCGGGCGGCCTGGGTGCATTGTACGAGCGGGTGGTCGCCGATCCCGACCAGCAGCGCGGCGAGTTCGTCCTGGTCGTGCAGGGCGCCCCGGCGCCCGACGCCGCTGCCGTCACGCCCGAGGCCGAACGCCTGATGTCGCTGCTGCTCGAAGAACTGCCGGTCGGAAAGGCGGCCAGGCTGGTCGCCAGGATCACCGGCCTCAACAAGCGCGAACTCTACGAAACGGCGATCAAAAAGAACCAGGACGAACCCCCCGCCGACCGGTAGGGTGGGGTGAGCACAGCGAACCCCACCACGACGCCGGTTCGGTGGTCACCGTACCCCACGCAGCCCCACACGCTTCCGCTCCGTTCGTCGGGCGGCCGCCGGACGGTCATGGAGGCTCTGGCGGTTGTCGTGGCCTCCGCAGGGGGGTGAGCACAGCGAACCCCGCCATGATCCCGCCGCGCTGTCCTCCCACGCCATGGCGCCCTCGTTGTTCTGCGTTCTTCGCGCCTTTGGGGCCGCGACAGCCGTTTTCAGGAACGCCGTTCCATGAGGTGTTGGCGCAACGCCCAGTGCACGTGCTCCCGGACCAGCTCCGAAGGGTGGTCCAGCCGGGCGCGCAGGGCGTCGACCACCTGCGCCGAGGTCGGCGCGTTGCCCAGCGCCACCGCCAGGTT
>JALSRI010000007.1 GCA_026984835.1 Thiohalobacter sp. | reverse complement strand
TGAGGTGTTGGCGCAACGCCCAGTGCACGTGCTCCCGGACCAGCTCCGAAGGGTGGTCCAGCCGGGCGCGCAGGGCGTCGACCACCTGCGCCGAGGTCGGCGCGTTGCCCAGCGCCACCGCCAGGTTGCGCAGCCAGCGTTCGTGGCCGATGCGGCGGATGGCACTGCCCTCGGTGCGTTCGAGGAAGGTCTGCTCCGACCAGCCGAACAGTTCCGCCAGCGTGCTGTCGTCCAGATTGTGGCGGGGCTGGAAATCGTCCTGTGCAGTCGGCTTCGCGAACCGGTTCCAGGGACACACCAGCTGGCAGTCGTCGCAGCCGTAGACGCGGTTGCCGATCAGCGGCCGCAGTGCTTCCGGAATGGCGCCGCGCAGCTCGATGGTGAGGTAGGAGATGCACAGCCTGGCGTCCAGCAGGCGTTCGCCGACGATGGCGCCAGTGGGGCAGGCGTCGATGCAGGCGCGGCAGGTGCCACAGTGGTCGCGGGCGGGTTCGTCAACTGGCAGCGGCAGGTCGGTATAGAGTTCGCCGAGGAAGAACCAGCTGCCGTTGTGTTCGTCGATCAGGTTGGTGTGCTTGCCGATCCAGCCCAGCCCGGCCTGCTGCGCCAGGGCTTTTTCGAGCACCGGCGCGCTGTCGCTGAAGGCGCGGTAGCCGAACGGGCCGGTCTCGCGCTCGATGCGCGACGCCAGCTTCTGCAGGCGGCTGCGCATCAGCTTGTGGTAGTCGCGGCCCAGGGCGTAGCGTGACAGGTAGGCGCGCCGCGGATCGTCGAGCACGGCCTGCGCCGGTCTGGCCCGGTCCGGCCAGTAGTCCATGCATACCGAGATGATGCGCACCGTGCCCGGCACCAGTTCCGGGGGGCGGCTGCGCCGCGTGCCGTGGCGCCGCATGTAGTCCATGTCGCCGTGAAAGTTGCGCCCCAGCCAGTCGAGCAGGTGCGCCTCGTCCGCATCCAGGCGGATGCCGGTGATTCCGATCCTGCGGAACCCCAGTTCCCGGCCCCAATGGCGGATGCGCTGCGCGAGCTGCGCGAAGTCGGTGCGGGCGACGGCTTTGTCGGAAGGCATGGCGGGCTGGTCTGGCGGGGTGCTTCACGGTATGTTGCAGGGGATGAACCCGCCTGTCTACAGCCCATGAACACGGCCTCCGCAGTACCGCTCCACACCGCCGCCCAGGCGCGCGAGTTCGATCGCATCGCCATCGATCGGGAAGGCATCGCCGGCGGTGAACTGATGGCGCGCGCCGGCGCCGCCCTGTTCGGCGCCCTCATCAGCCACTGGCCCGGAGCGAGCCGGGTGCTGGTGCTGTGCGGCGCCGGCAACAACGCCGGCGACGGGTACGTCACGGCGCGCCTGCTCAAGGAAGGCGGCATCGGCGTGCAGGTATTGTGGCTGGCCGACCCCGACGAGCTGCGCGGCGATGCGCGGGATGCCGCCGACGCCTGTCGTCGCGCCGGCGTCGATATCGCACCCTGCGGCGACACCCTGCCCGATGACGCCGACGTGCTGGTCGATGCCCTGCTGGGCACCGGCTTGACGCGTCCTCTGGAGGGCCGCTGGCGCTGGCTGGTGGAGGCCGTCAACCGGCAGCCCGTGCCGGTGCTGGCCGCCGACCTGCCCAGCGGCCTGGCGGCCGATACCGGGTGCGTGCTGGGCGCCGCCGTCGAGGCCGATGTCACCGTCACCTTCATCGCCCGCAAGCGGGGGCTGTACACGGCGGCCGGCCGGCACTGCAGCGGCACGGTGCTGTTCGACGACCTGGGTGTGCCGCCGCGGGTGCTGGAATCCCTGCCGCCGGCCGCCGAGCTGCTGCTGCAGCCGCCGCTGGGTCCGCTCGGACGGCCGCGACGGCGCGACGCGCACAAGGGCGACTGCGGCCACGTGCTGGTGGTGGGCGGCAACGCCGGCCTGGCCGGCGCCGTGCGCATGGCCGGGGAAGCCGCGGCCCGCGCCGGAGCCGGCCTGGTCAGCGTCGCCACCCGGCCGGCACAGGTCGCGGCCATGAGTGCTGCCCGACCGGAACTGATGTGCCACGGCGTCGACGATGCCCGCGGGCTGGCGCCCTTGCTGGCGCGTGCCGACGTGGTGGCGGTGGGTCCGGGCCTGGGCCGGGACGGCTGGGCCCAGGCGCTGCTCGGCCGGGTGCTGGATGCCGGCCTGCCGCTGGTGGTCGACGCCGACGCCCTCAATCTGCTGGCCCGGGAGCCTTCGCGGTGCGACGACTGGATCCTGACCCCGCATCCCGGCGAAGCGGGGCGGTTGCTGGGCACGTCGACGGCCGGGGTGCAGGCCGACCGTTTCGCGGCAGCCGACGAACTGGCGCGCCGCTACGGCGGTGTGGCGGTGCTCAAGGGCGCCGGCACCCTGGTGGCGGTGGACGGGCTGCCGGTACGGGTGTGCGGCGCCGGCAACCCGGGCATGGCCAGCGGCGGCATGGGCGACGTGTTGACCGGCGTGATCGCCGCCCTGCGGGCGCAGGGTCTCGGCGCCTTCGACGCGGCCAGCGCCGGCGTCTGTCTGCACGCCGCCGCCGCCGACGCGGCCGCGCAGGCCGGCGGCGAGCGCGGCCTGCTGGCCACCGACCTGCTGGACGGCATCCGCCGCGGGCTCAATGGAACGCACTGAACGGCTGCCCGACGCCGCCGCCACCGAGGCGCTGGGCGCCCGCCTGGCCGCCAGGCTGGCGCCGGGGACGACCCTGTGGCTGCGCGGTGAGCTGGGTGCCGGCAAGACCACCCTGGTGCGCGGTTTCCTGCGCGCGCGCGGCCACCGCGGGGCGGTGAAGAGCCCCACCTATACGCTGGTGGAGTCCTATCCGCTGGCCGACGGCACCACCGTCCACCACCTCGACCTGTACCGGCTCGGCGACCCCGGGGAACTGGAGTGGCTGGGCCTGCGCGACCTGCTGACAGCGGACAGCATCTGCCTCATCGAATGGCCGGAGCGCGGCGCCGGCTGGCTGCCGCCGCCGGACCTGGTGGTCCGCCTGGAGATGGAAGACGACGCCCGCTGCGCCTACATCACCACCCCGGAAAACACCCCATCCCCCCCGACGGACACAAGGGTGGGGTGAGCGCAGCGAACCCCGCCACACCGGGCCGGCGGTTGTCCTTCCTTCGCAT
>JALSRI010000006.1 GCA_026984835.1 Thiohalobacter sp. | reverse complement strand
GAAGGCGTGCACGTCCTGGGCCTGCTGCGGGCTGGCCGTCTTGCCGGTGCCGATGGCCCACACCGGTTCGTACGCGATCACGGCGTCGGCCAGCGCGGCCACGCCTTCCAGCTCGATGACGGCGTCGAGCTGGCGCGCCACCACCTGTTCGGTGACGCCCTGCTCGCGTTCCTCCAGCAGCTCGCCCACGCACAGGATGGGCGTCAGGCCGAAGCGGCGGGCGGCGGCGAACTTGCGCGCCGTGAAGGCATCGTCCTCGCCGTACAGGGCGCGGCGCTCGGAATGGCCGACGATGGCGTAGCGGCAGCCGAACTCCTTGAGCATGGGACCGGACACCTCGCCGGTGTAGGCGCCGTATTCCTGGTCGCTGATGTCCTGGCTGCCGAGCGCGATGGCGCTGCCCTCGATGAGCTCCGCCACCAGCGGAATATAGACGAACGGGGGGCATACCGCGACGGCCGTGTCGCCGACCTCGCCCATGCCGGCCTCGATGCCCGCCACCAGCGCCTTGATGCTGTCGGTGGAACCGTTCAGTTTCCAGTTCCCCGCCACCAGTGTCTGCCGCATGCCGCTCTCCTGCAAGCCCTTGAAAATAGCCGCGTAGCGTAGCGGCCCGGGGGCCAAAAATCAAATCACCGGCGGCCCCGGACTGATCCCGGTCAAGGAAGGGTACGACCTAAGCCCTTATTGTGGTTGCATGATTTCCAGGACACGCCGAGGGAGAAAGCCATGGAAGACCTGGTGCACCTTTCGCTCATCTGGGGCGGCGTGCTGATCGCGGCCTGGCTGGCCGAGCGCACCCAGCTCACCCCGGTGCTCTATTTCCTCGCCTTCGGTGCGGTCATGGTCAACATCGGCTGGCTGCCCGAACAGAGCACGCCCTTCATCCAGGGCTTTTCCGAAATCGGCATCATTCTCATCATGTTCGCGCTCGGTTTCGAGGAGAATTCGAGCAAGTTCGTGCGAAGCATCAAACGGGCCTGGGGCATCGCCCTGTTCGGCGCCGTCGCCCCCTTCCTGACCGCCTACTACAGCGCCATCGCCTTCTGGGGCGACTACCACGTCGCCATCATGTGCGGCCTGGCGATGACGGCCACCGCCGTATCGCTGACCATGGTGTCGCTGCGCAGCGAAAAGCTGCACGCCACGCCGGCGGCCACCGGCATCATGACGTCGGCGGTGCTGGACGACATCGGTTCGCTGGTGATGGTGGCCATCCTGGTGCCGGTCGCCACCGGCGGCGAGCCCCTGACCCTGATCGACGTGGAGACCATCGTCGTCAAGGCGGCCCTGTTCTTCGCCATCGTCACCGCCGTCGGCCTGTGGGTGCTGCCCCACGACACCAACCGCGGCTTCCTGCGCCATATCCCCTTCATCCGCAGCTACGGCATCCGCCATGCCCTGTCGTTCGGCCGCGGCGAGAAGATGACGCTCATCATACTGCTGATCGCCCTGCTGATGAGCCTGGTGGCCTTCCACTTCGGCTTCCATCCGGCGGTCGGCGCCTATATGGCCGGGCTGATCCTGAAAGACGAGTACTTCCACATCGACTCGCGCGGCGAGGACAGCCGCTACCAGGACACCAAGCGGATCATCGACGACGTCGCCTTCACCTGGATCGGGCCGGTATTCTTCGTGGAACTGGGCACCAAGCTGGTGTTCGATGCCGACATCTTCTTCTCCGTCATCGAGGAGACGGCCATTCTCACCACCGGCCTGTTCCTGGCCCAGATCCTGTCGGCGGGGCTGGCGGCGCGCTGGACGGCGGGCTTCAGCTGGCCGGAGAGCCTCATGATCGGCTTCGGCATGCTGGGGCGCGCCGAACTGGCCTTCGTGGTGATGGACATCGGCTACGTGCAGAACAGCATACTGACCGACGAAGCCTTCTATACGCTCATGTTCACGGCCTTTTTCCTGAACGTGGCGGTGCCGGTGACCATACGGCTGTGGAAGCCCTATTTCACCGGGAAGAAGCAGCTGCGCCTCCTGCCCGGCCGCTGACCCCCCTTGGCGGGCGAGCCCGCTTCTACAGGGCGCCGCCGCGGTGCGTGCCATCGCCGTAGGAGCGGCCTTGGCCGCGATGGGGACGGTGGTCGCCGCGCCCCGGCATGCCCGCCGCACCGGGATCGCGGGCAAGCCCGCTCCTACAGGGGCAGCGCCGCCGCGGTGCGTGCCATCTCCGTAGGAGCGGCCTTGGCCGCGATGGGGACGGTGGTCACCGCGCCCGGCATGCGCCGCCGCACCGGGATCGCGGGCAAGCCCGCTCCTACAGGGTGCGCCGCTGCGGTGCGTGCCATCTCCGTAGGAGCGGCCTTGGCCGCGATGGGGACGGTGGCTACCGCGCCCCCTATGCGCCGCCGCACCGGGATCGCGGGCGAGCCCGCTCCTACAGGGTGCGGTGGATTTTTCGGGGCTGCAAGCGTAGCCTCGACGCCATATCCATTGCGCGGTGCCGCATCGATTGCCGAGAAAATTCCTGTTCCGTGGCCTGCCTCTGCTGCTGCTGGCCGCAGCGCTTGTAACCGGCCTGCTGGTGGCGGGCAACCTGTACACCTTCCAGCGCCTCAGCGGCGAGGCCCCGGTGGCACGCCTGACCTTCGACCCGGTGGCGCCGCAGACCTGGGACGTGACCCTGTACATCGACGGCCGCTGCCCGCCGCGCCACTACCGCCTGTATGGCGATCAGTGGCGCGCCGACGCCCTGTTTCTGAAGTGGAAACCCTGGGCCAACCTGTTCGGGTTCGACGCCCTGTACCGGCTCGAGCGCCTGTCCGGGCGCTACAGCCACATCGCGGACGAGAACAACCGCCGGCACCGGGCGGTGGAACTGGTCGAGCAACCCGTTGTCGATCTGGTAGCGCTGGCACAAAGATACCGGGGCCGGTTCTCGCCGGTGGACACGGTATACGGCAGTTCGGCCTACCTGGGAATCGACCCGGGCATGGAATACCGGCTCTATCGCACCCAGTCCGGCCTGGTGGCGCGCCAGCAAAAGCGCGCCTTTGCGCGCATGGAAAACGGCGAGCTGGTCATAGAGATCGACAAGCCCTGCCCACAGACGGCTGATTGACAAGATGATTCCACTGTTTCGAACGGGCGTTACCGTGCTGCTGGCGACGCTGGTCACAGCCTGCGCGAGCCTGCGGGTGCAGACCGACTACGACCCGGCGACGGATTTCTCCGCCCTGCACACCTATGCCTGGCTGGAGCGGCCGCGCCCGGCCACCGGCAACCCGGCCATCGACGACAATTCGCTGCTGGACGCACGCATCCGCAGCGCCGTGGACCGGGTGCTGGCGTCGCGCGGCTACCGGCTGCTGGAGGGCGGCCGGCCCGACTTCCGGGTCGGCTACTATGTGACGCTGGAAAAAGAGACCGACGTGTCGATCATCGACGATCACTGGGGCTACTATCATGGTGACGCCTTCCATCATGGCGGCATCGGTTTGAGCTGGGCGCGCGTCTACCAGTATGACAAGGGGACGCTGATCCTGGACATCGTCGATCCGGACGGCCGGCGTCTGTTGTGGCGCGGTTCGCTCGGCGACGACATCACCGCCGCCGGCTCGCCCGCCGACCGCCAGCGCCGGATCGACGGGGCGGTGGAGACCCTGCTGTCCCGCTTCCCACCGTAAGGGGCTTGGCCGCGATCCTGGTGCGGCGACGCATACGGGGTGTGGCGGCCGCCGTACCCATCGCGGCCAAGGCCGCTCCTACGGTGATGTCACGCACCGCGGCGGCGCACCCTGTAGGAGCGGGCTTGCCCGCGATCCCGGTGCGGCGGGGTTATGCGGGGCGTGGCGGCCGCCGTACCCATCGCGGCCAAGGCCGCTCCTACAGGGGCACGGCTTTTGGTTACTTGCTGCCCACCACGGCCGACGGATCGACTTCACGCAGGTCGGGCAGCGAGTGGGCGATGCCCTTGTGGCAGTCGATGCAGGTCTTGCCCTCTTCCAGGCCCTTGGAATGCTGCGCCACGGCGCGGCGTCCCTGTTCGGTGAAGTCCATGGAGTCGTAGTCGTGGCAGTTGCGGCACTCGCGCGAGTCGGTCTTCTTCATGGTCTTCCACACGTGCCTGGCCAGTTCCAGGCGATTCGCCTCGAACTTCTCGCGCGTGTCGATGGTGCCCATGACCTTGTGGTAGAGCTCGTTGGTCGCCTGGATCTTGCGCACCACCTTGTGCACCCATTCCTTGGGGACGTGGCAGTCCGGGCAGGTGGCGCGCACGCCGGTGCGGTTCGAGTAATGGACGGTGTCCTGGTATTCCTGGTAGACGTTGTCCCGCATCTCGTGGCAGGAGATGCAGAACTGTTCGTTGTTGGTCATTTCCATGGCCCAGTTGAAGCCACCCCAGAACAGGATGCCGGCCACGAAGCCGGCCAGCAGCAACACACCCAGCGAATAGTGGACGCTCGGCCGTTTCAGGGCGTTCCACAGGCAGGAGATGAAACCCGTGCACTGCTTGGTATCGTTGTCAGCCATTTTCGTTGTCCCTGGTTCGAGATGTTGGTCACTTGCCCGAGATCGCCTCGATCGGCTTGAAGGTGTTCTCCACCAGCGGCCTGGCATTGGCCTGGGGCACGTGACACTGGGTGCAGAAGTAGCGCCGCGCCGACACGTTGGCCAGCACGTTCTTGTCGCGGTCCTCGAAGTGGGTCTGGCTGATCTTGGTGGCGCCGGCCTCGCGGTAGTTGGCCCAGGAATGGCAGGTCAGGCACTTGTTGAACTTGAGGTTGATCTTGTAGCCCTTGATCTTGTGCGGAATCAGCGGCGGCTGCTGCACGTAGTCGCGCGGCAGGGGTTCACCGTCCTTCCGCCAGGGCTTCTGCGGCGGCGCCTTGGTTTCCTCGTCCGGGGCCGCATGCCCCCGCAGGGACACCACGTCCCCCGCCAGTGAATACTGCGTGGACGCCACCCCCGTGGCCGCCAGCAGCATCAGCGCGAGCCGAATCGACTTGTTCATGACAATACCTCCGTCTTGTGGGACAGTGACTTGTTGTGGATGCCTCCCGGCCGGTTGCCGAAGCGGGTGCCGAAAACGAAGACATCCCTGGCGCAGACGTCGATGCAACGGCCGCAGTTGGTGCAGTTGGCATCCGTGATGACCGGGCCCACGCCCTTCTCCCCGCCCTTGAGCGCCGGCCGGATCACCTGCGGCTCGGGGCAGACCGCGAAGCAGTCCATGCAGTCGTCGCAGGCGTCGCGCGCCTCGGCGCGCACGCGCAGCGGGCTGTAGCGCCCGAGCAGGCTGTAGAAGGCGCCCACCGGGCACAGGTGCCCGCACCAGGCGCGCCGGCTCACGAACAGGTCGAGCAGGAACACCGCCAGTACCACGCTCCAGGCCAGCCCCATGCCGAAGATCAGGCCGCGGTGCAGCATGGACACGGGATTGACCAGCTCCCAGGCGATGCCGCCGGTGACGACCGCCAGCAGCAGCGTGACGCCCAGGATCCAGTAGCGGGTGTTGCGCGACAGGCGCGAGGCACCGGTCAGGCCGATACGCTCGCGCAGCCAGTGGGCGCCGTCGGTGACCAGGTTGACCGGGCAGACCCAGGAACAGTACGCGCGGCCGCCGACCAGGAAATAGAAGACCAGCACGATCAGTGCGCCGGTCAGCGCCGCCGTCTCCGGCAGGTGGCCGGTCAGCAGCGACTGCAGCAGCACGTAGGGATCGGTCAGCGGCAGCACGTCCAGCGTGACACTGGAATTGAGGTTGCCCTTGACGATCCAGATGCCGGCCCAGGGTCCGAGCAGGAACAGCGCCAGGATGCCGAACTGGCTCAGGCGCCGCA
>JALSRI010000005.1 GCA_026984835.1 Thiohalobacter sp. | reverse complement strand
GCCGCTGGGGCATCAGCAACTTCAAGGACGTGGTGCTGACCGGCTCCTGGCCGAACGGCAAGGTGGTGCTGCTGCCCAGCTCGCTGGGTCATATCGTCGGCGGCCAGACGGTCGACATCCCCGGCTTCGTCGGCGGCTACCTGGATTTCGAGAACCATCACGCCGACCGCATCGAGGTGGAATCGCTGGCCACCGAAAAAGGCAACTGCGACCCCAAGACCGGCTTCCATGACTACATCGGCCCCATCGTGCCGTCCGACAACGGCCGCTACGCCGCCATCGTGGTCAACACCTGCCACGCGGCGCGCACCGCCGACGACGGCGGTACGCGCTTCGAATACCGCTCGGACCTGCGCGTCATGGACCTGGACACCTTCAAGGTGAAGCAGTCCGTGGACCACATCGACGCGGGCGTGTATGCGCTCGGCATCAGCGACGACGGCCGCCGCGTCGCCTTCGTCGGCCGCGACCGCTTTGCCGTCCTCGACCTGGATTCCGGCAGGCAGCACCTGGTGGAGAGCTACACCGACAGCGCCTTCATGATCCCGCGCCAGTTCAGCAAGCTGCAGTTCAGCCGCGACGGCAGCAAGCTGGTGTCGCTGCGCGCCATCTACGACATCGATTCCGGCACCGAACAGAAGCTGGACTGGACCGCCAACAACGCCAGGAAGCCGCGCCGCATCTCCAGCGTGAAGATCGCGCCGGATCTCAGCTTCTTCGCCATCGTGCTGCCCAAGCGTTCGCTGATCACCTTCGGCGACGACGGCCTGCCGCGTTCCTTCGGCAAGGCCGACAAGGTGGTGCTGATGGACACCCGCACCGGCAAGCGCACGGAACTCGAAATTACCGACTCCCTGACCGAGGGCAAGCGCTGCGTGACCGATATTTCGCCGGACAGCAAGCGGGTCGCTGTCGGCTGCAAGGGCGGACTGCTGCGCGTCTACGACGCACGCAGCGGCAAGCTGATCTGGAAGAAGCACAACCTGGGCCGCAAGGCCTCGGACGACAACCTGATCCAGGCCGGCGCCGACCCGCTGGAGCTGTTCCTGGCGCTGGCGACGAACTGATCCCGTTTCGCGGCCAAGGCCGCTCCTACACAGGCACACCCACCACCGCTGTAGGAGCGGGCTCGCCCGCGATCCCGGCGCAGCCGGGGTGACGGGTCGGGGGCCGCCGGACCCATCGCGGCCAAAGGCCGCTCCTACAGGGCGGTGCTGCGAACAGGGGTGGTCTTTTGTAGGAGCGGGCTCGCCCGCGACCCCGGCGCAGCCGGGGCGAACGCTCAGCGGCCGCCGGACCCATCGCGGCCAAAGGCCGCTCCTACAGGGCGGTGCTGCGAACAGGGGTGGTCTTTTGTAGGAGCGGGCTCGCCCGCGATCCCGGCGCAGCCGGGGCGACGGGTCGGGGGCCGCCGCACCCATCGCGGCCGGAGGCCGCTCCTACACGGCAGTTCTGCGAACACGGGTGGTTTTTTTGTAGGAGCGGGCTTGCCCGCGATCCCGGCGCAGCCGGGGCGACGGGTCGGGGGCCGCCGGACCCATCGCGGCCGGAGGCCGCTCCTACACGGCAGTGCTGCGAACACGGGTGGTTTTTTTGTAGGAGCGGGCTCGCCCGCGATCCCGGCGCAGCCGGGGCGAGGGGTCGGGGGCCGCCGGGCCCATCGCGGCCGGAGGCCGCTCCTACACAGCGGTGCTGCGAACACGGGTGGTCTCCTGTAGGAGAGGGCTCGCCCGCGATCCCGGCGCAGCCGGGGCGACCAGTCAGCGCCGCCGGACCCATCGCGGCCGGAGGCCGCTCCTACAGGGCGGTGCTGCGAACGAGGGTGGTCTCCTGTAGCGATCCCGGCAGCAAAAAGGGCCCTTCCGGGCCCTTTTTGCTGCCGGTGCTGCCAGCTCGCGGCGCTATTCGCCGACCGCCTTCATGCTCAGCCGGATGCGGCCCTGCTTGTCGACTTCCAGCACCTTGACCTTGACGGTGTCGCCCTCCGACAGCTTGTCGCTGACGTTCTGCACGCGCTCCTCGGAGATCTGGGAGATGTGCACCAGGCCGTCCTTGCCGGGCAGGATGGTGACGAAGGCGCCGAAGTCCATCAGCTTGACCACCTTGCCCTCGTACACGGTGCCGACCTCGACGTCCGCGGTGAGCTGCTCGATGCGGCGCCGCGCCTCCTCGCCGCCGGCGCCGTCCACGGAGGCGATTTTCACCAGCCCGGTATCGTCGATGTCGATGCTGGTGCCGGTCTCCTCGGTCAGGGCGCGGATGGTGGCGCCGCCCTTGCCGATGACGTCGCGGATGCGGTCGGGGTTGATCTTGAAGGTGATGTAGCGCGGCGCGAACTCCGACACTTCCTGGCGCGGCGCGGAAATGACCTTGTTCATCTCGCCCAGGATGTGCAGGCGCGCCTCGTGCGCCTGGGCCAGCGCCTGGTCCATGATCTCGCGGGTGATGCCGTCGATCTTGATGTCCATCTGCAGGGCGGTGACGCCCTCGCGGGTGCCGGCCACTTTGAAGTCCATGTCGCCGAGGTGGTCCTCGTCGCCCATGATGTCGGTCAGCACGGCGAACTGGTCGCCTTCCTTGATGAGGCCCATGGCCACGCCGGCCACCGGCGCCTTGAGCGGCACGCCGGCGTCCATCATGGACAGCGAGCTGCCGCACACGCTGGCCATGGAGCTGGAGCCGTTGGATTCGGTGATCTCGGACACCACGCGGATGCTGTAGGGGAACTCCTCGACCGTCGGCATGACTGCCGCCACGCCGCGCTTGGCCAGCCGGCCGTGGCCGATCTCGCGGCGCTTGGGGCTGCCGAC
>JALSRI010000004.1 GCA_026984835.1 Thiohalobacter sp. | reverse complement strand
GCTTCGGATTCCACCATCAGCACGGCGGTCCCGGTGCCGGCCACCACCAGGTCGAGTTTCGATTCCTTGAGCTGGCTGGCGGTCGGGTTCAGCACGTATTCGCCATCGATGTAGCCGACGCGGGCGGCGCCGATGGGGCCGTTGAAGGGCAGGCCGGAAATGGACACGGCCGCCGAGGCGCCGATCAGGGACGGAATGTCGGGATCGATTTCGGGGTCCAGCGACATGACGGTGGCGATCACCTGCACCTCGTTGGTGAAGCCCTTGGGGAACAGCGGCCGCAGCGGGCGGTCGATGAGGCGCGACACCAGGGTCTCGTTCTCGCTGGGCCGGCCCTCGCGGCGGAAGAAGCCGCCGGGGATCTTGCCGGCGGCGTAGGTGCGCTCCTGGTAGTCGACGGTGAGCGGGAAGAAGTCGCGCCCCTCCATCGCCTTCTTCATGCCGACGCAGGTGACCAGCACCACGGTGTCGCCCATGCTGACCATGACGGCGCCGGAGGCCTGGCGGGCGATCTCGCCCGTCTCCAATGTTACGGTGTGATTGCCATACTGGAACGATTTCTTGATCGGATTCACGGAACCTTACCTTGACTGCAGAAACAGCGGTTGAATGGAAGATGTCTGGCTAGCGACGCAGTCCCAGGCGACTGATGAGTTCCTGGTAGCGGGCGACGTCCTTGCCCTTGAGGTAGTCGAGCAGCTTGCGGCGGTTGCTCACCATGCGCAGCAGGCCCTGGCGCGAGTGATGGTCGTGCTTGTGGGTCTGGAAATGTTCGGTCAGATGCTGGATGTTGGCGGACAACAGGGCCACCTGCACTTCCGGCGAGCCGGTGTCGCCCGGCGCGCGCTGGAAATCCTTGACGATCTGATCCTTCTGTTCAGTGCTTAATGCCATCGATCAAAACTCCCGAAATCGTTCCGAAATTGAGCCGGGTATTTTACCGCCCAAGTCTTGTTTACTCAATAGATTACTGGTAGTGGCCGCCGGGATCGCGGCCAAGGCCGCTCCTACAAGGGTGGCAGGAACCTCTGTAGGAGCGGGTTTGCCCGCGATACGGTCCGGTGCCGGGGGGCATCGGCCGGTGGCCGCCGGGATCGCGGCCAAGGCCGCTCCTACAGGGGTGGCAGGAACCTCTGTAGGAGCGGGTTTGCCCGCGATACGGTCCGGTGCCGGGGGGCATCGGCCGGTGGCCGCCGGGATCGCGGCCAAGGCCGCTCCTACAACGGGGGGACCCTGTAGGAGCGCGCTTGCCCGCGATCCCGGCGCAGGGGCATCCCCTCAAGCCGTCTTCATCAGCCGCTTGGGCGCCACCCGGCCGTCGTCCAGGATCTGGCCCATGCCGATGAAGCGGTGGCCGCGCTCGTAGAGCCGTACCCAGCCCTCGGTGGGCGCGTGCGGCACCAGCACCGGCTGGCCCTGCTGCAGGTAGAAGGCCGCGTCCGGGGTCAGTTCCACGTCCGGCCACTGCACCAGCGCCGACTCCACCGGCAGCAGCAGGTCGTCCATGGCGGCCTTGTCCTGTTCCCGCAGTTGCTCCAGGCGCTCCATGGTGACCATCTGGTCTTCCTGGTAGGGGCCCACCGCCGTGCGGCGCAAGCCGGCCACGTGGGCACCGCAGCCGAGTGCCTCGCCGATGTCTTCCACCAGGGTGCGCACATAGGTGCCCTTGGAACAATGCACCCGGATGTCCATCCGGTCGCCTTGCAGCGCCTCCAGTTCCAGTTCGTGGATCTCGACCCGGCGCGGCTTGCGCTCCACCTCGACCCCCTGCCGGGCCAGCTTGTAGAGGCGCTGGCCCTCGTGCTTGAGCGCCGAGTACATGGGCGGCACCTGTTCGATGGTGCCGCGGAAGTTCTCCAGCACGGACTCCACGCGGGCTGCGTCCAGTTCGCCCACCGGCCGGGTCTCCAGCACCTCGCCCTCGGCGTCGCCGGTGGCGGTGCGCTCGCCCAGCCTGCAGCGCACCCGGTAGCGCTTGTCGGCGTCGAGCAGGAAGCCCGACACCTTGGTGGCCTCGCCCAGGCAGATGGGCAGCATGCCGGAGGCCAGCGGGTCGAGGCTGCCGGTATGGCCCGCCTTGCGGGCGAAATACAGCCATTTGACCTTCTGCAAGGCCTCGTTGGAGGTCATGCCGGAGGGTTTGTCGAGCAGGAGGATGCCGTTGACGGGCCTGCCTTTGGTGCGCCTGCGTGCCATGGGTTGTGTTTCCTGGGATCTGGGTCGGATTTCGGGTCGTGGTGGTGGGGTTCGCTGTGCTCACCCCACCCTACGGTGCCCCCAACGGTTGCGTCTGCGTTGTGGCGGCCACTCTATTCATCCTGGTCTTCACGATCCGCCTTCACCGCCTTGTCGATCAGGGCGCTCAACTCCGCGCCCCTCTGCAGGGAGCGGTCGTAGCGGAAACGCAACTGTGGTACGGCGCGCATCACCATGCGCTGACCCAGCAGGCGGCGCAGGTAGCCGGCCGCGCTGGTCAGCGCCTCGATCGACTGCTGCGCCTCTTGCTCGCCGTCCAGCGTGGTCACGAACACCTTGGCGTGCCCCAGGTCCTTCGACACCTCGACACCCGAGATGCTGACCATGCCGAGGCGCGGATCACGCAATTCGTCGCGAATCAGTACCGACAACTCGCGCTGGAGTTGCTCGGCGACACGCCGTGCTCGTGGGAACTCTCTGGGCATGGACTGCTGGGACCTGTCTGGCTGGGCTCGAAAGGCGTGACTGCGATCGTTCTCACTGCCAAGACGACCAAGGGAAAAAACGATCCAACCGCCAAGACGCCAAGATTCCCGTTTCCGTGTCCCGCGCAAAGCGCGGGCACGGATCAGGGAACAGGTATTTTTTCCTGGCGTTCTTGGCGTCCTGGCGGTTATTCATGTTCTTGACTTCACATCTTCACGCAAAAACACGCTCACTCCACGGTCCGCGCCCGCTCCACGCGTTCGAAGACTTCGATCTGGTCACCCGGCTTGACGTCGTTGTAGCTCTTGACGCCGATGCCGCACTCGGTGCCGGCGCGCACTTCGTTGACGTCTTCCTTGAAACGGCGCAGCGATTCGAGCTCGCCCTCGAAGATGACCACGTTGTCGCGCAGCACGCGGATGGGCGCGCTGCGCTTGACCACGCCGTCCACCACCATGCAGCCGGCGATGGCGCCCAGCTTGGGAGAACGGAACACGTCGCGCACTTCCGCCAGGCCGATGATCTCCTCGCTGATCTCCGGCGCCAGCATGCCGCTGACGGCCGCCTTGACGTCGTCGATGGCATCGTAGATGACGCTGTAGTAGTGCAGGTCGATGCCGTGCTCCTCGATGATGCGGCGCGCGGCCGCGTCGGCGCGCACGTTGAAGCCGATGACGATGGCGTTGGAGGCCACCGCCAGGTTGGCGTCCGTCTCGTTGATGCCGCCGACGCCCGCCGACACGATATTGACCGACACTTCGTCGGTGCCGATCTTGGTCAGCGCGTCGCGCAGCGCCTCGACGCTACCCTGCACGTCGGCCTTGAGCACGATGTTGAGCGTACTCTTCTCGCCCTTGCCCATCTGCGAGAACATGTCTTCCAGGCGCTGCTGCTGCTGGCGCGCCAGCTTGATCTCGCGCTGCTTCTGGCGCCGGAACTCGGCCACCTCGCGCGCCTTGCGCTCGTCGTTGATGACCAGCGCGTCCTCGCCCGCGTTGGGGGTGCCGGACAGGCCCAGCACCACCGCCGGCATGGACGGGCCGGCCGAGTCGATGGGGCGCCCGGCTTCGTCGAACATGGCGCGCACGCGGCCGTACTCCTGGCCGCAGATGAGGATGTCACCCTTGCGCAGGGTGCCGTTCTGCACCAGCACCGTGGCCACCGGGCCGCGGCCCTTGTCGAGGCTGGACTCGATCACCACGCCGCGGGCCGGCCCTTCCTCGACGGCCTTGAGTTCCAGCAGTTCGGACTGCAGCAGGATGGCGTCCAGCAGCTCGTCGATACCCTCACCGGTCTTGGCCGACACGTTCACGAACTGGGTGTCGCCGCCCCAGTCCTCCGGGATGACCTCATGCTGCGACAGCTCGGTCTTGACCCGTTCCGGGTCGGCTTCCGGCTTGTCGATCTTGTTGATGGCCACGATCAGCGGCACGCCGGCCGCCTTGGCGTGCTGGATGGCCTCGATGGTCTGCGGTTTGACGCCGTCGTCGGCCGCCACCACCAGCACCACGATGTCGGTCACCTGGGCGCCGCGCGCGCGCATGGCGGTGAAGGCCGCGTGGCCGGGCGTGTCCAGGAAGCTGACGACGCCCTTGTCCGTCTCGACGTGATAGGCGCCGATGTGCTGGGTGATGCCACCGGCCTCGCCCGCCGCCACGCGGGTACGGCGAATGTAGTCGAGCAGGGAGGTCTTGCCGTGGTCGACGTGGCCCATGATGGTCACCACCGGCGGCCGCGACACCTGCTCGCCCTCGATTTCCTGCGCCTGCAGCTGTTCCAGCTCGGCCTCCACATCCTGGGCCGCGGCGGGCTTGGCCACGTGGCCCAGTTCCTCCACCACCAGCATGGCGGTGTCCTGGTCCAGGGTCTGGTTGATGGTGGCCATGACGCCCATCTTCATCAGCGTCTTGATCAGCTCCGCCCCCTTCACCGACATTTTCTGCGCCAGTTCTCCCACGGTGATGGCCTCCGGCACCTCGACCTCGTGGATCACGGGCGCGGTCGGCCGCTCGAAGCCGTGCTCGCCGGAGGTGCGGATGGACACCGAGCTGCGGCGCGACTTCTTCCTGCGCTTGCCGCTCTTGTCGGTGGCCACGTGCAGTTCCGCGCGCCCGTACTTGGTGCGCTTGCCGGCCTCTTCGGCCTGGCGCTTCTTGCGCTCGGCGCCGGCCTTCTGCTGGCGCGCCTCCTGTTCGGCGCGCGCCTGGGCCTCGGCCTTTTTGCGTTCTTCCTCGGCGCGGGCGGCGGCTTCGCGCTCCTCGCGGGCGCGGGCGGTCTCCTCGGCGCGACGCGCCTCTTCTTCCTGGCGCTTGCGGGCGGCTTCCTCGGCCCGCTTCAGCGCCTCCTGCTCGGCCTTGCGCTCGGCCTCGCGTTCGGCCAGCAGGCGTGCCTTCTCCTCGGCTTCCTTCTCCAGCCGTTCCTTTTCCTCCGCCACCAGTTCGGCACGCTTCACGTAGGTGCGCTTCTTGCGCACTTCCACGCTGACCGTGCGCGCCTGGGCGCCGGCCCGCGAACCGGTGCGCAGCTCGGTGTGGGTCTTGCGCTTGAGGGTGATCTTCTTGGGCTGCGCCGCCGCTTCCGGCGCCTCGACACCCTTGCCGTGCGCCTTGCGCAGGTAGCTCAAGAGCTGCATCTTCTCCTTGTCGCTGATGGTGTCATCCGCATTGGAGATGGCGAGGCCCGCTTCGTCGAGCTGCGCCAGCAGCCGCTCGACCGGCAGGCCGACCACGTCTGCAAACTGTCGTACTGTTACTTCCGTCATTCCAAACCGTCTCCCGGGTCAGCCCTGTTCCTGTTTCGCTTCCGCTTCGGTTTCCGCTTCGGCTTCCGCGAACCAGGGCGCACGCGCCGTCATGATGAGCTGCCCTGCCCGTTCCTCGTCCATGCCCTCGATGTCCAGCAGATCGTCGACCGCCTGCTCGGCCAGGTCTTCCATGGTGACGATGCCGCGGCCCGCCAGCTCGTAGGCAAGCGTCTCGTCCATGCCCTCCATCTCCAGCAGGTCCCGGGCCGGCTGGGCGCCGCCCAGCTTCTCTTCCCGGGCGATGGCGCGGGTCAGCAGCACGTCGCGGGCACGGCCGCGCAGTTCCTCGACGATGGCCTCCTCGAACTCCTCGATCTGCAGCAGTTCGCTGTTGGGCACGTAGGCGATCTCCTCGACACTGGAAAAACCTTCCTGCACCAGGATGGCCGCCACTTCCTCGTCCACGTCCAGGTCTTCCATGAACATCTTCTGCAGGCGCTGGGCTTCCTCTTCCGATTTCTGCTCGGCCTCCTCCACATCCATGACGTTGAGGTTCCAGCCGGTGAGCTGGCTGGCCAGGCGCACGTTCTGGCCGCCACGGCCGATGGCCTGCGACAACTGGTCGTTGGTCACCGCCACGTCCATGCTGTGGTTCTCCTCGTCGACCACGATGGACACCACCTCGGCCGGCGACATGGCGTTGAGCACGAACTGGGCCGGGTTCTCGTCCCACAGGATGATGTCGACGCGCTCGCCGGCCAGCTCCGTGGACACCGTCTGCACGCGCGAGCCGCGCATGCCGACGCAGGCGCCGACCGGGTCGATGCGCGGGTCGTTGCTCTTGACGGCGATCTTGGCGCGCAGGCCCGGGTCGCGGGCGGCGCCCAGGATCTCGATCAGGCCCTGGCCGACCTCCGGCACCTCCAGCTTGAACAGTTCGATGAGAAACTCGGGCGCCACCCGGCTGACGAACAGCTGCGGGCCGCGCGGCTCGGAGCGCACGTCCTTCAGCCAGCCGCGCAGGCGGTCGCCGGGACGCACGGCCTCGCGCGGGATCATCTCCTCGCGGTAGATGATGGCCTCGGCGTTGCCGCCCAGGTCCAGGTAGACGTTGCCGCGCTCGACGCGCTTGACGATGCCGGTCACCAGCTCGCCGACCCGGTCCTTGTAGGCGTCCACCACCATGGCGCGCTCGGCCTCGCGCACCTTCTGCACGATGACCTGCTTGGCGGTCTGGGCGCCGATGCGGCCGAAGTCGACGGTCTCCATCGGCTCCTCGATGTAGTCGCCGAGCTGGATGTCGGGTTTGATCCTGCGCGCCTCTTCCAGAAGGATCTGGCGCGAGGGATGGCGGAAGACGAGTTCGTCCTCGTCTTCCGCGCCTTCGCCTTCTTCGGCCTGCTCGCCCTCGGGGGCGGGCTCCACCACCTGCCAGCGGCGGAACGCCTTGTAGTCGCCGGTCTCGCGGTCGATCTCCACGCGCACCTCGATATCCTCGGGGTGACGCTTGCGGGTGGCGGACGCCAGCGCCGCTTCGATCGCCTCGAAGATCACTTCCCTGTCGACGCCCTTCTCGTTGGAGACGGCGTCGACGACCAGCAGAATCTCTTTACTCATCGCTTCAATCTTCCTGTTCTCCCCTCGCGGGGACCTGTTCAGTACTCCGGGACCAGGCGCGCCTGGTCTATCTTTTCCAGCGGCAGACGCAGATCCTCGCCGTCCACCCTGAGCAGCACCTGCCCGCCTTCCAGGCCCAGCAGCGTGCCCTTGAACCTGCGCCGTCCGCCCACCGGCGAGCTCATCTGCAGCCGCACCCGGTGGCCGGCGAAACGCTCGAAATCGGCTTCCCGGAACAGCGGCCGGTCCAGCCCCGGCGATGACACTTCCAGCGAATACTGGCCGCTGATCGGGTCTTCCACGTCCAGCACGCCGCTCACCTGGTGGCTCACCGCCTGGCAGTCGTCCAGGGTGATGCCCCCGGGCCGGTCGATGTACACGCGCAGCAGGCCGCCGCGGCCGCCACTGCTGTACTCGACGCCGACCAGCTCGTAACCCAGCGCCGTCACCGCCGGTTCGATCAGGTTGCGCAACTCGGCCGGTTCCCGTGACATCCCGTTCCAGCACAAACAAAAAATGGGCCCAAGGCCCACTTCTCAAACCCGGATCCAGCCAGTCGCGGCCCGACCCTCCCAGAAAGCGATAGGATTGTAGCAAAGATCCGCGGCCGAAAACAGTAGGCCAACGAGGGAAAAAGCGCCGCCGTTGTGGGAAACTGCGGCCATGAAAGCGTCCGCCGTGCAGCCCGACTGGCCCACCGACGTGGCAGCCGCCCGTGCCGTGCAGGAGCGCTTGCGCGAGCGGGTGGTGCGCCGGGACGCGCTCGGCCCGGTGCGCCGGGTGGCCGGGGTGGACGTCGGTTTCGAGCAGGGCGGCAGCGTCACCCGGGCGGCCATCGCGGTGCTCGACTTTCCCTCCCTCGAACCGCGCGACCAGGCCATCGCGCGCCGTCCGACCCGCTTCCCCTACGTGCCGGGCTACCTGTCCTTCCGCGAACTGCCGGCCGTGCTGGACGCCCTGGACCGCCTCGACACGCCGCCCGACCTGCTGCTGTGCGACGGCCAGGGTCTGGCCCACCCGCGCCGCTTCGGCATCGCCTGCCACCTGGGGGTGCTCACCGACCTGCCCAGCATCGGCGTGGCCAAGTCCCGCCTGACCGGCACCCACGCCGAACCGCCGCCGGAAAAGGGTGCCTGGGCGCCGCTGCTGGACGGTGACGAAATCATTGGCGCCGTGCTGCGCACCCGCGCCGGCGTGAGGCCGGTGTACGTCTCCATCGGCCACCGCGTGAGTCTGGAGACCGCCATCGACTACGTGCTGCGCTGCACCACCCGCTACCGCCTGCCGGAGACCACCCGCCGCGCCCACCGGCTGGCGTCCGGCTAGGACGCCTTCTTGCCCTGCGCCTGCAGCCTGGCTTCCACCTCCAGCACGTGGCGGGTGGTGGCCAGCACGGTGTCCGGGTTGAGGCTCATGGAATCGATGCCGATCTCCACCAGGTACTCGGCCATCTCCGGGTAGTCCGACGGCGCCTGGCCGCACAGGCCGGAGTGACGGCCGTTACGGCGCGCGCCTTCCACCGCCAGGCGGATCATCTCCTTGACGCCGGGGTCGCGCTCGTCGAAGTCGAAGGACACGATCTCGGAGTCGCGGTCCACGCCCAGGGTCAGCTGGGTGAGGTCGTTGGAACCGATGGAGAAGCCGTCGAACAGCCTGGCGAAGTCGTCGATGAGGACGACGTTGTTGGGGATCTCGCACATGACGTAGACCTCCAGGCCGTTGTCGCCGCGCGCCAGGCCGTGCCGGGCCATCGCCTCCAGCACCCGCCTGCCCTCGTCGACGCGCCGGCAGAAAGGAATCATGAGCTTCACGTTGGTGAGCCCCATGTCGTCGCGTACCCGTTTCATGGCCGCGCATTCCAGCCCGAAGCCGTCGGCGTAGGCCGGGTGGGTGTAACGGGCCGCGCCGCGGAAGCCGATCATGGGGTTGGCCTCCTGCGGTTCGAAGTCGACGCCGCCCAGCAGGCTGGCGTACTCGTTGCTCTTGAAGTCCGACATGCGCACCACCACCGGCCGGGGCCAGAAGGCCGCGGCGATGGTGCCGACGCCTTCCGACAACCGCCTGACGAAATAGTCGGCGCCGTCCCCGTAACCGGTGATCAGGGTCTCCAGCACCTGGCGGGTGGCCGGGTCGCGCACCTTGTCCGGGTGCAGCAGCGCCATGGGATGGGCCTTGATGTATTCGTTGATGATGAATTCCAGCCGCGCCAGGCCGACGCCGTCGTTGGGCAGGAAGGAGGTCGCGAAAGCCAGGTCCGGGTTGCCGAGGTTGATCATGATCTTCGTCTTCGGCCGCGGCAGGTCGGACAGATCGGTCTCGATCACCTCGTATTGCAGCGCCCCGCGGTACACCCGGCCCTCGTCGCCGGCGGCGCAGGACACGGTGACCATCTCGCCCGCGGGGACGGTCTCGGTGGCGTTGTCACAGCCGACCACCGCCGGTATGCCGAGCTCGCGCGCCACGATGGCGGCGTGGCAGGTGCGCCCGCCGCGGTTGGTGACGATGGCGGCGGCGGTCTTCATCACCGGCTCCCAGTCCGGGGTGGTGGTGTCGGCCACCAGCACCTCGCCGTGCTGGAACTCGTTGAGGTGCGCCACGTCGGCGATGTGGCGCGCGCGGCCGACGGCGATGCGCGTGCCGATGGCATAGCCGCGAGCCAGGATCTCGCCCTCTTCCCGGAGGTGGTACTGCTGCAGCACGTTGCCCTGCTTCTGCGACTCCACCGTCTCGGGGCGCGCCTGCACCATGTAGAGTTCGCCATCGAGGCCGTCCTTGGCCCACTCCATGTCCATGGGCCGGTCCTGGCCGGCCTTCTCGCTGTAGTGGCGCTCCACCTTGATGGCATAGTCGGCCAGGGTGAAGACGTCCTCGTCGCTGATGCAGTAGCGCATGCGGTCCGGTTCCGGCACCGGCACGTTGCGGGTCATCTCGCGGCCGCCGCCGGTGGCGTAGACCATCTTGATCTTCTTGCTGCCCAGATGCCGGCGCAGCACGGCGCGGTGGCCCTGCTCGAAGGTTGGCTTGTGGACATAGAACTCGTCCGGCTCCACCGCGCCCTGCACCACGTTCTCGCCCAGGCCCCAGGCGCCGGTGATGAACACCACGTCGCGGAAGCCGGTCTCGGTGTCGAGCGAGAACATGACACCGCTGGCGGCCAGGTCGGAGCGCACCATTTTCATGATGCCGATGGACAGCCCCACCTTGAAATGGTCGAAGCCGTTGTCGATCCGGTAGTGGATGGCGCGGTCGGTGAACAGGCTGGCGAAGCAGCGCCGGCAGGCGTCCAGCAGGTGGGCGTCGCCGCTGATGTTCAGGTAGGTCTCCTGCTGGCCGGCGAAGCTGGCGTTGGGCAGGTCCTCGGCGGTGGCCGAGGAGCGCACCGCGACGCTCATGTCCTCGCCGTACTGCGCCTGCAGCCGGTGGTAGGCGTCGAGGATCTGTTGCTGCATGGCGTCCGGCAGCGGCGCGCCGTAGACGATGGCGCGGGCGCGGGCGCCACGGCGCGCCAGGTCGTCGACGTCGGCCGGGTCCAGTCCGTCCAGCGCCGCCCTGAGCTCGTCCCAGGCGCCGGCCGCCGTCAGCAGGTCGCGGTAGGCCTCGGCGGTGACGGCAAACCCGTTCGGCACCTTGACGCCCATCGGCGTCAGTTCGCGGTACATCTCTCCCAGTGACGCGTTCTTGCCGCCCACCAGCGGCACGTCCCCGATGCCCAGTTCCTCGAACCAGCGAATGTATCCAGTCATGGCCTGCTCCCTGATGCGTCTGCGTTGCGGCGATGCCCCTGCCGGGGTGTGCCGCCGATGATACTCCCGCGGCCCGGAAAGGGCAGGGATTCCGGCGCAGGGAGGCGCCGCAACGGCCGCCTGGACAGCCGTCCACCACCCTGTCGAAAAAGCTAAAATTCCCGTTAAAACAGTCGCTAACAAAAGGAGTACAGAGCCTGCGCCGGGGTGCGGGCCATGACCCGGCACCGAGACACGAGCCGCGGCACACCGGCGGGCGTGGTGTTGCTCGTTGATTTACATAGGGATTTAGAAAAAAGCGGCTTATGGACAGCGCCACCTCCGTCAGCTCTCCGGCAACCCGGACCGGTCCGTTCGGGCACCCCCACCGCTATTCGGCGCCGCTGCTGCTGCTCGCCCTGGTAGCGCTGGTAACCGGGCTGGGCAGTACCGGCACCTTCCAGCTGTACACGGGCTGGCTCTACGATGCCCTGGTGCGGCACGCGCCGGCCGGCCGCGACGCCCCCTCGCGCATCCTGCTGATCCAGAGCCACACCGCCACCCCGGACCCGGCGCGCTGGGCGGGCCTGGTGAACCGCCTCTATGCCCTCGGCGCCCGGCGCGTCGCCTTCGCCTTCACCCCCGAACCGGTGCCGCCGGACCTGCTGAAGGTGGTTCGCGACCACCCCGGCATGGTGTTCGCCCGCGAGCCGGCGCGCAACGCCATGACGGGCGCCATCGACGGACTGTCGCCCTGGGACTCCGGCCTGCAGCAGGCCGGCGCCCTGGCCGCCGTCCAGATCATGCCGCCGGACGAGCTCGGCATCCGCCGCCGCCAGCAGTTGAGCATCAGCGTACCGGGCCAGACCCTGGCCACCCTGCCGGCGCGGCTGGCCGGCGACGTGGCCGACGGCGGCTCCGACGGCCGCCCCTTCCTGGTGAACTTCCTCGACGGCGGCCGCAACGTGCCCATCGTCGACCTGGACTGGGCGCTGGCCGGCAACCTGGTGCGTTCCCTGGTCAGCGATCGCATCGTCATTATCGGTTTTGCCGAGAACGTGCACGAGACGGGCCTGCATACCCCGGCCACCGGCGCCCTGCACAGCGTGTCGCTGCTGCAGTACAGCGCCCAGGCGCTGGACACGCTGCTGGCCGGCGACGCCATCCGCGAAGCGTCCACGCCGGTGCGGCTGCTGCTGTACCTGGTGCTGGTGGCGGGATTCCTCTACCTGTACCAGTCGCTGCCGGTGAAGACGGCCGCCTGGCTGACGCTGGCCGTGATCCTGGCCTACGTCGCCGTCGCCTGGCTGCTGCTGGGCTTCGCCGGCTACTGGCTGCCGGTGGCCGGCATGGCGCTGATGCAGGCGCTGACCTTCGGCGCCGTGTTCATCCGCAAGGCCTCGCGCGAGGAGCGGCTCATACGCCGCACCCTGCTCGACACCCAGACGCGGCTGCGCGAACGCGTCATCCCGGCCAGCTTCTTCGCCTCCGAAGAACCCTGGATCTACATCGCCAACCTGCTCAACCAGACCCTGGATCTGCACCGGCTCATCTTCCTGGAGAAGGTGAAGGGCGATCACCGCGTGCGCGAGGTGTACGCGCTCAACTGCGCCATGGAAGACATCCACGAAATGCGCCGCGACTATCACCGCACGCCCTACAGCACCGCCATCGCCACCAACGGCCCCATCCGCGTCGAGCGCGATTACCTCGAACGCGTGGACGACGAGGAAGTCCAGTACCTGGTGCCGCTGACCTTCGCCGGCGAAGTACTCGGCTTCTGGGCCTTCGGCATCTACCCGGAAAAGATCACCCACGAGGAAAACTTCATCGGCCTGGCCGGCGACTTCGCGGCCCAGATCGCCGAGATGCTCTACCACCGCCAGCGCTGGCAGGAAGAGCAGCGCCGCGAACGGAACCCGCTGGATCGCTACCTGCGCGTGGAGGGCTGGGACGATACCCACCGCAGCTTCCGACGCTCCCTGGCCCTGCTGGACCGGCGCCTGTCGGTGCTGGAACGGGTGTTCGACGGCATGGGCAGCGCCGCCATCCTCTACGACCTGTTCGGACGGGTGTTACAGGTCAACCGCCAGATGGAAACCCTCATGAAGGAGGCCGGCCTGCGGTTCTTCGACATGACCGCCATCGACATGATTGCGGCCATCAGCGGCCGCGACATCAGCACGGTGCGCAAGTACATGCACTACATCGTGGTCGACCGCAAGGTCATCACCCTGCCGGCGCCGGCCCTGGACAGCGAACGCTGCACCTACATGCTGACCCTGCGGCCGCTGGTCCACCAGGCCCGCAACCGGCTCGACTCGGATGGCGATCTGGCACCCTTCCAGCTCGGCGGCATCCTCATCGAACTGAACGACATCAGCACCTTCAAGGCCCTGAACGATCTGCAGGTCGACCTCATCGATCAGCTCAACGTACGCCTGCGCGACGACCTGGAAGCGCTGGTGCTGGCGACCGACCTGCTGCCCCGGGACGGCGAGGCCTGGATCAGCGACATCGTCCACGACAAGGCATCGCACGCCACCCGGCTGTTCGAGGAGACGCAGAAATACCTGCATTTCACTTTCGAGGAAGCGGCCCTGGAATGCTGGCCCACCGACGCCCTGAAACCCCTGGCATCGAGCCTGCAGGACATGGCGGAGGCAGCACGCAAGGCCGGCGTGGAACTGCAGACCGACCTGCCCGAGCTGCTGAGCTTCGTGATGGCCGCGCCGCAGCAGCTGGTCGAGGTGTTCAACGGTGTCTTGCGCGTGCTCATCGACGACGCCGGCTCCGGCAGCGCCATCCGCGTCGACGTCTGCACCCGCAATGACCAGGTCTGCTACCGCTTCGCCAACTCCGGCTTCGGCCTGCCGCCGGAACGACTGGACGAATACCTGCACGGCGACCTCACCGTATCGGTGGACAGCTTCCGAAGCCTGCGCGCCGCCGCCCGCCACGTCCGCAGCTGGGGCGGCGAATTCCACGCCGACACCGAACTCGGCCGGGGCATGCGCTTCGACGTCTGCCTCAAGGGGTTCCTGTGATGAGCACGGCGACCCCGAACACCCGCGTGCTGGTGGCCGAGGACGACGCCATGGTGCGGCGGCTGCTCGCCACCATACTGGAGAGGGGCGGCTACGAAGTGGTGCAGGCCGGCGACGGCAGCGAGGCCCTGCGGCGGCTGGACGGGCAGCCGGTCGACGCCATCGTGCTGGATCTGCTCATGCCGGTCATGGACGGCCTGCGCTTCCTGCACGAGCTGCGCGAGGTGCGCGGCCTGGAGGTGCCGGTGCTGGTGCTGACCGCCTCGCTGAACGCGTCCGGCGATGACGAACGCCGCATACTGGAGGCGGGCGCCGACCGCGTGGCGCGCAAGCCGGTCACGGCACCCCAACTGCTGGAACTGCTGCAACAGACCCTGGCCGGCTGATGGACCTCTTTCCCCTGCCCCTGTTCCCGCCCGGCGGACTGTCCGCCTCCGTCATCACCAGCGTCTGGGTGGGCGTGTTCGTGGTCGCCTTCTTCAACCTGCGCTTCGGCTGGGTGCTGGCCGGGCTGGTGGTGCCCGGCTACCTGGTGCCCCTGCTGCTGCTCAAGCCCTGGGCGGTGCTGGCCATCGTCATCGAGGCTTCGGTGACCTATTTCCTGGTGTGGCTGTTCTCGGAGTCGCGGCTGCACCGGGGCCGCTGGAGCAGCCTGTTCGGGCGCGACCGCTTCTTCGCCCTCGTGCTTACAAGCGTCATGGTGCGGCTGCTGTTCGACGGCCTGGTATTTCCCTTCCTGGGCGAATGGCTGAACCGCAACTGGCAGCTCGACTTCGACTACGTCAACGACCTGCACAGCTTTGGCCTCATCATCATCGCGCTGATTGCCAACCAGTTCTGGAAACCCGGCTTCCTGCGCGGCATGAAGACGCTGCTGGTCACCGTCGGCGTCAGCTACGTCATCGTGCGCTACGGCCTGATGGAGCTCACCAACTTCAGCCTCGGCAACATCCAGTATGTCTACGAGGACCTGGCCAGCTCCATCCTCGCCAGTCCCAAGGCCTACATCGTCATCATCGCCACCGCCTTCGTCGCCTCGCGCATGAACCTGTACTACGGGTGGGAGTACAACGGCATCCTCATACCCGCCCTGCTCGCGCTGCAGTGGTACGAGCCGGTCAAGATCGTCATCACCTTCGTCGAGGCCTTCATCATCCTCGGCCTGTCCAGCCTGGTCATGCAGCTGCCGCGCTTCGCCCACGCCAACATCGAGGGCGCCCGCAAGCTGCTGCTGTTCTTCAACGTCGGCTTCGCCTACAAGTGGCTGCTGAGCCTGGTGCTGGCCACCTGGTGGCCGGACGTCAAGGTGTCGGATGCCTTCGCCTTCGGCTACCTGCTGTCCAGCCTGATGGCGATCAAGATGCACGACAAGATGATCGTCGGCATGCTGACGCGTTCCACCCTGCAGACCTCCCTGGTGTCGGTGCTGATCGCCACCGTCATCGGCTACGCGCTGGTGTGGCTGCCCACACCGGGCAGCCTGTTCGGCGCCCGCAGCGCCACCAGCGCCGCGGCGCCGGCCATCGCCGAAGACGGCCAGCTGATTCCGCTGCTGCGGCGCGAGAAGGTCGCCATCTACCAGCGCCGCGACCCGGAGACCGTGGTGCGGCCGGCGCTGGCCGAACTACGCGCCTTCGAATCCGGCCTCAAGCTGCTGCGCCGCTACCGCGACGGCCGCCAGGCCGTGCACCTGGCCGAGGCTGAATACGCCCTGCAGCGAGCCGGCTACGACCTGCAGGTGGTGCAGGCACACTACCTGTACCTGCGGGAGAAGGACCGCAGCCAGGGGCGCGGTGTCTACCTGGTCGACCTGCATCCGGACAACGCACTGCTGCTGGAAGTGCCGGCGCCGGCCGAGGAGCGCTGGGCGCTGGACGCCGGCGCCTGGCTGTTCACCCGCTTCGGGGCGCAGGCGCTGGCCATCGCCGGCGCCTACCGCGACGCCGGCCGTGGCGGCGTCAGCGACGTGCTGCACAGCCAGCAGACCTTCTTCGCCGTCTTCCAGCGCGTATTCAGCCGCGGCGCCGTCCTGCAGGTACGCGGCTACGCCGGCGGCGGGCCGCTGCCGGCAGGCGCAGATGCCGCCGGGGAGCCGCCCTCCTCGCTGTGGGTGAAGGGCACGCTGCCGGCCGGCCTGGACCTCCGCTTCCTGGAACGCAGCATCGGCCGCATGCAGATCGACTGGCGCCAGCCGCCGGAGGACAACTACCTGCGCGACCTGGAACACCAGGGCTTCGCCGAACTGTTCCTGAACCAGACCGACCAGCGCCACCTGATGGCGCAGTCGCTGGGCGAGGAGGAGGGCTTCGAGACCGAGGTCAACGTGCAGCGCATCGACGGCTACCTGCAGCAATGGCTGCTGGAGAAGAAGGGCCGGCTGGCACGCCGCGGCACGGACGCCTACAAGCCGCCCTCGCCGGAGGAACTGCTGTACTTCGACGAGGAGATCATCACGCCCATGCTGGCGCATATCGCCCGTCTCGGCGACATGGACGAGCGCGAACGCCGGGCGGAGCTGAACCGGCTGGCCGCCGCCGCGCGCGCCATCGACTACCGGCTGATCAAGTACCGCCACCAGCGCAGCGGCCAGGAGTACCTGATCCTGGAAGAGCGCGAGGACATACGCCGGCGCCGCTACTGGGGCACCATCGTGCTGCGCTACGGCGACGCCGAACCGTACCTGGTGCAGGTACCGCGGCCGTTGTACGAACAGAACAGCTTCGAATACGCCGTATCGCTGTTCGAACGCCTGCACGCGCGCGGCCTGGTGGTGGCCGGCGCCCATCCCTTCGCCAACCGCGACGGCAGCGCCGACACGGTGCGGCTGGAGAACATTCCCAGCCTGTTCAACCTGGTGTCGCAAGTGATCCTGCGCGACACGCCGGCGGACCAGGAGGAGCTGGTGGTGCACTGCCGCGCCTTCGGCCTGCGCCCGGCCGGCGAGCAGAGTGGCAGCGATGTGCTGCTGGCCTTCAGCGACGGCATCATCTACGAGCGCCAGGTGCCGGCACTCGGACGGCGGCTGCTGCACACCCTGGACGAGGACCGCCTCCGCTACCAGCTGGTGGACGGCTCCCCCGCCACCGCCGGCTACGAGGTCGGCGGCCTGCCGCAGTCGCTGTATGCGGCCAAGCTGCCGGACAAGCATTTCCTGATCCTGTGGCTGTCGCCCCTGTCCCGCGACAGCTACCGCCAGCAGACCGACAACCGCCTGCAGGAGAAGCAGTTCCGCGCCCTCGGCATTCCGACCCTGCGCGCCGACCTGGCCGGCTACCTCAGCGGCCGGGCGGCGGCGCGGCGCGACATCCCGGATGCCCTGCTGGCCGCGCTGCGGCGCTATCAGGACAACCATGACATCGTCGCCCTGCGCCGCATCCAGCGGCGCTGGCCGCAGTGGCACCTGCAACGCCTGATCGACCTGGATACCCGCCAGGCCTTTCTGACCGTGGCGGACCGGCGCGGCGTGTTCCTGGTCGGCAACCTCAACCCACGCTGGCCGGCCATGGAGATCCGCAGCAGCGCATCGCCGTTGCCGCAGGCCGACGTCGCCTCCTTCCTGTCGGCGCGCGCCGGCCGCCTGTTGTTCGGAGGCCGGCCGTGAGACTGCTGGGCCGCCTGTTCGCGCTGCTGGTGCTGCTGGGCATGGCGCTGCCGCTGGCCCAGCGCCTGCCCGGGCTGGAACTGCCGGAACACCGGGCCAGCCGGCCGCTGGACGCACGCCTGGAACAGGCCACGGCCGCCATCGTCTACCGCCTGCGGCCCGACGCCTGGCTGGATTTCGAGCTGCCCGCCACCGGCGAGCCCTTCTACCGGGTGTTGAGCAACGCCGACGTTCCGGCCGATGCCGACGAGCGGCTGGCACCCTGGCGCTACGCCATCGAATACCGCCTGCTGGACGCCGACGGCACGGTGCTGGAGACCCACCGCTACCACCACCGCACCCGCATCAGCCGCGTTGCCGGCGACGACGGGCAGCCGGGCGAACCGCCGGCCTTCTACCTGGACGGTGACGAAGTGCCCGCCGACGGTCGCGTCATGCTGCTGCGGGCGCGCGAATTCCCCGGCGCCACCCGCATCCAGCTGCGCCTGTACCGGGCGACGCCGCCGGTACGTGGCGTGATGGTGCGTTTCTACCAGCGCGAACGCATCCCCGACCGCAAGCTCGTGCACCGCTGGAACCGCATCGACGAAAGCAAGAAGGAACGCTTGAGTCGCGGCAACGTGTACGGCAAGGAATGGCTGACCCCGCGCGAGCAACTGGCCCTGCTGCGCTACCGCTGGGTACCGCTGGCGCCGCACGGCATCACCGGCGACGACGACATCCGTCGCGTGCTGTACATGCTGGACGGGGGCGACAGCGTGCAGCCCGGCGAGCCGGTGCTGCCGGAAGGCCTGCTGGTCGAACCCGGCCACAACGGCACCGTGCCGGTGCCGCTGCCGGGCGGCGAGCTGCGCCTGGGCGTGTACCGCATCGACGCCGGCCGCGGCGGCACCCTGGCACTGCGCTGGCGCGGCGAGAGCGACCGCTCGCGCTTCGAGCGGCGCATCGCCCTGGACGACGTCGAGGCGGGCCGCGGCCTGGCGCTGCCCGGCGCCGGCCTGCTCGACATCGCCAGCGACCGCGCCGTCATCCTGCGCGCGGAACTGGTGCAGCCGGACGGCACCCGCCTCGACATCACCCCCGACACCGCCTTCCTGCGCGCCTGGCGCAGCAGCCCCGGGCAATGGGTCGACTACCCGGTCACCCACCTGGAAGGCCGCCGCACGCCGTTGCGCATCGACTTCCGCGCCCTGCTGGCGAGTTCCGGCAGCGTCCCCCTCGACCTCCGTTACCGGCTGCTCGACGGCGACGGCAACAGCACCCGGGAAGGCCGCTGCCAGGGCCAGGCGGCTGCTTCGCTGTACGACCGCCTGTACGACGAGACCCCGCCCTTCGGCCTGGTGTCGGACGCCCTGCACTGCTACCTGCACGTCGCGCCGGGCGTCGACCGGGTGCGGGTGGAGCTGTCGGCGCCGGGCCTGGTGTCCGGCTACAGCGTACCGCCCGACCTGGTGACACGGCTGACGCTGCCCTACGACTACTACAGCTACGACCCCGATGGCCGGCGCCTGCCCGGCTGGTACGGCATCGCGCCGGCGGACGAAGACCGCCTGATCCGCAACCTGCGCCTGGCTCGCCTGGTGTGGCAGCGCCGCCCCCCCGACGACGACCCGGAACTGCTGGCGGGCCGCTACCTGTGGGAGGAATTCCACCCCCGCGGCAACTGGCGCGCCCGCTACCTGCTCAACCCGCGCGACCCGCAACTGCCGCTGCCGGACGACGCGCTGGGCGCTGTGTACCACGAACTCGGCAACGATGAAGCGCCGGTCACGCTGGTCGCCGGGCCCGGCCGCCGCGACGTGCGCGCGCGGCTGGCCTGGCTGCGCGACGACGCCGGGCCGCTGCCGGTGCGCCTGCGGCTCGATGGCCGGGTGCTGCTCGAACGCACCCTGCGCGGCCGCCGCGGCGAGCTGCACCTGCCCGGCCTGCCAGCCGGTACCCATCGCCTGCGCATCGAGGCGGCGCAACCGGTCCGCTGGTTCATGAACCGCCTGCGCGGTGACGGTCCGACCCGGGTGCGCCGCCTGGCGGTGCGCATCGGCCACCGCCCGCAGCACTTCGTCTACCGCAAGCAGCAGCGCGACGAGATGCTCACCGGCCACCTCCAACTGCCCTGGCGGCGGGACACGCCGGTGCGCCTGCGGGTGCGCATCGAGGGCCCGCGCCGGCGCGGCGTCATCGGCTCGGACGGCTGGTCGCTGACCGACCGCGAATTCCTGGTGCACCCCGATCACGGCGCCGAGGTGGCGGTGCTCGGTTCGCGCGGCGAGACGGTCGACAAGGGCCAGCGCTTCCACATCCCCTTGCGCGCCGACCTGGCGCCCGGCGAATACCGCATCAGCGTATGGCTGGAAGACGCCGACAGCCATGCCTACCTCAGCCTGTACCGGCTGACGCCGGGCCTGCACGAACGACGCCGCCTGTTCCGCCAGCGCGCCGGATCCGCAGAGGGAGTTGACGATGGCGACTGACAACCCCGGCCTGCGCGTGCTACTGGCGGCCGGCCTGCTGCTGGTGACCAGCGGGTCGCGCGCCGCCACGCTCGACGCCCTGTGGAAGGCCGCACGCGACGGGCGCTATCGCGCTCCACCCACGGCCGAGCTCGAACGCGCCACGGCCCTGTTCACGCGCGAACTGGCCGGCGACCCGGCACCGGACCTGCTCGCGGCCTGGCGCTCGCTGGGCTGGCGGCGCCGGTCCCTGGTGCTCGACGGGGTCGACTGCCGGGTGCTGTACGAGGCGGCCGCCCGCCGCGAGGGCCGTGGCTTCTACCTGTTCTGCCCGGACGCGAGCGGCCGCGCGGCGCTGCAGGCGCCGCACGCCTTCAAGGACCTGCACACCGGGCGCATCGCCCTGGCCCTGGCGCGCCAGGCGCGTTTCCGGGTGGTGGCCTGGAACACGGTGCCGCGTTTCAGCGAGGACGCGCACGGACGCCACGACGCCGACCTCGCCCACCTGCCGGAGAGCTATTTCACCGCCCTGACGCGGGCGCTGGCGGCGCACGCCGACACCGGCCCGCTCATCCAGCTGCACGGCTTCGCGCGCGCCGCCCGCAAGGGCAGCGGCCGCCGGGCGCACATCATATTGAGCAACGGCACGCGGCGACCCGGCCCGCGAGTGTTGCAACTGGCCGCGCGGCTGCGCCACGCCCTCGGCGTGGACACCCGCGTCTACCCGCTCGACATACGCGAACTCGGCGCCCTCACCAACCGCGAGGCACAGGTGCTGCGAGCCGCCGGCCGCCGCGATTTCGTGCATATCGAACTGAGCGCCGAACTGCGCCAGCGGCTGCGCGACGACGCCGCGGCGCGCACGCGCTTCGCCGACGCCCTGCCGGGCCGGTGCGGAGAGGCGTCATGAAACACTGGCTCGCCATCCTGCTGCTGCTGACGCTGCCGGCCCACGCCGGCGCGCCGGACCTGCGCGAGGCCGCCGCCCGCCAGGCCCTCGGCGTATCGCTGCGCTGGGACAACGTGGAACGGACCAGCGCACGGCCGGGCGCCGTCGTGCCGCGCTATCGTCACGACATCGGCCTGCACACGGTGCGCCTGGCGCCGGGCGAGTGGACGGAGGTGCTGCTGCCGCCCGGTGCGCGGCTGCGGCTGCGACCGGTGGGTGACGACCCGCTGCCGACGGCGCTGCGCTTCGAGATCTCCACCGACGGCGGCCTGTACCTGCGCCGCTCCGCCCGGCGGCTGCCGGACGGCGACCTGCTGCTGGAGGCCGACGCCCTGGCGCCGACGCTGGCGCAGGTGCGGCTCGGCGGGCAGGCCGGCGACGCGACGGAACTGGCCCTGTTCGTGTCGCGGCCGGTGACGGCCGGTCCCGTCGAACGCTACCGTTACCGCGCCGACAGCGGTGGCGAGACGGTGCAGGTGCAGCGCGTCGGCGAACCCGGCAGCCAGCGCTTTCGCCGCCTCGCCGCCGGCGAGCGGCTGGAGCTGGACGTGCGGGGGCCGGGGCGGCTGCGGCTGCAGCAGATCCTGCTGCTCGAAGACGGCAGCGGCGGCCCGCGCCACTACCGCATCCATTACCGGCTGGACGACGGCGAACTGAAGACCATCGACGCCAGCACGGCGGCGGCGCGCCGCACCCGCCTGCGCGTGGACGGCGTCGCCGTGCTGGCCAGCAACCCGCGCAACGACCACCTCGACCTGCCGGCCGGCCGCCACCGGCTGCAGCTCGGGTTCAGCGAGCCCCTGCTGGTGCGGCTGCTGACCTCGACCGCCGACGACTACCTGCTGCCGGCCCTCAACGCACCAGCCAGTGCAACGCCGCCGACCGACCCGCTGGTCGACCTGTACCGGACCGCCCTGCGCACGGTCGCCGAAAACCGCCGCCGCGGCGGCGGCCTGGTCGGCGCCATGGCCCTGCTGGAGGGCGCCCGCGACCGCACCGACCTGCCCGCCCTGCAACGGGCGGCGCGTGAACTGCTGCGGCGCCACACCTATTATGACGACCTGCTGCCGGCGGCGGCCAAGGCACGGCCGGTCAGGGTCGCCCTCACCGGCCTGCGGCTGCCACAGGACGACGCCGACCGCTACCTGCTGGCGCGCGGCGAACAAGAGGGGCTGGCCGCTGCCACGCCGCACGGCTGGTTCGCCGGGCTGGGCGACGGCGGCCGGCTGGCCTTCGAGCTGCCCGCGCGCCCCGCCGACAGCCTGCTGCGGGTGCTGGTGCTGGACGCGCCGGCGGACGCACGCCTGCAACTGCGCTTCGACGACCGGCCGCCCATCGAGCTGCGCGTCGAAGCCGACGCCGCCGGGCTGCCGCGCGCCGTCGGTGCAGCCGCGGCACTGGCGGCCCGGGCCCGCGACGCCACCCGGAACGCACCCTGGCAGTCGCGGGTGCGACAGATCCGCCCGGCCCTGGCCATCGAACTGCGCCTGCCGCGCGACGTGCAGCGGGTGCGCCTGCAACGCGGTGACCACGACCCGCACACCCTGTCGGTGGCGCTGCAGCAGCGTGTGGCGCGCCCGTGGCGGCTGTCGGACGCCAGCTACCTCGGCCTGCTCGACGTGCTGCGCGCCGAAGGCGCGCTGCAGCCCCTGTGGCGCGCCTGCCTGCGCGACACCGCCACCGCGCTGGACCCGGAAGCGCCGCTGCCGGCCGCCCTGCTGCCCGGCATCGCCCTGTCGGAACGCGGCCGCGCCGCCGCGCGCGCCCTCGTCGAACACTGGGTGCCGCTGCTGCGTTGGCTGCGCAGCCGGCGCGAGGCCTACCGCGCCGCCATCGCCGCTGGCGCCGCGCCGCCGCGGCGCGCCGTCACCACCACCGAGCTGAACCGGGTGCTGGCCGCGGCCCGCGACCTGGAACACGACGGCCAGTGGCTGGCGGCGCTGGAGCAATGGCGGCAACTGGCCGACAGCCGCGAGCCGCGCCACCGCCAGGTGGCCCTGAGCGGCAGCCTGCGCGCCCTGACCCGACTGGGCGAATACCGGCTGGCGGAGCGCCTGCTGCGCCATGCCTACTTCACCGACACGCCGGACGCGCTGCACGAGCTGCGCCTGCAACAGGCCGAGGCCCTGTATCGGCAGACCGGCGACCGGATCGCCTGGCAGGGCCTGCTGGCCAGCGCCCTGGCGCGCGCGCCGACGCCGGATCTGACGGCCCGGCTGGTGCGGGCGCTGGCAGACTCGGGCCGCGACCGCGAGGCCCTGGCCGCGGGCCTGCTGCTGCCACGCGGCCAGCGCCCGGTCCCGCGGCTGCTGGCCGAGGCGGTGCGGCTGCGCGCCTGGCCGCTGTTCGACGCCCTGCTCGCCGACGTCGACGACCCCGGCCGGCGCGCCCTGTGGCGGGGCTACCGCGCCTGGGCCCTGGACAGGCCCGACGCGGCGCGCCGCCAGTGGCGACAGGCCGGTGCCGACGGCGCCCGCCTGCTGCGCGCCGCCGACACGGGCGAGCGCCTGCTCGACGTCATGGCGCAGGGCGACGAACGG
>JALSRI010000003.1 GCA_026984835.1 Thiohalobacter sp. | reverse complement strand
GCGCAAGGTCAGCGAAATGAAGACCCTGGTGATGCCGGGCGAAATGGGCGAGCGCTTCAAGGCGATGGCCCTGGCCAGGGGTATCGAATTGCTACCGGTCGGATTCGGCGGGCGCGACCTGCGCGGGACGCTGTAAGAAACGACCGCCGGGATGACGAATTGAGCAGGGTTTCCTAAAGCGCTTTCGGGATCGACAACCACAACAATGGACAACCTCCACGCCATTCTTCTCGCCCTGCTCCAGGGCCTTACCGAGTTCCTGCCCATTTCCAGTTCCGCGCACCTGATCCTGGTGCCGCTGCTGGTGGACTGGCCGGACCAGGGCCTGTTGTTCGACGTGGCCGTGCACTTCGGTACCCTGAGCGCGGTGGTAATCTATTTTCGCCGCGAGCTGGCCGGCATGGCGCGGGCCTGGGTGGAATCGCTCAGGACCGGCTATCCCGACGACGAGGCGAAGCTGGCCTGGGCCGTCATCCTGGGCACCATCCCGCTCGGGCTGGCCGGCCTGCTGTTCCACGACGTCGTCGAGACCCGGCTGCGTTCGCCGCAGGTGATCGCCGTGGCCACCATCGGCTTCGGCCTGCTGCTGTGGTGGGCCGACGCCCGCGCCCGCCAGAGTCACTGCGAGGCCAGCATGAGCTGGCGCGAAGTGGCCTTCATCGCCTGCGCCCAGGCGCTGGCGCTGATCCCCGGCACCTCGCGGTCCGGCATCACCATCACCGCCGGCCTCATGACCGGCCTGGACCGCAAGGCGGCGGCGCGCTTTTCCTTCCTGCTGTCGATCCCGGCCATCCTGATGGCGGCGGGCTACGAATCCACCCGGCTGATCGGCGCCGAGCAGACGCTGGGCTGGACCCCGCTGCTGATCGGGGTGGGGGTGTCGGCCGCCAGTGCCTATCTGTGCATCCACTGGTTCCTGAAACTGCTGGACCGGGTGGGGATGCTGCCGTTCGTCATCTACCGGCTGGCGCTGGGGGTGGTGTTGTTGTGGCTGTTCGTATGAGGGCGGCCGCGACGTCCGCCACTGGACCCCGCCGGGCTGCTTTTCTGATGGCGGGGGTCGCAAAATCTGACGCAAAGGCGCGGAGAACGCAGAGGGAAGCAAAGGTTTTGGTTTCGTTCCGCCCTGGCGGTCTTTGCGTCTTTGCGCCTTGGAGTTTGGTGCAGCGCCGTGGAATGCTGGTGGGGTTCACTGCGTTCACCCCACCCCACGGATGACTACCGGCGGCCACCACCACCCCTTCACCCACCACCCTCCAGCAGCGCCGCGATCCGCTGCCGCCGCGCCTCGCGCAGCGCCTCCCCCAGTGCCCGGCCTTCGATGCCTTGCTGTCTGAACGGCGCGGTGTCCACCGCCGCCGCCGTTTCGCGCGCCCGTTCCAGCAGGGCCGCGCGGTTTTCGTCGATCCAGCCGCCGGCGCGGTAGACCGCCAGCAGCAGGCCGAACCAGGCGGGGTTGCGGAAGGCGTTGGCGCCTTCCAGGAAGGCCAGCAGGTCGGCGGGGTCGTCGCTGCGCGCCGCGTCTTCGAGGCGGATGGCCGCCAGCGCCAGTTGCCGGTAGTCGTTCGGCACCTTGAGCCGCTGGCACAGCTCCCCGGCCTGACGCAGCCGCTGTTCCCGGTCCAGGTTGCGGCCCAGCGATTGCAGCAGCACGGCGAAGCGCACCCGCGTGTCCCCGCTGCGGGCGGCGGCGGCCTGCAGCGCCGCCAGGGCCGGCGGCAGGGACTTGCCGGAATGAGCGGGCGCAGCGGCCGGGTATTCGCGGTCGATTTCCGGGAACAGCACCGCCAGGGCGCCGCAGCCGCGCAGCACCTGGAAGAACACCTCGGGCGAGTCGGTGGCCAGCGCCTTTTCCAGCTCCGCCCACACCCGTTCCGGCACCAGGTAGTCGACCTCGCCGTCGGCGACCATCCTGCGCATCAGGGCGTTGGTGGCGTGGGCGACGCGGAAGCCCCACTTGGCGAAGCGGGCCGCGAAGCGCGCCACCCGCAGGATGCGCACCGGGTCCTCGACGAAGGCCGGGCTGACGTGGCGCAGGATGCCGTTTTCCAGGTCCTCGCGGCCATTGAAGGGGTCGATGAGTTCGCCGTCCGGCGTCATGGCCATGGCGTTGATGGTCAGGTCGCGGCGCGCCAGGTCCTGTTCGAGGGTGACGTCGGGGCTGGCGTGGACGGTGAAGCCGGTGTAGCCGTGGCCGGACTTGCGTTCGGTGCGCGCCAGGGCGTATTCCTCTCCGGTTTCGGGGTGCAGGAAGACGGGGAAGTCGCGCCCCACCTGGCGGAAGCCCAGCGCCCGCATCTGCCCGGGTGTGGCGCCCACCACCACCCAGTCGCGTTCCTTTACCGGCAGGCCGAGCAACTCGTCGCGCACCGCACCGCCGACCAGGTAGGTCTCCACCCGGCGCCGGCCCTAGGTCCCGCCGCGACGCGCCAGCCGGCGGTAGTGCTGGTAGATGCCCCGCGGGCTGCGCTCGGCCAGGTAGGCGGGCACGATGCACTCGATGCTGTGCGGGTCGATGCCCATTTCCGGCAGCGCCGGCTGGCTGCAGACGCTGTCCTTCTGCAGCGAGTAATAGTTGTCGAGGCTGAAGGGCTTGCCCGGCAGCAGGCCCAGCAGCCGCGCCTGCAGGCGGGCGGCGAAGTCGGGCAGGCCCAGGATCAGGGTGTGCTGGCCGATCTGGTGGGCGGTGAAGCGCACCAGTTCACGCAGGCTGTAGACAGTGGGCCCGCACAGCTCGTGGACCTGGCCGATGTCGTCGTCGTGGCGCAGCGCGTGCTCGAAGGCTTCCACCACGTCACCGACGTAGACCGGGGCAAACTTCGCCTCCGGGCAGGCGAGCGGGAACACCAGCGGCGACATCCGAAGCAGCGAGGCGAACCGGTTGAAGAAGCTGTCGCCCGGGCCGAACACCACCGAGGGCCGGAAGGCGGTGGCGGCGATGTCGTCGGCTTGCATGACCAGCCGCTCGCCCTCGCCCTTGCTGCGCAGGTAGCGGCTGTGCGGCTCGGCCGGGTCGGCATTGAGCGCGCTCATGTGCAGCAGCCGGCTCACGCCGGTCTCCTGCATGGCGGCGAGGATGCGGCGTGGCAGTTCCACGTGCACCTTGTCGAAGCCGTCACCGCCGGTCTCGTTGAGGATGCCGGCCAGGTTGATGACGGCGTCTACGCCATCGAACAGTTCGCGCAGGGTATCGGGGTCGTGCACGTTGGCTTCGCGAAGATCGATGTTCTGATGCACCCGCAGCTCGCGGTGGCGATGCGGCCGGCGTGTCGGCAGGCGCAGCCGCCAGCCGGCGTTGGCGAGGTGGAAGCCGAGGTGGGAACCGATGAAGCCGGTGCCGCCGATGATGCAGATCGTTTTTCTCATGTTGTCTCGTCCATCGTCCTGTTCAGGTTTTTCTCGTCGCGGGCCGGCACCGCCGGCAGCCGGTCGCTGAGCCGCGTGAGCGGTCGCTGCAGGCGCCATTCGAACACGGTGGCGAAGGCCAGCACCCGGCGCACGTATTCCCGCGTCTCCCGGAACGGGATGCGGTTCAGCCACAGGAGGGCCTCCTGGTCTTCCCCGTCCGGCAGCCAGCGCTGCACCCGGTGGGGTCCGGCATTATAGGCCGCGGTCGCCAGCACCGGCGAGCCGCCGAAGCGGTCCAGCAGCTTGCGCAGGTAGGCGCCGCCGATGCGGACGTTGTGGTCGGACTGCAGCAGGATGCGGCTGCCCGGGTAGCGCAGTCGCAGCGCCCGTGCGGTCTGGCGGCCGGTGGCCGGCATGAGCTGCATCAACCCCAGGGCACCGGCTGCCGAACGGGCGTCGGTCATGAAGGCGCTCTCCTGGCGGATGATGCCGTAGATCAGCGCGGGGTCCAGCAACTCCTTGCGGGCGGTGTCGAACACCAGCTCGCGGTGAGCGAGCGGGAAGCGCAGCCGCAGGTCCGACCAGTAGCGGGCCCGGGCGGCGGTGGCGATGGCGCGCTCGTGCCAGCCCCAGCGGTGCGCCAGCAGGGCGGCGGCGCGCAGTTCGTCGCGGTCCAGCGGGGCGGTGGCCAGTCGCCATTCCCGGCGGGCCTCGGTGTGGAGGCCGGCGCGGTGCAGTTCCCGCGCGCGCACCACGCCGGGCAGGTTCGCGACCCGCGCCAGGGTGGCGCTGTCGGGTTCGCTGCGGCGGTCGTTCATCCGGTAGGGCTCGCGCAGACGGTCGGCGGCCAGGAAGCCGTAGAAATTGCGCTCGCCGGCCAGGTCGGTGTAGAGCAGCGTGGCGGCCGCCTGCTCGCCCAGCCGTTCGTGTGCCACGGCCCGCCAGTAGCGCCATTCGTGGCGGCGCTGCTCGGCGGGCTTGAGGGCGTCCAGCCAGTGTGCCGCATCCTTCCAGTCGCGGCGCAACAGCGCCGCCCGCACCCGCCAGGTGCGCACCTGCTGGTCGACGGCGTCGTCCGGCACAAGCGCCAGCCATTCGCCGGCCCGCGGCAGGTTGCGCCGCGCCGCGGCCAGGGCGAGACTGCGCAGCACGTCTCCGCGCCGGGCGCTGCTGAAGCGGTGCGACTGCGCCAGCCGCCGCCAGTGCTTCCAGGCCTGCTCCGGCTTGTGGCGCGCCAGGCGTTTGAGGCCGTGCACCAGGATTTCGCGCACCAGCGGCGTGTCCTGGTGCGTCCAGGACTGGCGCAAGGCCTTGACCGGCTGGCGCGCCGCAGTGCGCCAGCGCTGCACCCAGCGGCGGTCGTCGGCCGACAGGCGTTTGCCCAGCCAGGTGGCCAGGGTGGTGCGGTTGGCGGCGAACGCCAGGCGGATGCGCTGCCAGATGCGGGTGCTGTCGATGAGCGGGCTGGCGTACAGGGCGTCGAACAGCGGGTCGCAGGCGTCCGGCTGGGAGTGGCCCACCAGCCACAGGGGCAGGGCGCGTTCCAGTACCTCCAGGCGCCGGCGCGGCCGCAGGGCCAGTTCGGCACGCAGCCGGTAGCACTGCAGGGTGACCGAGGCCTGCGGGGTGTAGAAGTCGAGGTAGTCTCGCCAGCGGCCGGCTTGGCCCAGCCGTCGCAGCCAGACGCGCCGCAGGCGGGCGGCCAGCGGCTGCTCGGCCCAGGTGTCGAGGAAGGCGCGCACCTGCGCCGTGTCGGCCGTGCCGAGGCGGGCGCGCAGCCGGGCGTAATCGAGGTAACTGTAGAGGGGGTAGTCGGCGAGCGAATCGGCGAGGGTTTCGAAACGGCGCAGGTCGGCCTTTTTGAGGGCCGCGCGCGCTTCCAGGAAACGGGCGCGCTGTCCGGCCAGCGGGTCGTCGGTGCCGATGCGGGCCGACGCCGGCGGCGGCGACACCAGTAGCAACAGCAGCCAGGCGAGGTGGCGGCTCGGGAACGTCATGTCATGGTACAGCCCTGTCCGTATGGGGGTACCATAAAGAACATGGGTAGCCCGTACAACCGCAACCTGCGTCCTGAAGCCGGCTAGGGGGCGCCGCGTGTTCTATCTGGCCTATACCCTGCTGGGACTCTTTGCCGGCCTGTTGGCGGGCCTGCTCGGTGTGGGCGGCGGCCTGGTCATCGTTCCGGTGCTGGCGTGGCTGTTCGCACTGCAGGGGTTTCCCGACGCGGCGCTGATGCACCTGGCGGTGGGTACTTCGCTGGCCACCATCGTCGCCACCTCGCTGTCGTCGATCCGCGCCCACCACCGGCGCGGGGGCGTGGTATGGCCGCAGGTGTTGCAACTGGGCGGCGGCATCCTGGCGGGCGCCTGGCTGGGTGCCTGGATCGCGCACCGCCTGGGCAGCCCGGCGCTGGCGGCGCTGTTCGGCCTGTTCGAACTGGTCGTGGCGGCACAGATGGCGTTCGGGCGGCCGCCCGCGCCGCACCGCGGGCTGGCCGGCGTACCGGTGAACGCCGCGGCCGGCGGAGTGATCGGCGCCGTGTCGGCCGTGCTCGGCATCGGCGGCGGTACGCTGACCGTGCCCTGGCTGGCCTGGCACAACCTGCCCATGCGCCAGGCGGTCGGCACCGCCGCTGCCTGCGGCCTGCCCATCGCGCTGGCCGGGGCGGCGGGTTTCGTGGCCAGCGGCTGGCAGGTGGCGGGGCTGCCGGCCGGCAGCAGCGGTTATGTCTACTGGCCGGCGGCGCTGGCGGTCAGCGTCCCGAGCGTACTGGCGGCGCCCTGGGGGGCGCGATTGGCGCATCGGTTGCCACAGCCGGTGCTGAAGCGGGTGTTCGCGGGCTTCGTGGCGTTGCTGGGGGTGCTGATGCTCAGCCGCCCGTCATGGACATGAAGCGCACCACCTGTTCCGGCCGGTCGCGGAACTCGTGGCGCTCGGGCTTGCGGGCGATGGCGTCGCGGATGGCCTGCTCCAGTTCGGCGTCGCTGGCGCCGGCGCGCAGCAGCGGACGCAGTTCCAGCCTGTCGTCCTGTCCCAGGCACAGGTAGAGGGTGCCGTCCACCGACAGGCGCACCCTGTTGCAGGTTTCGCAGAAGTGCTGCGAGATGGGGGTGATGAAGCCGATGCGCAGCTCGGTGCCCTCGACCTGCACGTAGCGCGCCGGCCCGCCGCCGGGCATCACGCCGGGGATGAGCGGGTAGCGCCGGCCCAGTTCCTGGCGGACTTCCTGCAGGCTCTTGTAGCGGTTGCTGGCCTCGCGGCCGGTGTCGCCCATGGGCATGGTTTCGATGAAGCGCAGGGTGAAGCCGTGCTCCAGGCAGAACTCGACCATGTCGCCGGTTTCGTCGTCGTTGACGCCCTGCATGACCACCATGTTGATCTTGATAGGCGCGAAGCCGGCGGCCCTGGCCGCCATCAGGCCGTCGATGACCCGCGACAGCTTGCCGCGCGTGATCTCCTTGAAACGGTCGGCCCGCAGCGAATCCAGGCTGACATTGAGGCGGCTGATGCCGGCGCGCCGGAGTTCGCCGGCGTGTTTTGCCAGGCGCGTGGCATTGGTGCTGAGCGACAGGTCCTCGATGCCGGGCAGGCGCGCCAGACGGTTGGCCAGCGCCGGCAGATCCTTGCGCACCAGCGGTTCACCACCAGTCAGGCGGATGCGGCTCACCCCGAGCCGGCCGAACGTCGCCATCACCCGCTCGATCTCGTCGAAATCCAGCCAGTGTTCCGGCTCCTCGAAATCACGGAATCCCTCTGGCATGCAGTACTGGCAACGCAGGTCGCAGCGGTCGGTGACCGACAGGCGGACGTATTCGATACGGCGGTTGAAAGGATCCGTCAACATACCCCAACTATAGCAGCTGCGCTGTCTCCCAACGATTGACCTGAATCAACGAAACGCCCCCACCCTACGCGTTCGGCGGCCGCCTCTCAAACGGAGCGGAACGGTGTGGGACGTCCCGCTCGAACGAAGGGATCCGAATCCACGCCGCCGTGTCCACTGCAGCGGGGTCCCGGTGGGATTCGCTTCGCTCTCCCCATCCTGCGGGCTTGTGCCGGAAGCGCTGTGTTCGGGTCACACCGTCTGGTAGTACAGGTTCTGCGGGTGGTTCGACTGGGCGAAGAAGAACCAGCGCTCGGCGATCAGGCCCAGGTACTGGACCGCGAAGGCGGCCAGGAAGACGACGGCCGCCTGGGCGCCCAGGCCGATCGCCAGCAGGAACACCGGCACCGGGAATACCAGCACCAGGAAGGTCCATTTGATCAGGCGGAAGACCGTTGTCGGGGCGCCGTGGAAGAACTCGCGGGTGTTGAACGAGCCCGCCATGAAGCCTTGCGATTTCTGCTCGATGCGGACGTGGCGTACGCCGATGGCGGTCTGCAGGCTGGACTTGTGGCGGATGCGGGCGTTGCGGATCAGCGCGGCGACACGGGTGACGAAGGCCAGCACCGTGAGCAGAATGGCCCAGCCACCGTAGAAGCTGGTCAGCCCGGAGCCGTGCCAGGCGGCGAAGGCGGTGGCCAGGGTGAAGCCGGAGGCCGAGCCCAGCAGGGTGTAGTTGACCACCGTCAGCGGCGTCGCCCATTCCTGCAGGAACTTGATGCAGGCATAGATCATGCCGGTGCACAGGAACAGGGTGAAGGCCAGCAGCGTGGCGACGGCGCCGATCAGCAGCGACAGATCGACCTGGAAGGTTTCACGGAAGGTGAACAGCACCGGGTTCAGGCCACTGTAGTGCACCAGCCCGTACAGCGCCACCATGCCCGTAAAGGCGGGCAGGACGATGACTTCACGCGACAGCCAGGAGGTACGCCAGCGCGCCGCCGACCGCCAGGCGCGTTCCGGGTGGCCAAGGTGGAAGAAGGATGCGAACAGGCCGGCGATCAGGAAGGCGACGGCGATCAGGCTGCCGACGCCGTAGAAGCCGGGCGAGTCCTGCACCGGCAGGACCTTGACCACCGAATAGAGCTGGCCGGTGTACAGGGCCAGGAACAGGCCCTGGCCGACGCCGATCAGGGTAGTCAGAAAAATGACCGAAAATGCGGGATGCATTCGTTGTCTCTCCTGTATGGTGTCCCCCGCCGCCGGCGCGTTGGGTGCGTTGCGCGAACCCGGAGGTTCCACCGGCAGCAGATCCGGCGGCGGGGGACATTGACTCTTTAGCTACATTCAATTAACCACCAAGGCGCGCGAAGCAAAAACGTTTTTTGGTGGGGTTCGCTTCGCTCACCGCCACCCTACGGATGATGCAGCGGCGTTTCGCGTAGGGTGGGGTGAGCGAAGCGAACCCCACCAAAGGATTTCCTTCGCGCGCCTTTGTGCGCCTTGGTGGTCAAACAAACCCTCACCAACTCGTCACATCGTCGAGCGTCTGCTCGTCCTTGTCCGGCATGGGCAGCTGGCGTTCCTTCTTGAGCGGGTTGTCGGCGCGCACCAGTTCGTCCTCGTGGATGGTGATGCGCGTCCGGCGCCGCGGCAGGTAGTGGTTGGCCGGCTTGGTGCCCCATTCCGGCATCAGCTGGTAGCCGCCGCGCTCGCGGATCGCCGTCGCCGCTTCCGAGTCCGGGTCGTTGACGTCGCCGAACAGGCGGGCGCTGGTCGGGCAGGCCAGCACGCAGGCGGGCTTGCGCTCGGCTTCCGGCAGCGATTCGTCGTAGATGCGGTCCACGCACAGGGTGCACTTCTTCATGACCTTCTGGTGCTCGTCCAGTTCCCGCACGCCGTAGGGGCAGGCCCAGGAGCAGTACTTGCAGCCGATGCACTTGTCGTAGTCCACCAGCACGATGCCGTCCTCGTCGCGCTTGTAGCTGGCGCCGGTCGGGCACACGGGTACGCAGGGCGGATCCTCGCAGTGCAGGCAGCTCTTGGGGAAGTGCACCGTCTCGGTATTGGGGAACTCGCCCACCTCGAAGGTCATGACCCGGTTGAAGAAAGTGCCGGTCGGGTCCTTGCCGAAAGGGTTCATGTCGGCCAGGTAGCCGGCCGTGCCGGAGGTGTTCCACTCCTTGCAACTGGTCACACAGGCGTGGCAGCCGACACAGACGTTGAGATCGATAACCAGTGCCAACTGCTTCATCTACTTGTTCCTCCTGCCCGCGAAATAGGTCAGCCAGCGGCCGCGTTTCTTTTCCATGTCCTGGCCCGGCACCGGGTGCAGGGGGTCGAACCGGGGGTCGGTGACCGGCGGTTCGCCCGGTTCGGCCGGGCGGATGCGCACCCGCACGTCGTACCAGCCGGCCTGGCCGGTGATGGGGTCGGAGTTGGACAGGTGGTCGCCTTCCGGCCCCGGCGGCAGTTCCTCGCTGATGACGTGGTTGAGCAGAAAACCCTGACGAGCCTCATTGGCATCCGGGTCCAGGCCCCAGGCGCCGGGCGCCTTGCCGATGGCGTTCCAGGTCCAGACCGTGCCGGGTTCGACAGCCTCGGAATAGCGGCACAGGCAGCGTACCCGGCCGTGCATGGACTCCACCCACATCCAGCCGCCGTCGGTGATGCCGGCTGCGCGCGCGGTGCGCGGGTTCACGTACAGATAGTTGTAAGTGTGGATCTGGCGCAGCCAGGCGTTCTGCGAGTCCCAGGAATGGTACATGGCCATGGGCCGCTGGGTGACGGCATTGAGCGGGTAGCTGCGCAGGTCGGTGCGCTGCGCCTCCAGCGGCTCGTAGTAGAACGGCAGCGGGTCGAAGTAGGTCTCGATGCGCGCACGCAGGTGATCCGGCGGCTGCTTGCCGTCCGATTTGCCCTGTGCGGCGAGACGGAACTTCTGCAGTACTTCCGAATAGATATGGATGTTGATCGGTTCGGCGTAGCGCGTCAGGCTGTGGCGCTTGGCCCATTCCAGGTAGCCCTGGTTCCAGTTGCGCATGTACTGGTAGGAGCGCGGCAGCTCGTAGTGGAACACGCAGTTGTTCTTTTCGTACATCTCCCACTGCTTGGGGTTGGGCTCGCCCTTCATGAACTTCTCGCCGCCCTTGCCGCGCCAGCCGGCCAGAAAGCCGATGCCGGAGCCGGGCGCGGTCTCGTAGTTGACCACGAAGTCCGGGTAGTCGCGGAACTTGCGGCTGCCGTCCGGGTGGGTGAAGGCGGGCAGCTTGAGGCGCGAGCCCAGCTCGATGAGCACGTCCTGGAAGGGCTTGCATTCGCCCTTGGGCGGCAGCACCGGGATGCGCACCGAATCCACCGGGCCGTCGAATTCCGAGATCGGCCGGTCCAGCATGGACATACAGTCGTGGCGCTCCAGGTAGGTGGTGTCGGGCAGCACCAGGTCGGCGTAGGCGACCATTTCCGACTGAAAGGCGTCGGCCACCACCAGGAAGGGGATCTTGTAGTTGCCGTCCTCGTCCTTGTCGTTGAGCATCTTGCGGATCTCGGTGGTGTGCATGGCCGAGTTCCAGGCCATGTTGGCCATGAAGATCAGCAGGGTGTCGATCCGGTAGGGGTCGCCGCGCCAGGCGTTGGTGATGGCGTTGTGCATCAGGCCGTGCACGGACAGCGGGTATTCCCAGGAGAAGGCCTTGTCGATGCGCACCGGCCCGCCGTCGTCGTCCACGAACAGGTCGTCGGGGTCGGCCGGCCAGCCCAGCGGCATGCCGTCCAGCGGCGTGTCGGGCCGTACCGCGCGCGGGTCGTTGGGGGTCTTGGCGCAGGGCGGGATGGGACGCGGGAAGGGCGCCTTGTGGCGGAAGCCGCCGGGCCGGTCGATGGTGCCCAGGATGCTCATCAGGATGGACAGGGCGCGGATGGTCTGGAAGCCGTTGGAGTGCGCCGCCAGGCCACGCATGGCGTGGAAGGCCACCGGCGCGCCGGTGACGTGGTCGTGCTCGTTGCCCCAGGCGTCGGTCCAGGCGATGGGCAGCTCGATGCGCTCGTCGCGCGCCGTGATGCCCATTTCGTGCGCCAGGCGCTTGATGGTGTCGACCGGGATGCCGGTGATCTCGGCGGCCCAGTCGGCGGTGTAGTCCTTGACCCGGTCCACCAGCAGCTGGAAGGCGGGCTTGACCGGGGTGCCGTCGTCGAGCCGGAATTCGCCCAGCAGGTAGGGGTCGGCGCCCTCGGTGTGGGTGGAGATGGGCTTGTCCAGCTCGCGGTCCCACCACAGCTTGTTCTGGGGATCGAAGCAGCCTTCCTCCGGCGGCACCTCGAAGCGCACGAACATGCCGTACTCGGTGGAGTCCGGGTCCATGTTGACCAGTTCGGCGGCGTTCGAGTACTGGATCAGGAAATCGCGGTCGTACAGGCCCTGCTTGACGATTTCGTTGATGAGCGCCAGGAACAGGGCGCCGTCGGTGCCGGGCTTGATGGGGATCCACTCGTCGGCGATGGCCGAATAGCCGGTGCGCACCGGGTTGACGGAGATGAACTTGCCGCCCTGGCGCTTGAACTTCGACAGCGCGATCTTCAAGGGGTTGGAGTGGTGGTCCTCGGCGGTGCCGATCATGACCAGCAGCTTGGCCCGGTCCAGGTCCGGGCCGCCGAACTCCCAGAAGGAGCCGCCGATGGTGTAGATCATGCCGGCCGCCATGTTGACCGAGCAGAAGCCGCCGTGGGCGGCGTAGTTGGGCGTGCCGAACTGCTTGGCGAACAGGCCGGTCAGGGCCTGCATCTGGTCGCGGCCGGTGAACAGGGCGAACTGTTTCGGATCGGTGGCGCGGATGTTGCCGAGGCGTTCCTCCAGGATCTCGAAGGCCTTGTCCCAGGAGATCTCCTCGAATTCGTTGTCGCCGCGCTCGCTGCCCGCCTTGCGCAGCAGGGGTTTGGTCAGGCGCGCCGGCGAATACTGCTTCATGATGCCCGAGGCGCCCTTGGCGCAGATGACGCCCTGGTTCAGCGGATGCTCGGGGTTGCCCTGGATATAACGCACCTCGCCGTCGCGCAGGGTGACGCGGATGCCGCAGCGGCACGCGCACATGTAGCAGGTGGTGTTCTTGACCTCGATCCGGCTGTTCTCGTCCAGCGCCTTCGACAGCGGGTCGTGGAGTGGTTTGGACATGTCTTTTCCCTGTAGCAGTAGAGGGTCCGCCTGCTTCCGATTGTAGGACGGGTGGCGGAGGAAATGACCGAGCAATTTACTAGACTATTGTGCAGGCCGGCCAATCAGCGTTACTGAAAGCGCTATAAGATATTATGATATTCTAATATTGTAGCCAGAAATCACTATAGCATACATGGAGTTGCAATGGCGCCGTGCTGCGTGGCTTCCGTGATCCCGACAATAAGGTGACTTTATGCTGGAGTAAATTAAAACTGTTGGAATTCCCCCCCCAACTCATTAAGGTAACACCCCCTTGCCCGCCCCCGTCGCGGGCACCGAATACGTATTCAGCCAGGTTGGAAGGAGTGCCATGTCCAGTTTAGTGAAGCCCCACGGCGGTGGAGACCTCAAGCCGCTGCTGCTAGAAGGTGACGCGCTCGCCGCAGAGAAGGAACGGGCCGCGACCCTGCCCAAGGTCAACGTATCGTCGCGCGAGGCCGGTGACATCATTATGATGGGCATCGGCGGTTTCACGCCGCTGGAAGGTTTCATGACCCACGGCGACTGGGAAGGCGTGTGCGACGGCATGAAGATGGCCAACGGCCTGTTCTGGCCCATCCCGGTCACCCTTTCCACCGACAAGGGCACGGCCGATTCCCTCCAGGAAGGCAGCGACATCGCGCTGTACGACGCCGAACGCGACGAGATTCTCGCCACCATGAAGGTGACCGAGAAGTACAGCATCGACAAGGCGCACGAGTGCATGATGGTCTACAAGACCACCGATACCGAGCACCCGGGCGTGAAGATGGTCATGGAGCAGGGCGACGTCAACCTGGCCGGCCCGGTCAAGGTGCTGTCGCAGGGCGGCTTCCCCGAGCAGTACGGCGACCAGTTCCTGACCCCGGCGCAGACCCGCGCGGAGTTCGAGAAGCGCGGCTGGAAGACCATCGCCGCCTTCCAGACCCGTAACCCCATGCACCGCTCCCACGAGTACCTGGCCAAGATCGCCATCGAGACCCTGGACGGGGTGCTGGTGCATTCGCTGCTGGGCAAGCTCAAGCCCGGCGACATCCCCGCCGACGTGCGCAGCAAGGCCATCGGCACCCTGATCGAGAAATACTTCGTCGACAACACCGTCATCCAGGCCGGCTACCCGCTGGACATGCGCTACGCCGGTCCGCGCGAGGCCCTGCTGCACGCGCTGTTCCGCCAGAACTACGGCTGCTCGCACCTGATCGTGGGTCGCGACCACGCCGGCGTCGGCGACTACTACGGTCCCTTCGACGCCCACCACATCTTCGACGAGATCCCGTCCGATGCGCTGGAGACCCAGCCGCTCAAGATCGACTGGACCTTCTGGTGCAACAAGTGCGAGGGCATGGCTTCCATGAAGACCTGTCCGCACGACGCCGCCGACCGCCTGCTGCTGTCCGGCACCAAGCTGCGCAAGGCGTTGTCCGAGGGCACCGAGGTGCCGGATCACTTCAGCCGGCCGGAGGTGCTGGAGATCCTGCGCGCCTACTACGCGGGCCTGAAGGACGACGAGAAAGTCGAGGTGAAGCTGGCCGGCCATTCGGCCCGGTAGAGACTCTAGAGGCCGACGGCGGTTGCAACCGGCGCCGGAAGAAACAACTGCAGTAAACAACGGAGAAAAGACCATGCCTACATTTGTACGTACCGACAAGTGCGATGGTTGCAAGGGCCAGGACAAGACGGCCTGCATGTACATCTGCCCGCACGACCTGATGAAGCTGGACAAGGACGGTTCCGAGACCGGCCACGCCATGAAGGCCTTCAACCAGGAGCCGGACCAGTGCTGGGAGTGCTACTCCTGCGTCAAGATCTGCCCGCAGCAGGCCATCGAAGCGCGCCACTATGCCGACATCGTGCCGCTGGGCGGTTCCGTGCAGCCCCTGCGTGGCACCGACTCCATCATGTGGACCATCAAGTTCCGCAACGGCACCATGAAGCGCTTCAAGTTCCCGATCCGCACCACGCCGGAAGGCTCCATCGATCCCTATGCCGGCAAGCCCGCCGCCGACATGTCCAAGATCAGCGAGCCCGGTTTCTTCTGTCAGGAGAACGGCTACCGCGAGGGCGATCGCAGCGAGCTGATCCGCGTCTAGGACGACGGCACAGATTTCCTATCAATATTCAGTGTTAGAGGGTTAGAAAATGGCAGGAGAATTCGGAAATCCCGAGGTTATCGAAGAAGAAGTCGATATCCTCCTGATCGGCGGCGGCATGGCCTGCTGCGGCGCGGCGTTCGAGATCATGCGCTGGGCCGAGGGCACCGACCTCAAGATCAAGCTGGTCGACAAGGCCGCCATGGACCGCTCCGGCGCCGTGGCCCAGGGCCTGTCCGCCATCAACACCTACATCGGTTCGGAGCAGGATCCGGCCGACTACGCGCGCATGGTCTCCAACGACCTCATGGGCATCACCCGTGACGACCTGGCCTACGACCTGGGCCGCCACGTCGACGAGTCGGTGCACCTGTTCGAGGAATGGGGCCTGCCGATCTGGAAGACCGACGAGAACGGCGAGCGTCACAACGGCGCCGAGGGCCTGACCCCGCTCAAGGACGGCGGCAAGCCCGTGCGCTCCGGCAAGTGGCAGATCATGATCAACGGCGAGTCCTACAAGTGGATCGTGGCCGAGGCCGCCAAGAAGGCCATGGGCATCGACAACATCCAGGAGCGCGTGTTCATCGTCAAGCTGGTCAACGACAAGAACGACCCCAACCGCGTCGCCGGTGCGGTCGGCTTCTCGGTGCGCGAGCACAAGCTGTACGTGTACAAGTTCAAGGCCTGCCTGCTGGCCGCCGGCGGCTGCGTCAACCTGTTCCGTCCGCGTTCGGTCGGTGAAGGCCAGGGCCGCGCCTGGTACCCCGTGTGGAACGCCGGCTCCACCTACGCCATGGCCGCCGAGGCCGGCGCCGAGCTGACCATGATGGAAAACCGCTTCGTGCCGACCCGCTTCAAGGACGGCTACGGTCCGGTGGGCGCCTGGTTCCTGCTGTTCAAGGCCAAGGCCACCAACGCCTTCGGCGAAGTCTACATGGACCGCAACAAGGAAATGCTGGACGACTACCCGCCCTACGGCCAGGCCGCCGTGCCGGCGTCCTGCCTGCGCAACCACCTCATGCTGAAGGAGATGCGCGAGGGCCGCGGTCCCATCTACATGGACACCGTCACCGCGCTGGCCAACCTGCGCGAGACCCTGAGCCCCCGCGAGGTCAAGCACCTGGAGGCGGAAGCCTGGGAAGACTTCCTCGACATGTGCGTCGGCCAGTGCGGCATCTGGGTCGGTGAGAACATCGAGCCGGAGAAGAAGAACTCCGAGCTGATGCCGACCGAGCCCTACCTGCTGGGTTCCCACTCCGGCTGCTGCGGCATCTGGGTGTCCGGTCCCGAGGACGTCGGCGCGCCGACCGACGAGGAGTACGACGGCATCCCCGAGCACCTGCCCAAGGGCTGGAACTGGGGCTACCGCTCCATGACCACGGTCAAGGGCCTGTTCACCGCCGGTGACGGCGTGGGCGCCTCCGGCCACAAGTTCTCCTCCGGCTCGCACGCCGAGGGTCGCATGTGCGCCAAGTCCATGGTCAAGTTCGCGCTCGACAACAAGGACTGGAAGCCGGAGCTGGATACGCCTGTCGACCAGCTGATGGAAGAGATCTACAAGCCGGTGCGCAACTTCATCGAGCACAAGGACTACACCACCGCCATCGACGTCAACCCGAACTACATCACTCCGCGCATGCTGCAGTTCCGCCTGCAGAAGATCATGGACGAGTATGTAGCCGGCGTGGCCACCTACTACACCACCAACAGCAAGATGCTGGAAGTGGCGGAGGAGAAGCTGGGCATGCTGAAGGAAGACGCCGAGAAGATGCGCGCCAAGGATCTGCACGAGCTGCTGCGGGCCTGGGAAAACTACCACCGCATCCTGACGGCGGAAGCCCACATGAAGCACATCCAGTTCCGCGAGGAGTCCCGCTACCCCGGTTTCTACTACCGGATGGACTACAACATCGTGGACGAGGACAACTGGAAGTGCTTCGTCAACTCCGTCTACGACAAGAACACCAAGACCTGGACCTGCTTCAAGCGCAAGCACGTCGACCTGGTGGACAAGAGCAAGCTCTTCAAGTAAGTAGCTGCTCGACCGTCGTTTGAGACGGAAGCCCGGGTGCCGTGAGGCGCCCGGGTTTTTTTATTGAGGAATTGAGAAATAACCGCCAAGACGCCAAGAGCGCCAAGAAAACCTGGTTTGCCGGCTCCCGCGCTTCGCGCGGGGCCGCCAATACGAAGATTTTTGCTTTTCTTGGCGCTCTTGGCGTCTTGGCGGTTAATACCCCATTCCCACTACAGAAATCGGACAGCCCGAAATATGGTAAGCTCGGCACCCCGAAATTCGCCGGCAGCGCGAGGCATCCCATGACTGACGTGAAGATCGACATCAGTGAATCCCCCTTCGAGTCCAGCCCGGTGGTGCCGGAGCAGTTCGACGAAGACCACGTCATAAAATTCCGCTGCTACAAGGGCATCGAGTGCTTCAATGCCTGTTGCAGCAACATCGATATCACGCTGACGCCCTACGACATCCTGCGTCTCAAGAACCGGCTGGACATGGATTCCTCGGAATTCCTGCGTCGCTACACCGTGCCCTTCGAGTTCGGCAAGAACAGCATCGCCGGCGTCAAGCTGCTGCCGGTGGAAGGCGGCACGGCCTGCCAGTTCATGACCGAGGAAGGCTGCAGCGTCTACGACGACCGGCCCACCGCCTGCCGCTACTACCCGGTGGGCCTGCTGTCGCTGCGTCGCGCCGACGAGAACTTCGACCGCGCCTCCTATGCCCTGGTGCAGGAAGACCACTGCAAGGGTCACCTGGAGGACCGCGAGATCACGATCAGGGACTACCGCAAGGAACAGGGGCTGGAGGAATACGACGAGCAGGGCCGCGGCTGGCGCCGGCTGGTGCTGAAGATGAAGTCGGCCGGGCCCGCCATCGGCACCCCTTCGAAGAAGAGCCTGCAGTTCTTCTTCATGGCCTGCTACGACCTGGACCGTTTCCGCGAATTCGTCAAGAGCGAAGGCTTCCACGACACCTTCGAGGTGCCGGAGGAGGAGCTGCAGACCCTCTACCAGGACGACCTGGCCCTGCTCAAGTTCGCCGAACGCATGATCCTGCAGATCATGTTCGGCGAGGAATCCATCCCCCGCCGCGCCGATGCCCTGGAGCGCCGCGCCCGGCGGCGCCAGGAGGCCGAACAGCTCAAGGCGGAGCTGGACGGCGACGACTGACCGGGGCTGTCTTTCGGCGCGCGGCCCGGTAACCGCGAAGGACGCGGGATTCAACCACAAAGGCGCACGAAGGCGCACAAGGGAAAATCCCGATCAACCGCGAAGGACCCGAAGGACGCGAAGGACGCGAAGGGGATAAAGGTTTGCCAGCCGGCGGCAAGCAGGGAAATGGTGCCCCGCCTCTCCCGGCACCGAAATAATTCTCTATAAAAACAACCGACTACTTCGCGTCCTTGGCGTCCTTCGCGGTTGAATAACCGCCTCTCCCCGATCGGGTCTGCCGTCCCATGCATAAGCGGACCTTATGCATTCGATCACAAATATTGACTTTTCATAATGGCAGTCGGGGTCTAGCATCCTCCTACCTGCTGCATCCGGCCGCTGCCGGAACGTGCCCTGGGGCACACAGCACCGAACGAGGAGGCCGGCCGGCGTGTAAAGCGGCCGGGCTGAACGCACAACCCCTGTCAGGAGACTGCGATGTCAACAAAGAGCTATTCCGCGGGCGTGAAGGACTACCGCGAAACCTACTGGATGCCCGACTACACGCCGAGCGAGACCGACCTGCTGGCCTGTTTCAAGATCATCCCGCAGGCCGGCGTGCCGCGTGAGGAAGCCGCGGCCGCCGTGGCCGCCGAGTCGTCCACCGGCACCTGGACGACGGTGTGGACCGACCTGCTGACCGACCTGGACCACTACAAGGGCCGGGCCTATGCCATCGAGGACGTGCCTGGCGACGACGAGGCCTTCTATGCCTTCATCGCCTACCCGATCGACCTGTTCGAGGAAGGTTCGGTGGTCAACGTGTTCACCTCCCTGGTCGGCAACGTGTTCGGCTTCAAGGCGGTGCGCGCCCTGCGCCTGGAAGACGTCCGCTTCCCCATCGCCTACGTCATGACCTGCAACGGCCCGCCCCACGGCATCCAGGTCGAGCGCGACATCATGAACAAGTACGGTCGTCCGCTTTTGGGCTGCACCATCAAGCCCAAGCTCGGCCTGTCGGCCAAGAACTACGGCCGCGCCGTGTACGAATGCCTGCGCGGCGGCCTGGACTTCACCAAGGACGACGAGAACGTCAACTCCCAGCCCTTCATGCGCTGGAAGCAGCGTTTCGATTTCGTCATGGAAGCCATCCACCGCGCCGAGGCCGAGACCGGTGAGCGCAAGGGCCACTACCTGAACGTGACCGCGCCGACGCCGGAAGAGATGTACAAGCGCGCCGAGTACGCCAAGGAGATCGGTGCCCCGATCATCATGCACGACTACATCACCGGCGGTTTCTGCGCCAATACCGGCCTGGCGCAGTGGTGCCAAGACAACGGCCTGCTGCTGCACATCCACCGCGCCATGCACGCCGTCATCGACCGCAACCCGCACCACGGCATCCACTTCCGCGTGCTGACCAAGATCCTGCGCCTGTCCGGCGGCGACCACCTGCACACCGGCACCGTGGTCGGCAAGCTGGAAGGCGACCGCGAGGCCACCCTGGGCTGGATCGACCTGCTGCGCGAGTCCTACATCAAGGAAGACCGTTCGCGCGGCATCTTCTTCGACCAGGACTGGGGTTCCATGCCGGGTGTCTTCGCCGTTGCTTCCGGCGGTATCCACGTCTGGCACATGCCGGCGCTGGTCACCATATTCGGCGACGACGCCGTGCTGCAGTTCGGCGGCGGTACGCTGGGCCACCCGTGGGGCAACGCCGCCGGTGCGGCCGCCAACCGCGTGGCGCTGGAAGCCTGTGTCGAGGCGCGCAACGAAGGTCGTGCACTCGAGAAGGAAGGCAAGGAGATCCTCACCGAGGCCGCCAAGCACAGCCCCGAGCTCAAGGCCGCCATGGAGACCTGGAAGGAAATCAAGTTCGAATTCGACACCGTCGACAAGCTCGACGTGGCGCACAAGTAAGCGCGGCGGATTCGGCGACCGGCAGCGGGGCGGGTGTCTCCCGCCCCGCAGGCCGGGCTTTACGCAACAGATTCGAGGAACAAGATCATGAGCGAAGTGCAAGACTACAATTCGCAGCTGTCCGATCCGGCCAGCCGCAAGTTCGAAACCTTCTCCTACCTGCCGGAGATGGGCATCGAGAAGATCCGCAAGCAGGTGGAGTACATCGTCAGCCGCGGCTGGAACCCGGCCATCGAGCACACCGAGCCGGAAAACGCCTTCGGCCACTACTGGTACATGTGGAAGCTGCCGATGTTCGGCGAGACCGACGTGGACCGCATCCTGGCGGAGGCGGAAGCCTGCCACAAGGCACACCCCTCTCACCACGTGCGCCTGATCGGCTACGACAACTACGCCCAGTCGCAGGGCGCCTCCATGGTCATCTTCCGCGGGCCCATCAAGGCCTGAGGCGGGGCGGCCACCCGGAAGCCCCTGCCCGGCCGGCCGGACAGGGGCTTTTTTTTCGACGAGTCCGGCGACGCAAGGGCACGAAGGCCGCGGGCGCCAGCGGCGGCCGGGCAATCCATTGACTGGAGTGGACACAGTGATGGCAGACGCAGATCAGTTCAAGATCAAGCAGGAACCTTTCTACCGACCCGTTTCGAACGAGGTGGAGCTCTACGAAGCGGCCTACGGCGCCCGTATGCCGGTCATGCTCAAGGGGCCGACCGGCTGCGGCAAGTCGCGTTTCGTCGAATACATGGCGTGGAAGCTGGGTCGGCCGCTCATTACCGTGGCCTGCAACGAGGACATGACGGCCTCCGACCTGGTCGGCCGCTTCCTGCTCGACAAGGAAGGCACGGTCTGGCAGGACGGTCCCCTGACCACCGCTGCCCGCATCGGCGCCATCTGCTACCTGGACGAAGTGGTCGAGGCGCGCCAGGACACCACCGTGGTCATCCATCCCCTGACCGATCACCGGCGCACCCTGCCGCTGGACAAGAAGGGCGAGCTGCTGGAGGCGCACCCGGATTTCCAGCTGGTGATTTCCTACAACCCCGGTTACCAGAGCCTGATGAAGGATCTCAAGCAGTCCACCAAGCAGCGATTCGGCGCGCTCGACTTCGAGTACCCGGACGCCGACACCGAGGCGGACATCGTGGCGAAAGAGACCGGCATCGATGTCGGAATCGCCGGCAAGCTGGTGCAGATCGCACACCGCGCCCGCAACCTCAAGGGCCACGGCCTCGACGAGGGTATATCCACCCGGCTGCTGGTCTACGCCGCGCAGCTCATCAACAAGGGCGTGGAACCCGTTGCGGCCTGCAGCATGACCCTGGTGCGTCCGTTGACCGACGATCCCGACATGCGCGACACGCTGGACGCGGCCGTCAGCACCTTCCTGGGGTGATGCCGGACATCGGGATGCCTGTCTGCAAGAGCTGCCGGAGTCGGGCCGGGCAGCGGCCCGGGACAAATCGATGAGCCTGAATCTCGACGAGTACCGCGAGTGTTTCGAAAAGGCGGCGCCCGAGCTGCATGAAACGCTGGAGGCGACCTTCCACGAAGCGGCGCGCATCATGTCGCCCGCCGGTCTGCAGGACTATCTGGAGGGCGGCAAGGGCCTGTGCGCGCTCGGTCGCGGCCACGACCTGGTGATTTCCTACCTGCAGGAAATGCCGCTGGTGGTGAAGGAAGTGGGTGAGGACATCATCCGCGACTGCGTCACCTCCGCCATGAAGCTGTCTTCCATGACCTCGGGCGAGGTCATCGCCCTGTTGTTCGCCAGCCTGCCGACGGCGGCGCGGCGCCTCGGCGATGCGCAGATGCTGCGCAGCTACCTTCAGCTCATCCACCAGATGTCGGCGCGTGCACCGCGCGGCCTGCGGCCCATGCTGTCGCACATCGACGAACTGCTGTCCAAGCTGACGCTGGGCGGCCTGCGGCGCTGGGCCAACTTCGGCGCCGAGGCCTACAAGCGCGACCTGCAGAACCAGGTGGCCTATTTCGATCTCAGGACCACCGACAGCATCGCCATGCTCAAGAAGGAGCGCCGCGGCACGCTGTTCATCGACGTGCAGCGCAAGCTCAACTTTTACCTGCGTGCCTTCTGGGGCCGGGACTTCTTCCTGCGGCCGGCCGAGGCCGACAGCACCTTCAGGCCCTTTATCGAAGCCCACATCATGCACTTGCCCGACGCCGTGGACGATGTCGACGGCATCAAGGGGCTGGAGCTGTACCGCGCCATCGCCGCCCACATGGCGGCCCACCTGGTCTATACCCGCGAGGCCATCTGCGCCGACGAGCTGACGCCGGCGCAGATGTTCTTCGTCGGCCTGCTGGAAGATGCCCGGGTCGAGTACCGCGCCGTGCAGGAATTCCCGGGCCTGCGGCGCCTGTGGCGCAGCCTGCTCGACCTCCCCCACGAAGGCGGTGTCGAACACCCGACGCTCGCGGTGCTGGAGCGCACGGCGCTGATGCTGGCGGATCCCGCGGTGCACGGCGACGACGCCGAGATCGAGGCGCTGGTGCAGAAGTTCCACGCCAATATCGCCGACAACAGCGACAACGGCCAGTTCTCCTGGCACATGGGCCTGGAGCTGTTCAATATCTTCTCGGCGCGCAGGGAAGTGCCCAGCCTGCGTATCCTGGAGAACATCCGCATCCCCTACCGCGACGACAACCGCATCGTCTGGCAGTTCGAGGAGTTGTCCTGGGACCAGGGCGCGGAATACATTCCTGCCAGCCAGCGCCAGGTGCGCAAGACGGTGTCCGTCATGGACATGGTCAACGAGCTGGACGTGGAGCTGGCAGGCGACGACGCCCAGGAGATCTGGCGCCTGGAGACGCCGTTCTGGCTCGACCAGGAAGCCTGCACCATCAACGAGCTGGAAGGCAAGGAGGCGATCAGCGAGCCCTTCCACTACCCGGAATGGGACTACCAGGTGCAGTTGCACCGGCCGGACTGGGTGACCGTCTACGAGCGCCGCCAGCCCAGGGGCGATCCCGAACTCATCGACCGTATCCTGATCGAGCACCGGCCCATCGCCTTCCGCATCCGACAGATCATCGACATGCTGCAGCCCGAGGGCGTGATCCGCCAGCGCAACATGGAGGATGGCGACGAGATCGACATCAACGCGGCGGTGGACGCCATGATCTCCATCCGCATGGGTCAGCACCCCAACCCGCGCATCACCATGCGCAACGTCATCAAGGCCCGCGACCTGTCCGTGGTGGTATTGCTGGACTTGTCGGAGTCCACCAACGAGCAGGTCGAGGGCTCGGACAAGACCATCCTGGAACTCACCCGCGAGGCCTGTGCCCTGGTGGCCACGGCCATCGACGGCATCGGCGACCCCTTCGCCATCCACGGCTTTGCCTCGGATGGTCGCCACGACGTGCAGTACTACCGCTTCAAGGATTTCAGCGAGAAGTTCAACGACGACGTCAAGGCGCGCCTGGCCGGCATGCGCGGCGGCCTGTCGACGCGCATGGGCGCCGCCATGCGCCACGCCGGCCACCACCTGCTGCGCCAGCCGGAGCGCAAAAAGCTGCTGTTGCTGGTCACCGATGGCGAGCCAGCCGACATCGACGAGCGCGACCCGCAACACCTGCGGCACGATGCCAGGAAGGCGGTGGAAGAGTTGTATACGAGGGGCATCATGAGCTACTGCCTGACCCTGGATCGCAACGCCGACGACTACGTCAAGCGTATCTTCGGCAGCAACAACTACACCATCATCGACCACGTGCAGCGGCTGCCGGAGAAATTGCCGGTACTCTTTGCTACCCTCACGTCATGAAGGAACAGAAGCGCTACGTCGGCATCCACAAGGATATCAACGGCGGCATGACCGACACCGGCAAGATCATCCGTGACGCCTGGGTGTTCGGCCTGCTGCCGGAGGACGAGACCTGCGAGGGTTGGCTGGCGGCCGGCATCGAGAAACTCTGGCACCAGGTGCAGGACGAGTGGGCCAGGTACGGCTTCCGGGTAGGCAACCTGCCGCCGGAGCTGCAGGAGCGCTTCTACCGCATCCAGGAAGAAGCGGTGCAGCGCGCCCGCGAGGCGGGCTGGGATCCGGAACTCGGCGATGAAGACTGACGCCGGGAAGCAGCGCCGGTCGTTCTGATCATGGAAGTGCGTTTCCTGCGGGGAGAGGAACTGGCGCGCGAACGCCACCAGCTTCCCGCCGGGCTGTACCGCCTCATCCACCTGTCCTTCACGCGGCTCGGCGAAGAGAGCCTGTTCGTTCCCATCCGCTCCATGCAATACCTGGCGGTGATCGACCACCAGGAGGTCGTGTTCGTGGACGGCCAGGGACCGCGCGCCATCGAACTGGCCTGGCAGGATTTCCGGCCCCGGGAAAGAGAAGACCTGCGCCAGCCGGTCGGCTACGACTGCGTGTTCTACGACCGGGCCGGCTGGCAGACCATGAAGCGCCTGCAGGGCGAGTTCTTCGCGGCGCTGCGCCAGATCGAGGTGCGTCGCCTGAAATCGGCGGGCGGGGCGAGCGTGACGCCGCTGGGACGCAAGCCTTGAGCCGGCCCGTCACCCTGGTCGACTTCCTGCGCCACGGCGAGCCCGTCGGTGGCCGCCGCTACCGCGGCAACGGCGTCGATGATCCGCTCAGCGAGCGGGGCTGGCAGCAGATGTGGAGCGCGGTCGAAGAGCGCATCCCCTGGCAGCGTATCGTCAGTTCGCCGCTGCGGCGCTGCCGCGCCTTCGCCGAGGCGCTGGCCGGGCGCCATGGGCTGCCGGTGGAAGTGGACAGCCGGTTCCGCGAAGTGGGCTTTGGCGACTGGGAGGGCCTCAGCCCCGACCAGATCCTGGCGACCGATCCGGCGTCCTACGCGGCCTTCCATGCCGACCCCGTCCACAAACGCCCCGCCGGCGCCGAACCCCTGCAGGACTTCGGCGAGCGGGTGGCCCGGGCGCTGCAGGACCTGCTGGAGGTTCGCGCCGGCGAGCACCTGCTGGTCGTCGCCCATGCCGGCGTCATCCGCGCCGTGCTGGGTCACGTGCTGCGCTCGGAGCCCGCCGCCTGGTACCGGGCGCGCATCGACAACGCGGCTTTCAGCCGCGTCCTGCTCGGTGAGCACGGCCTGCGGCTGGAATTTCACAATCGTCCCGCCTGCCCCTGACGAGGGGGTTTTCTGATCCAGATCAGATACGGACGAGAAAAGACCGAATGGACAGCTTTCCTGCACGTTCCCTGTGATAGTATTTTTGTTCCAGACTTGAAATGACCACCCCGCTTCGTTCCGGCCCGCCCGCCTTCCGGCGCAGGGGCGGCGCGAGCGAGCAGTACCAGGAGGAACAGGCAATGGCACGTATCGTTATTCTGGGCGCCGGCACCGGCGGCATGCCTTGTGCGTACGAGATGCGCGAAGCACTGGACAAGGAGCACAACATCACGGTGATCAACGCCAGTGATACCTTCCAGTTCGTACCGTCCAATCCCTGGGTTGCAGTGGGCTGGCGTACCCCCGATCAGACGACCTTCCCTATCCGGCCCTACCTGGCCAAGAAGGGAATCGACTTCATCGCCGGCCTGGCCGCCGAGATCGACGCCAAGGCCAATACCATCCGCATGGAGAACGGCGACACCGTGCACTACGACTACCTGGTCATCACCACCGGTCCGAAGCTGGCCTTCGAGGAGGTCGAAGGGTCCGGCCCGCAGGGGCACACCTATTCCATCTGCACGGTGGACCATGCCCAGCGTGCCTGGGATGGTTACCAGAAATTCGTTGAAAATCCGGGTCATATCGTGGTCGGAGCCATGCCCTTCGCGAGCTGCTTCGGGCCGGCCTACGAGTTCGCCTTCATCCTCGACACCGACCTGCGCAAGCGCAAGATCCGCGACAAGGTGCCCATGACCTTTGTCACCTCCGAGCCCTATATCGGCCACCTCGGCCTGGGCGGGGTCGGCGATTCCAGGGGCATGCTGGAGTCCGAACTGCGCAGCCGCCATATCGAATGGATCACCAACGCCAAGGTCACCCGCGTCGAGGAAGGCAAGATGTTCGTCGACGAGCTGGACGAGAACGGTGAACTCAAGAAGCAGCACGAACTGGCGTTCGACTATTCCATGATGCTGCCCTCCTTCAAGGGCGTGGATGCCGTTGCCAACGTCGAGGGCCTGTGCAACCCGCGCGGTTTCGTGATCATCGACGAGCACCAGCGCAACCCGACCTACCCGAATATCTACTCGGCCGGCGTCTGCGTCGCCATTCCGCCCGTGGAGGCCACCCCGGTGCCGACCGGTGCCCCCAAGACCGGCTACATGATCGAGACCATGGTCACGGCCATCGTGGAGAACATCAAGGCGGAACTGGCCAGCCAGGAGCCGACCCAGACCGCCACCTGGAACGCCATCTGCCTGGCCGACATGGGCGATACCGGCGCCGCCTTCGTGGCTCTGCCGCAGATTCCGCCGCGCAACGTCAACTGGTTCAAGAAGGGCAAGTGGGTACACCTGGCAAAGATCGCCTTCGAGAAGTACTTCATCCGCAAGATGAAGAAGGGCAGCGCCGAGCCCATCTACGAAAAATACGTCCTCAAGGCCCTGCGCATCGAACGCCTGAAATGAGCACCCCCGCGACAACCGCCAAAGCCACCCGCAGGGTGGGGTGAGCGCAGCGAACCCCACCGGAGCGCCGGTGCGGCGGACATCTGCGTGTGGGCGTGAATCCCCCGCGCTCCGCCACGGCCTCCCAGGCCGTCCCTCGGCGCTTGTCGGGCGGTCATGGCGGGGCCGTCAGGGCGCCAGCTTCTTCGGATACTC
>JALSRI010000002.1 GCA_026984835.1 Thiohalobacter sp. | reverse complement strand
GATTCTTGATTGTCTTCGACTCCTTTTGTTCATAGTTCAACAGCAGGACCCTGTGGTCTCAGCCTATATGCCAGTCGTTGCCAACCAGTGCCTGACATTGCCCTTGAGAGCCGGTCACTCCCACTCGATGGTGGCCGGCGGCTTGCCCGAGATGTCGTAGGTGACCCGCGATATGCCCGGGATCTCGTTGATGATGCGCCGCGAGACATGGTCCAGGAAATCATAGGGCAGGTGCGCCCAGCGGGCCGTCATGAAGTCGATGGTTTCCACGGCGCGCAGCGCCACCACGTAGTCGTAGCGGCGGCCGTCGCCGGTGACGCCCACGGATTTCACCGGCAGGAACACGGCGAAGGCCTGGCTGGTCTTGTCGTACAGGTCGTGCTTGCGCAGTTCCTCGATGAAGATGTGGTCGGCCAGGCGCAGGATGTCGGCGTATGCCTTCTTCACTTCGCCGAGGATGCGCACGCCCAGGCCGGGGCCGGGGAAGGGGTGGCGGTAGACCATGTCGTAGGGCAGGCCCAGTTCCACGCCCAGCTTGCGCACTTCGTCCTTGAACAGTTCGCGCAGCGGTTCGAGCAGCTTTAGCTTCATGTGTTCGGGCAGGCCGCCGACGTTGTGGTGTGACTTGATCAGGTGCGCCTTGCCGGTCCTGGCGCCGGCGGATTCGATGACGTCGGGGTATATGGTCCCCTGCGCCAGCCACTGGGCGTTCTTCAGCTTGTTGGCTTCTTCCTCGAATACTTCGACGAACAGGTTGCCGATGATCTTGCGCTTCTTCTCCGGATCAACCTCGCCCTTCAAGGCATCGAGGAAGCGGTCCTCGGCATCGACGCGGATGACCTTCACGCCCATGTGTTCGGCGAAGGTGGCCATGACCTGGTCGCCTTCCTGGTGGCGCAGCAGGCCGGTATCGACGAACACGCAGGTGAGCTGGTCGCCAATGGCCTTGTGCAGCAGAGCCGCCACCACCGAGGAATCCACGCCGCCGGACAGGCCCAGCAGCACTTCCTCGTCGCCGACCTGCTCGCGCACCGCCTTGATGCTCTCCTCGACGATGTTGCCGGGCGTCCACAGGGCCTCGCAGCCGCAGATGTCGAGGACGAAGCGCTGCAGGATGCGGCCGCCCTGGCGGGTGTGGGTGACCTCCGGGTGAAACTGCAGGCCGTAGAAGCGGCGTTCGTCGTCGGCCATGCCGGCGATGGGCGCCGAGTCGGTGCTGGCCATCACCTTGAAGCCGGGCGGCAGTTCGACGACCCGGTCGCCGTGGCTCATCCACACGTCCAGCAGGCCCCAGCCCTCGGGACTGGCGTGGTCCTCGATGTCGCGCAGCAGCAGCGAATGGCCGCGCGCACGCACCTGGGCGTAGCCGTACTCGTGGTGCTCGGCATTCTCCACCTTGCCGCCGAGCTGCGCGGCCATGGTCTGCATGCCGTAGCAGATGCCCAGCACCGGCACGCCCAGCCCGAACACGATGTCCGGCGCCCGCGGCGCGTCGCCGGCGGTGACCGTCTCGGGGCCGCCGGAGAGTATCACACCGTGCGGGTGGAAGATGCGGATCTCGTCCTCGGACATGTCCCAGGGATGGATCTCGCAGTACACCCCGATCTCGCGCACCCGCCGCGCGATGAGCTGGGTGTACTGGGACCCGAAGTCCAGGATCAGGATGCGGTGGGCGTGAATGTCGGCGGTTGTGGTCACGGCGTTCTGTTCGGTGGCTTCAGGTGGTTTCCCCCTTGGGGGTGCGGGAATGAATCAGTTTAACCGCGAAGGACGCGAAGGACGCGAAGGACAACTTGACAGGATTTTTTGTACAAAAAAATTCTTTCCTTCGCGTCCTTCGCGTCCTTCGCGGTTAAAGCATCTTTCACACCCGGTAATTCGGTGCTTCCTTGGTGATCTGCACGTCGTGCACGTGGCTCTCGGCCATGCCGGCGCCGGTGACGCGTACGAATTGCGGCTTGCTTCGCATTTCGTCGATGGTGGCGCAGCCGGTGTAGCCCATGGAGGAACGCAGGCCGCCCAGGAGCTGGTGGATGACCGGCTGCAGCGGGCCCTTGTAGGGCACCCGGCCCTCGATGCCTTCCGGCACCAGCTTGTCGGCCTCGCTGTTGTCCTGGAAATAGCGGTCGCTGGAGCCCTGCTGGCCGGCCATGGCGCCCAGCGAGCCCATGCCGCGGTAGGACTTGTAGGAGCGGCCCTGGAACAGTTCCACTTCCCCCGGCGCCTCCTCGGTGCCAGCGAACATGCTGCCCACCATGATGGAATGGGCGCCGGCGGCGACGGCCTTGGCGACGTCGCCGGAGTAGCGGATGCCGCCGTCGGCGATCAGCGGCACGCCGGTGCCCTCGAGCGCCTCGGCGACATGGGCCACGGCGCTGATCTGCGGCACGCCGACGCCGGCCACGATGCGGGTGGTGCAGATGGAGCCCGGGCCGATGCCGACCTTGACGCCGTCGGCGCCCGCCTCCACCAGCGCCTTCGCCGCCTCGGCGGTGGCGATGTTGCCGCCGATCACCTGCACCTGCGGGAAGTGCTTCTTCACCCAGGCGACCCGGTCCAGCACGCCCTGCGAGTGGCCGTGGGCGGTATCGACCACGATGACGTCCACCTCGGCCTCCACCAGCGCCTCCACGCGCTCGTCGGTGCCGGCGCCGACGCCAACCGCCGCGCCCACCCGCAGCCGGCCCTGGTCGTCCTTGCAGGCGTTGGGCTTGTCGCTGGCCTTCTGGATGTCCTTGACCGTGATCAGGCCGCGCAGGCGGAAGTCGTCGTCCACCACCAGCACCTTCTCGATGCGGTGCTGGTGCAGCAGGCGCAGCACTTCCTCGCGGTCGGCACCCTCTTTCACCGTCACCAGCTTGTCCCTGCCCGTCATGATGCTGGACACCGGTGCGTCGAAGCGGGTCTCGAAGCGGGTGTCGCGGTTGGTAACGATGCCGACCAGCTGCTCGCCCTCCACCACCGGCACGCCGGAGATGTTGTGGGCACGGGTGATCTCCAGCACCTCGCGGATGCTGGTGTCAGGGGTTACCGTGATGGGATCCTTGATGACGCCGCTCTCGAACTTCTTCACCGCCCGCACCTGGGCCGCCTGCTGGGTGCCGGTCATGTTCTTGTGGACGATGCCCATGCCGCCTTCCTGGGCCAGGGCGATGGCCAGGCGCGCCTCGGTGACGGTGTCCATGGCCGCCGACAGGATGGGGATGTTGAGCTGGATGTCGCGGGTGACACGGGTCTTCAGGTCGACGTCGCGCGGCAGCACGGTGGAATGCGCCGGCAGCAGCAGCACATCGTCGAAAGTGAGGGCTTGTTCGAACACACGCAGCATGGGACACCCTGGGCGATCATAAGATAAGCGGGCCATTATAGTTTTTGCCGGGGTGGGGGTAAACCACGCCCGATCCGGGTTATCATGGGATCATGTCCAGCACGCCCGGCCAGACGTCCCGCCGCGAGGTTTTCAGCGTCAGCCGCCTCAACCGCGAGGCGCGCGGCCTGCTGGAGGGCGCCTTTCCCCTGATCTGGGTGGAGGGCGAGCTCTCCAACCTGGCCCGGCCGGCCTCCGGCCACCTGTATTTCACCCTCAAGGACGCCGGCGCCCAGGTGTCCTGCGCCCTGTTCCGCAACCGCGGCCGCCAGCTGGGCTTCCGGCCGGCCGACGGCATGCAGGTGCTGGTGCGGGCCCGGGTCAGCCTGTACGAGCCGCGCGGCAGCTTCCAGCTCATCGTCGAGCACATGGAGGAGGCCGGCGACGGCGCCCTCAGGCGCGCCTTCGAGGCCCTCAAGCACCGCCTCGCCGCCGAGGGCCTGTTCGAGGAGGCCCGCAAGCGGCCCCTGCCAGCCTGGCCGCGCTGCATCGGCGTCATCACCTCGCCGCGCGGCGCCGCCATCCGCGACGTGCTGACGGTGCTCGGGCGGCGCTTCCCGGCCATCCCCGTGGTCGTCTACCCGGTGCCCGTGCAGGGCGAGGGGGCCGCCGCGGAGATCGTGCGCGCCCTGCGTGCGGCCGAGCGGCGTGCCGACTGCGACGTGCTGCTGCTGACCCGCGGTGGCGGCTCGCTGGAAGACCTGCAGCCCTTCAACGAAGAGGCGCTGGCGCGCGCCGTGGCGGCCTGTGAACTCCCGGTGGTGAGCGCCATCGGCCACGAGATCGACTTCGTCATCACCGATTTCGTCGCCGACCGGCGCGCGCCGACACCCTCGGCGGCCGCCGAACTGCTGAGCCCCGACGTCCGCAAGGTGCAGGAAAGCTGCGCCACCTTCGAGCGGCGCCTGCGCCGCGCCCAGGACGAGCGCCTGGCACAGGCGCGCCAGCGGCTGCGCTGGCTCTCGCGGCGCCTCCAGCAGCAGCATCCCGGCCAACGCCTGCTGCAACAGAACCAGCGCCTGGACGAACTGGAACAGCGTCTGCGGCTCGCCCTCGGCCACCACCACCAGCACCTCGCCGCGCGGCTGCGCGAACTGGCCGCACGGCTGCGCCAGCACACGCCGCGGCACCGCCTGCGGGACCTGCGGGGGCGCTGCGACGCGTTACAGCGGCGCCTGCAGCAGGCCATGCTGCATCGCCTGGAGGGAGCCCGCCGGCGGCTGGCCGAGGGTGGCCGGGCGCTGGAGCTGGTCAGCCCGCTGGCCACCCTGCAGCGCGGCTATTCCATCACCCTGGCCCCGCCCGGCGGCCGGGTGCTGCGCGACGCCGGCCAGGTGCAGCCCGGCGACCGCCTCGAGACGCGACTGGCGCGTGGCCGGGTGTTCAGCGAAGTCCTGTCCACGGAGGAAGAATGAAGTCCCTGCTGTTGCTGTTGTGCCTGTTGTCCAGCCCGCTGGCCGGCGCCCGGGCACTGCCCGACGACGCCCCGGTGCCCGGCGGCATCGCCCTGGTGCCGCTGCCCGAGGTGTCCGGACCGGTGGTGCGCTTCGGCAAGCACCGGGTGATGGTAGTGCACCGGGCCGGCCAGACGCGGCCGCTGGCCGTGGTCGGCCTGCCGTTGTCCACCCGCCCGGGAGAGCACAGCCTGGCGGTCACCGACCGCGACGGCCACCGCTATACGGTTGCGTTCCACGTCCGCGACAAGGCCTACCAGAGTCAGCACATCACCCTGAAGAACAAGCGCATGGTGAACCCGGAGAAACGCGACCTGAAACGCATCGCCCGCGAGCAGCAGCGCATCCGCAGGGCGCTGGCCACCTGGAGCCCGCAGCCGCCCGCCACCCTGCGCCTGCGGCTGCCGGTGCAGGCGCCGGTCAGCAGCCCGTTCGGGCTCAGGCGCTTCTTCAACGAACAACCGCGCAAGCCCCACAGCGGGCTCGACCTGGCCGCCCCCGAGGGCACGCCGGTGCGGGCGCCGGCGCCCGGCACGGTGGTCGACACCGGCGCCTATTTCTTCAATGGCAACACCGTGTTCATCGACCATGGCCAGGGCCTGGTGACCATGTACTGCCACCTGTCGCGCATCGGCGTGAAACCGGGCCAGCGCGTCGCCGCCGGCGAGATCATCGGCCGGGTCGGCAAGACCGGCCGCGTCACCGGCGCCCACCTGCACTGGAGTGTGAGCCTGAACGACGCGCGGGTGGATCCCAACCTGTTCCTGGCACCCCCACCACCGCAGCCCGCCTCCCCTGACTCCCCTGACTCCCCGTAGGGTGGAGTGAGCGCAGCGAACCCCACCAGGCAAGCGGTCTGCGGACGACCGTCGCACAATCCACCGTGAACCATACGGACCGGGCCCGGCGGAGCCATACTGTATATTTACACAGCCCTGTGCTAGACTCCCGGCGTGGTTGAGGAGACACGAATCCTGCTGGCCAGAAACGTCCGCCGCCTGCGGCGGGGGCGGGGCTGGTCGCAGGAGCAGCTGGCCGACCGGTGCGGCCTGCACCGCACCTATGTGGGCGCGGTGGAACGCGGCGAGCGCAACCTGAGC
>JALSRI010000001.1 GCA_026984835.1 Thiohalobacter sp. | reverse complement strand
AGCTGGCGCTCGATGAACACCGCCTCGCGGTCGAACACGTCCACGCCGGGGTCGGTGACCTCGCCGTGGACCAGCAGCGGCATGCCGATGCGCTGCATCGTTTCCAGCACGGCACGGCAGTGCTTCAGGTCGGTGACCCCGGCGTCGGCGTTGGTGGTGGCGCCGGCGGGGTACAGCTTGACGGCGTGCACGATGCCGCTGTCGGCGGCGCGTTCGATCTCGTCCGCCGGCAGCCGGTCGGTGAGGTAGAGCGTCATCAGGGGTTCGAACCCGCTGCCGGCCGGGCAGGCGGCGAGAATGCGCTCGCGGTAGGCGCGCGCCTGTTCGGTGGTGGTCACCGGCGGGCGCAGGTTGGGCATGATGATGGCGCGGCCGAAGCGGCGGGCGGTGTGCGGCAGCACCGAGGGCAGCGCCGCCCCGTCGCGTACGTGCAGGTGCCAGTCATCCGGCCGGGCGAGGGTGATTTCCATTTGATTTAACGCCAGTTTTTGTCAAGTTCGCGGCGGTTTTCGCCTTGACCTGGTGGGGCAAAACAAAGATCATATCGCGCTTGGTTTTTGCCGGATACACGCGGCGCGGCGGCTGCCGCCGCAGCATGCGGGATATTCTGTGAATTTTCAATAGATTCAATCCATTGACGGGGGCTCCCGGGCCACCCGCAACTGCAAGGAGCCTCATGAACGTCGCCGACAAGAAACGGCTGCTGCGCGAAATGTTGTTCGCGCGGCGCTTTGAGGAACGCTGCTACGAAGCCTACGTAGAGCGCAAGATTGGCGGTTTCCTGCACCTGTACCCGGGTGAGGAAGCCTGCGCCCTGGGGGTGCTGGAAGCGGCCCGGCCGGGGCAGGACTATGTCATCACCGGCTACCGCGACCACGTGCACGCCATCAAATGCGGCACCGACCCGAAGAAGATCATGGCGGAGCTGTACGGCAAGGAGACCGGCTGCTCCAGGGGTCGCGGCGGTTCCATGCACATCTTCGACGTCGAGCATCACTTCATGGGCGGTTACGCGCTGGTGGGTGGGCCCTTCCCGCTGGCCGCCGGCATGGCCAAGGCGCTCAAGATGCAGGGCAGCGATGACATCGCAATCTGCTTCCTGGGCGATGCCGCCAACAACCAGGGCACCTTCCACGAGACCATGAACATGGCAGCCCTGTGGCAGCTCCCGGTGCTGTTCGTGTGCGAGAACAACCTGTATGGCATTGGCACCCGCATCGACCGCTCGACGGCCGTGGTCGACCAGTACAAGCGCGTGGCCGCCTACAACATTCCCTCGGCGCAGGAAGACGGCCAGGACATCGAAAAGGTCTACAAGGCGGCGAAGAAGGCCGTCGATCACGTGCGTTCCGGCAAGGGTCCCTATTTCCTGGAACTCATGACCTACCGCTACCGCGGTCATTCCATGTCGGACTCCAATGCCTACCGTTCCAAGGACGAAGAACGCATGTGGTCGAACCGCGATCCCATCATCATGCTGCGCGACCGCCTGATCGAGGCCGGCGAGCTGACCAAGGACGACTTCAAGGCCATGGACACCGAGATCCTCGACGAGATCGAGGACGAGATCATCGCCTTCGCCGAGTCCTCACCGGAGCCGCGGGTGGAGGACCTGGAGAAATACGTGTTCGCGGAGAACGACCCCTGGGTCTACGGAGGTGGCCGCTGATGGCGAATATCATGTACTGGGAGGCCATTCGCCGCGCCCACGACGAGGAAATGGAACGCGATCCGCTGGTGATCTGCATGGGCGAGGACATCGGCGTGGCCGGCGGCACCTACAAGGCCACCAAGGGGCTGTACGAAAAGTACGGCGCGGAGCGGGTCATCGACACGCCCATCTCCGAGAACGGCTACACCGGCCTGGGGATCGGCGCCTCCTTCCTCGGGGTGCGTCCCATCATCGAGATCATGTCGGTCAACTTCGCCTGGCTGGCCATGGACCAGTTGTTCAACAGCGCCGCCAAGGTGCGCTACATGTCGGGTGGCCAGCTCGCCGCACCGGTGGTGGTGCGCTCGCCCGGCGGCACCGCCCACCAGCTCGGCGCCCAGCATTCGGCGCGCATGGAGAAGGTATTCATGGGCATCGCCGGCCTGCGCGTGGTGACGCCGTCCAACCCCAGGCAGGCCTACGGCCTGCTGAAGTCGGCCGTGCGCTGCAACGACCCGGTGTTCATCAACGAACACGAACTCATGTACAACATGAAGGGCGAGGTGCCCGACGAGGAATACTTCCACCCCCTGGAAGGCTCGGAGGTGGTGCGCGAGGGTCGCGACGTCACCCTGTTCGGCTACAACATTTCCGTGCACTGGTGTCTGCAGGCGGCCGAGACGCTGTCGAAGCAGTACGGCATCGAGGCCGAGGTCGTGGACCTCTACGCCCTGGCGCCGCTGGACCGCGCCGGCATCGCCGCCTCGGTGCGCAAGACCCACCGCGCCGTGATCGCCGAGGAAGACGAGGCGCCGGTGGGTGTGGGCGCCGAGGTCATGGCCATCATCAACGAGGAATGCTTCTTCGACCTGGACGCCCAGCCGGTGCGGGTGACGGCGGTCAACGTGCCCATGCCGTACAACCACACGCTGGAGAAGGCGGCCATACCCAGCGCCGGTGATGTGGTCGCTGCCGTGCGCAAGATGTTTGGTAAATGATGGTATCGACCACGAAGGCGCACAAAGGCGCACTAAGGAAAACCGGAAAGGACTCGGGAAAAACCGTTTCAACCGCGAAGGACGCCAGGGACGCGAAGGAAGATCTTTTCAATATTTTCCCCTTCGCGTCCTTCGCGTCCTTCGCGGTTATATTCTTTCCCTTGGTGCGCCTTAGTGCGCCTTAGTGGTTAAATAGACAAACCCGACCACCTGGAACATTTCATGGCTGAGCCCTACGTAATCAAGATGCCCCAGCTCTCGGACACCATGACCGAGGGCGTGCTGGTGAGCTGGGAAAAGAATATCGGCGACAAGGTCGAGCGCGGCGACATCGTGGCCACGGTGGAGACCGACAAGGCCATCATGGACGTGGAGGTGTTCCGCGAGGGCTACCTGTCCGGGCCGCTGGCGCCGGTCGACAGTACCGTGCCGGTGGGCGAGCCGATCGGCTACCTCGTCGCCAGTCCGGAGGAAGTGCAGTCCGGCGAGGACGCCGCCCCGGCGGCCCCGCCGGAGGCCACGCCCGCTGCGGCGGCGCCCGTCGAAGCCATGGCCGCACCCGCACCCGAAACGGAAACAGCAGGGCCGGCCGGGACGGAACCGGCCGCAGCGGCCGCCGCACCCGAGGGCGCGACCTACACCATCACCATGCCACAGTTGTCCGACACCATGACCGAGGGCGTGGTGGTGAGCTGGGAGAAGAAGCCCGGCGACCGGATCGAACGCGGCACCGTGGTGGCGCAGGTGGAGACCGACAAGGCCATCATGGACGTGGAGGTGTTCCGCGAGGGCTACCTGTCCGGGCCGCTGGCGCCGGTGGACAGCACGGTGCCGGTGGGCGCGCCGCTGGCCTACCTGGTGGACAGCCCGGACAAGGTGGTCGACGAGGAAGCGGAAGCGGCACCGGCCGCCGCGGCCGAAGCGAGGCCGGCCGGGGGGGGCGCGTCCTCTCCGGCGCCCGCCCCTGCAGCCGCGGCAGCACCGGCCGCCGCCCCGGCGGCGCCAGCCGGCCAGCCGGCGCCGCGCCCGCAGGGCAGGCCGGCGACGCCCTACGCGCGCGCCCTGGCGGCGCAGCGCGGTGTCGACCTGAACGCGCTCAGCGGCAGCGGCCCGGGCGGCGCCATCACCGGCGCCGACGTGCAGGGCGCGCGGGCGGCGCCGGCCGCCGCCCCGGCCGTGGCCGGCTTCCCGCAGGTGGACGTGCCCGGGCAGGGCCGTCCCATGAACAAGCTGGAAAAGGCCATCAGCGACGCCATGACCGCCTCGCTGACCATGCCCACCTTCCATGTCACCAGCTACATCCGCCTGGGTGCGCTCATCAAGGCCTCCAAGGCCAAGGGCGCCTCGGTGACGGTCACCATCGCCAAGGCCTGCGCCCTGGCCATGCAGAAGCATCCGAAGATGAACTGGTGCTACAAGCCGGTCGACCAGTTGATCGAGCGCGGCAACGTCGACATCGGCATGGCGGTGGCCGCCGACGGCGGCGGCCTGGTGGTGCCGGTGCTGCGCGGCTGCGAGTCGCGTTCGCTGGAAGAACTCAACGAAGACTGGAAGGACCTGGTGGAGCGCGCCCGCAAGCGCCGCCTGAAACCGGAGGAATACAGCGGTTCGACCTTCCAGATCTCCAACATGGGCATGTTCGGCGTCAATCACTTCGACGCCATCGCCACGCCCGGCATCGCCGCCATCCTGGCCATCGCCGCCAACACCGAGCAGGGCAGCCCCTTCACCATTACCGGCGACCATCGGGTGGTGAACGGCGCCGACGTGGCGCTCTACCTGCAGGAACTCAAGACCCTCATCGAACAGCCCGAGTCCTGGATGGGGCCGACCGGCCCGGCCATCCCCGAGGGCGACTGGGACTACGACGTGGTGGTGGTGGGCGGCGGCCCCGGCGGCGAGGACTGCGCCCGCGACCTGGCCGGCCACGGTCTCAAGGTGGCGCTGGTCAACGACGCGCCCCTGCCGGGCGGCGAATGCCTGTGGCGCGGCTGCATCCCCTCCAAGGCCTGGCGCGCCGCCGCCGACCGCCTCCGCGACCGGCTCACCGATCCCCACCTGGGCATCACGCCCGGCAAGCCGAAGCTGGACTGGGCGGCGCTGGAAGCGACCCGGCGCAAGGTGCTGGAGGCGCGCGGCGACATGGCACTGAAGACCGACACCGGCGTGAGGATCAAGTACATCCAGGGCTTCGGCCGCTTCGTCGACGATCACACCCTGCTCGTCGATACCTCGGGCAACAACGACGACCCGCACCGCCGCGCCGAACCGGGCGACAAGCCGCAGGGCGAGACGCTGCGCTTCGGCTGCGCCGTCATCGCCACCGGCGCGCCGCCCTTCGTGCCGCCCATCCCGGGCGCCCGCGAGGGCCTGGCCGAGGGCGGCGGCGTGCTGACCTCGGACACCGTCTGGAACCTGCCGGAGCAGCCGAAGAAGCTGGTGGTCATCGGCGGCGGCGCCATCGGCCTGGAAATGGCGCAGATCTTCCAGGACTTCGGCACCCGGGTGACCCTGCTGGAGGCGCAGGAGCGCATCCTGGCCGAAGTCGAGCCGGAAATCGCCAAGCACCTCACGGGCGTGCTCAACGACGACCCGCGCCTGACCGTGCATACTTCCGCCGCTGTCGAGAAGATCAGCGGCAAGGCCGGTGCCGTCACGGTCAGATACAAGGACGCCGAAGGCAAGGGCCACAGCATCAAGGCAGACTACGTCATCATGGCCACCGGCAAGCGCCCGGTGCTGGACGGCCTGGGGCTGGACAAGGCCGGCGTAGCCGTCGAGAACGGCATCGTCAAGGCCGACGCCCGCTGCCGCACCAGCGTGCCGCACATCTTCGCCATCGGCGACGTCATCGGCGGCCTGATGCTGGCCCATACCGCCGCCCAGCAGGGCCGGGTGGCGGCCGCCACCCTGCTCGGCGAGGACCTGGTCTACGACCAGGACAAGGACTGCGGCGTCATCTTCACCCGCCCCGAGGCGGCCTTCGTGGGCCTGTCCGTGGAGCAGGCGAAGGCGAAGGGCATCGACGCCGTCGAGGCCAAGGTGCCCATCAGCATCGACGCCAAGGCCATGATCAACGACGAACAGCACGGCCTGATCAAGCTGGTGGCCGACAAGCAGACGCGGCGCATCGTCGGCGTGCACCTGCTCGCCGACCACGCCGACACCCTGGTCGGCGAGGCGGTGATGATAGTGTCCGCGGGCCTTACCCTGGACCAGGTCGGCCACGCCATCCACCCGCACCCGACCCAGACCGAACTGTTCGGCGAACTGGCCCGGCGCCTGGCCTCGCGGCTGCGGCGCAGCGC